>JAPLSP010000450.1 GCA_026398575.1 Candidatus Sumerlaeota bacterium | reverse complement strand
CACCTACTTCAGGCGGCTAAAGGCATACGCTTTTTCAATAATCTTTCTAATCCCATTGCAATGGCTATATATATGGAAATACGGCAAGAAGTATATTATTTCCCGCCAAAAGGATCCAATAATATTTATACTTGTTTGTTTAATTGTTTCTGGAATAATACTGGCATTTTTCTCGCGAGGTGGAATGTATGGATACATTTATGACCTAATTAAGTTATTTTAAGCGGCTGAAAAAGATATTACATGGAGTGAAACCCTCCATGCCTATGCCTATGAGACGCCGTTCCTGAAGAAATCAAGTTCTGGCAGGAAAAAGGGAAATGCATTGGAGCAATGCATTGGACGCTGCCGCAGGAAGAAGCGATGGAAAGAAACAGATAACCGCCATCTTCCATTATTCTGCCAGGAATCCGAAGGCTTTGGGGATTTATTTTTCAGGATTCTCAGTGGCCCAGCTTGATTAATGCAATCACATCGGCGATGTCAACCGCGGCGTCGTTGTTTATGTCGGCGGCTTCCAGCTGCGCGGCGCTTAGGCTGGCGGTTTTGCCGGCAAGATAACTCAGGAGCAAATCCAGCGGCAGCGAGTATCGGCCTTGGAAGGTGATCGTGGCGCCGGTTGCCAACGTTTGGAACATGGGATTTATTAACGGAGCGTCAAAGCCGTCCAACGGCAGCCAGGTGATTTGGACCGCGCCTGCTGTGACGCTTGTTATTGTGGCTGGCCCGGTTCCGTTCCATGTTTGAGTGAGGCTGTCCGTGAGCGACCAGGATGCGCTTGAAGGCCTGGCATCCACAATGACTGTCCCCGTCGGCGTCGCGGACGCGTAATGAGCGGTTACGGCGCGGTTGCGGTCCATGATCATCGTGAGAGGATTATCATGCTCCGCGCCCGCCGGGACGTCGCCGGTCCAACTGTCGAACACCCATCCGGCGTCAACGGCGGCGACCATCAGCGTTACGGTGGCGCCGGGATCGTAGAAGGCAAGTTTCGGGGCGACATCAACCCGCCCGTGATCGCTGGTGACGGCGAGGGTGTAGGTCGTTGGCAGCGCGATCTGAAAATCGCGGAGGCATAGAACGGTTCCCGTTGTCAGCGTATGGCTCCAGCCGTTCGTATAGAAGCGAATTTCATTCAGTTGGTCCCATCCCAGAGGCAGACGGGCCGTGCTGAAGCTTTTCAGGGGAACGGAGAACTGCTTCCAGCCCGTCCAGTTCACATCAATGCCGTAGGAATAGTAGTCGGGAGACGAGCCGTTGACGGCGTTTTCGGACATGCACAGAAGCAGCAGGTCCTGCCGGGTGGGGGCGTAGGAATAAAGGCTGAAGCTGACCGCGCCCGTCTTTGCGCCGACGGGATCGGGCGGCTTGAAAATGAGATTATACTGCGGCGCCGGCACGTCGCCGAACAGGTCGCCGATCGGCGCGCTGTCCAGCCCTTCGACGTTCAAGACCGAATCGCCCAGGCGCGTGGCGTCCCATCCATCGGCGCGGAACTGGACCTGCGTGATCTTATCCCAGCCCAGCGGCGAACCCACCGGGGCGAAATCCGCAATCGGGATGGTGAACTGCTTCCACCCAATCCAGTCGGCGGTCAGTTCGTAGAAGTAGTAGTCCAGGCCGGGCGTGGACGGATTGTCCGCGAGGGCGGCGATCGGGATTTTCTGATGATTCAAGAGGCCCGAATACACGCGGAAGGCGATGGCGCCGATGTCGGGCTTCCAGCTGGCCGGCGGCGTCAAGGTGATGAGATTGGGGCGCGGCGCGGCGCCGAAGCCGGTTCCCGGATCGTTGAAAACAACGCTGCCCCAGCTGTCCAGGCTCAGCACGGCGGGCATGGTGGTCGGCGGATTTTGCCCGATGGGCAGCGGCACGAGCCAGACAACGAGTCTCACCGTGGCGGCGCCCTTGTTGTGGATGAACAGCTTCTGGATGCCCGTGGTCGCGTCCTGTCCGTTTTTCGGAACCGGCGACGTCGGCAGCGGCACGGCGTTCATCACGCCGAAGACGGCGCTCGTCGGCGCGTCCAGGATATGCGCCCAGACGCGCTGGCCCGACTGCGTCAGCATCGCAGACCTGCCGCCGTCGAGAATCTGGATCGCGGCCCTCGTGTGCAGGAACCAGTAAAGGTCTTTGGCGCCGCCCAGCCCCGTGACTTCATCCTGCACGATCACTTCGCGCCGATAGTTGCGCATCATCAGCCCGCGCCTTACCTTGGTGGCGTCGCTCTTATAGGCTTGCGTCAAGTCAGCGATCGTATAGGCGCCTTCCGCGTCGGTTCGGAAGCTGGTGATCGGCGCGCTGCCGAAAGCCTGATCGGCCTGGTTATCGGGATTGAGCATCAGCGTGTTGTGCCCTTCGGCGCGCACCTTGTAGTATTTCCACCGCTGCGCGTTGTCGAAGTAGTCGCTCACGCCGACGGTCCCGTAGTCGTTGCCTCCCAGGTCCATCGCGAATTCCTGGCCCAGCGCGTCCATGACGAACGAACCTAGGTCCAAATGCCAGTGTCCGCCGTTGTTGACGCCCGCCTTCAAGCCGGCGAAGGTTGGATAGCCCCAATCCCACGAGCCGCGCATCTCCGCGACGCCGCAGCTCTGGAACGTCCGGTCCAGCGCCAGAGGAATGTCGCCGGGCAGCTGCCCTCGATTATCGAACCAAAGCATTTCCTGCCCGCTGCTGCGGTCGTATTCGCGCTGATAGCGGCTGAAAGCTGGCTCGCCGTACCGCCAGGCGAACCAGTAGTGCTGCGGGCTGTTGGTCACCTCGCCGCTGCCGGCGTCGCTGAAGCCGAAGACCTTGTGGCTTGGGCGGTTCATGCAGATCGGGAAGAAGCCGGTCTGCTTCATGCCCAGCCGTTCGGCCAGGCCGTAGGCGCAGCCCACCGCCGTTTCCGCCGAGGAAAAAAGATAACTCATGTACTGCGTGGCATAACCCCAATACCCAGGCCCTTCCGCCCATCCGCCGTCGGGGACCATATAGAGGAGGTTGTAGTAGGCGAGCGCCTTGTCGAGAACCGCGGAGGCCGTAGCCGGATCGTCATCCGCAATGGCCAGCGCGCCCATGCCCATGCCGCCGTTGCAGACCTGGTTCCAGTTGTTCACCCCCCATCCGCTGCCGCCTTTATACACGGCAAGCCCCGGCTTGAGGCCGAAATCGCGGATGGCCGTGCGCAAGACCAGCCGCTCGGAAGTCACCAGATCGTTGTATAGCCAGTCGTATCCGATGGCGACCGCGGCGGTCATCTCAGCCGTATCGAGAAAGTGCGAAGGATGCCAGTCCGGGAACTGCGACACGGCGTACATCTCAGCCACGGCGCGGCGCAGATAGACGGCGTCGCCGCTGATCCTGTAGGCCATGGCCAGCGTCTGCACGCGTCCAAGGACCTGACGCGAAACGCCCAGCAGGCGGCCCGTCGAGATGATATACGTGCTGGGCGGCTGCGAGAGCAGAGCGTCGGCGCTTGATTTCAGACTGGCCCAGCGGTCCTGCATGTCCGGATCGCTGACGACCTTCTGGCGCACGCGGGCGAAGGTGTGCTCGGAGGCCATGATGCGCGGATGAGCCGCCGTCAGATAGTCGAGCGTGTGTCCCGCCGGCGGAACAGACTCGTTGGCCAGATAAGGCGAGACGCGGTCGCCGGGAACGGGCCGCTCGAAGGAGCCGTCAGGCAGCTGCCATCCGATTGAGAGATGATCGTCGCCCACGCCCGCTGCCATCAGCGCCTCGAAGTAGTATTTCTGCCCCTTGACCAGCGCGATGGGCGAGGATTGCTGCGAGGGCGCGGCAGACCAGTCGCGCCAGTTCGTCGCCGAGGTAACCTCGGCGACGGGCGACGGGCGGAGGCTGCCCGTGGCGTCGTCTGTGCTGAGCAACAATTGGGCGGCCGCGGCTGCGGAAAGATAGAAGACGTAATTGCCCGTGAGCGGCGCATGGAAATAGCCGCGCAGCCGGACCCCGTAGTTGTCGCGAAAGCCGCGGACCGTCTCCAGCGACGCGGGATAATCGCGGCCTGTCGGCTTGTTGGGATAGCCGGGCGCGGCCTTCAACCCGTTGATAGTCGGCGGCGTCAGCCCCTCCCAGTATTCCATTCGTACCCGCCCCGTCGGGCCGGGCGCGCTGACCTCGGCGCCCGTGACAACCAGGCGGGGCCAGACATTTTGCGGATTCTGATCCTTGCTGTAGTAAACGACCGAGCGGCCATCGTTGGAATAGATCGCCAGCGACAGATAGTCGCTCGTGCGGCGGTTGATCGTGTCGGTCAGGTCAATCGAAACCGTTGAACCGGCGGCGGGCGCGATCCACGTGGCCAGCAGGCTGGTCGCCCAGTCCGTGGGCTGCGTGGCGGAAGTGATGTTGGCCTCCGCCCAGGCGTCGTTGTTCACCTTCTTGAGGAAATCCTGCCCGGTTCCGGCGGTGTCCCGCGCGCTCACGGTGAGCAGCAGATTGGCCGACTGCACGACGCCGCTGGTACCGCTCAGATCGAACTTCAAATAAGCGACCCGCGTGTAGTCGTTGTTCGAGCCGGCAAATTTCACATTGAGGGATGCGCTGTCGGGCGGCAGGGCGCCCAGACGGGTATTGGCATAAGTCCCACCGCGCACGCAGGCGTCGTCGCAGGGATAAAATGAGACCGTCGCCGCGACGCCAAGCGCCGCCTGCGCCAAAATCAGCGCGGCCATCAAGCCTGTCCTGCTGCGGTTCAAGAGCGGGTTACACATGGGTTTCAACGTCAGATGTGAGATTATTATCTATGCGCAATGCTGACGCATGATACACGCTTGTGGAGGGCGGATCAATCCCGAAACCATGGAATTACAAAGGTCTGGCTGTGTAGATAACAATCCAGGGTTGGGTGGCGGCAGTTCATTAATTGACAAAACAATGTGTGACAAAACAATGGGTGACAAAATATTGGGTGACAAAACAATGAATATTATCGCAAGAAATTGGACATTAGGCATTGAGCATTTGGCTTTAGACATTTGACTTTGGACGTTGGACATTGGATGTTGGATATTGGATATTGGATATTGGATATTGGATATTGATATTTTCCTGCCTTGCGCCGGGCCCCGGGATTTGGGTATCTTCCGGGGCATTGAAGAGCCATGAATTTATAAAGGAGCGATCACATGCATAACGTAGGCAAGCAAGATGAAATGGCCGGGACCGGCGAACGCGCCGCAGGTCTGAGCCGGCGGCGGCTGATCCAGATTTCCACAGGAGGCGCAGTGATGGCGGCAATGGGCGTTGGAAAATTGATGGCGCAAGCGCCGGCGGGAGGCGCTGCGGCGCCTGCGGCCAGCAGCGAGCCGCTCAAACTCAAGGGCAATATCAAGCAAGGCGTTTCGCTCTGGAGCGCGGGCATGCCTCTGGAGGAGCTATGCAAGCAATGCAACCGTTTGGGCCTGAAAGGCGTTGATTTGGTCGGGGTGAAGGACTATCCCACGCTGAAAAAATATAATCTGGTTTCCTCGATGTCCAACAGCTACGGCCTGAATATCCCCAAGGGCTTCAATCGTACTGAAAATCATGAGACCTGCATCACTGCCATTAAGAAGAACATTGACGACTGCGTGGCCAATGGATATCCGAATGTGATTTGCTTCTCAGGCAACCGCGCCGGGATGTCGGACGAGGACGGCGCCAAGAATTGCATCGAAGGGTTGAAGAAGGTGGCGGGCTACGCCGAGAAAAACAAGATCCTGGTTTGCATGGAGTATCTCAACACCAAGAATCACGCTGATTACATGTGTTCGAATTCCGCCTGGGCATTCAAGGTCCTCAAGGCGGTCGGTTCGCCCAATGTCAAGTTGCTTTATGATATCTATCACGCGGCGATGATGGATGAAAACATCATGAAGGACATTGAAGAGAATATTGACTTCATCGGACATTTCCATACGGCGGGCAAGCCGGGCCGGAACGACATCAATGACACGCAGACGATCAAGTATCCGGAAATCATGAAGTTGATCGCCGCGAAAAAATTCACCGGCTTCGTGTCGCATGAATTCAACCCAAAGAAAAAAGGCGTTCCAGCCGCGATCGCAGCGCTCGAGGAAGCTGTCAAGATTTGTGACGTGTGATTCGGAGCGCGGGAGTCGGGTTGTTGATAGGGTGGGGTGAGGAAGCAGTATTGATTATTCGAGAGGCAGCCCGGGGAATGGGCTGCCTCTCAGTTTATATGCGGACTATGCGACGAGGCCTTGAAGGTCTTTCAAATGTCGAGCAAGCGCGCATAGATACAGGCAGAATCATTCAGGGCAGAATCATTATTGATTCTGCCCTGAATGATTCTGCCTGTTCGAGGATGGAATGTCCGTCAAATCCAAACTGGAAGACTACTTTCGCGGTTTGATCTCACGCTGATTGACGACCTGGCCGTCGTCGCGAATTTGCGCGACGTTGATCGCGTCGTTGTTGATTTCAACGCGGGTGAGCGTGGCTTTGCCGGCCTGGGGCGCGCCGCCGATGAAGATGGGATAGCTGTGGGCGCCCGGCTCGGGGGCAATGACTTCATATTGGTGCGTATGGCCGTTGATATGCAGATCGGTTTTGGCTTCCTCCAGAGCGGCCGCGAATTTGGCGCGGGCGTCGCGGCGTCCATAATCCTCTGGTTTCTCCGCCTTGCCCTGCTCCGCTCCCGGTTGATTGAAAAGGTTGATGTGCGATATCACGATGCGAAAGCGAGCTTTCTTGCAGGCGTCGCTCCGGATGTCCTGCTCCAGCCATGTCTTCTCTTCGGAACGGTAGCGATCGAAATCCGCCAGGCCGGCATAAACGGCCTGCGAGTCTGGCTTGTCCTCGCCGGCGTCCAAAATGATGAAATGGACCGGGCCGTGGTCGAAGGAATAGTAAAAGCGTTCTCCGGGATTGGCGATGTATTCGCGCAGCATTCGCGCAAAGCGCCCGCGCGTCTCATGATTGCCGCGCGCGTATAAGAATGGAACCTGCGCTGCGAATCCTTGCGATGCGGGGATGAGCAGATGCGTGACGATCTGTTCCTCGCTCTCAAGATGGCTCAGGATGTCGCCGTTATAGATCGCGAAGTCGAAAGGTTTTTGGAGCGCGAGCGCCATTAGCCGGGAAGTCAGCGCGTCGTTCTCATGGATATCGTTGAAGACGACGAACGAGATGGATGGCTTGGCGCGCGAAAAGGCTGTGAAGGAAAATGGCCCCGCCGAAACCGTCGCGCCGTATGTGATTTTGTAAGGATCGAATTTCACCACTTCCTTGGAAAATACTTTGTAGAAATATTTGGCGCCCGGCTTGAGATTCGTCAATGCGACGCGATGGATGCGCATATCGGCGTCCACCAGGCCATCGTGCGAACGAACGGCTTTGGCGCCCAGCGCTTCGGATTCCCCGTATTCCACCCAACTCGTTGCATTGCGATTGGTCAGCCACATCACCGTCATTCCGCTTTCGGAAGGGCATTGCAGATACGGCCCTGCGATGATCTGTGGCGCTTCATCCGCCCGCGCCATCCGCGCCGCCATGGCCGCAGTCAGCGCGGCGAAAAGAAGGATAGTTGCGACGCGATGAGCGGATGCTTTTTTTGAAATTCTGAAACTGCCGGACAGACTCATAGGATTCTCCTACGCGAAGAAACGACAGGCATGGGAAGCCGCTGTCTTTGGAATTGGCATCGAGACGTTTAGGTCCTAGTCCTTCGCATCCAGGCAGCGCGGGTAGGAGCCGAGGATTTTCAGGAATTTGCACTCGTCGCGCAGGACTTTGAGCGTCTGGGCGATGGGCGGATCGTCGCGGTGACCCAGCATGTCCACGAAAAACATATACTCCCAGGCGCGCTTGCGCGTTGGGCGCGATTCGATTTGCGTCAGGTTGATGCCGCGCTCGGCGAAAGGCTTCAGGAGCAGGAACAGCGCGCCGGGTTTGTCGGGCGCCGAGAACATGATCGAGGTTTTGTCGCGGCCCGTGCGATTGCCGTCGGAATGGGAGATGACGAGAAAGCGCGTGGTGTTGTCCTTGTGGTCCTCGACGCCGCGCGCGATGATCTTGAGGCTGTAGAGTTCGGAGGCCAGTTCGCTGCCGATGGCCGCCGCGTTTTTCTCATTCTTCGCCATCAACACGCCGCGCACGGTCGAGTCCACTTCGATCCGCTCGGCGTTGGGCAGGTTTTCCCGCAGCCAGACTTCGCATTGGAGAAACGGCTGGGGATGCGAATAGATGCGCTGAATGCGGCGCAGCGGCTCCTTCGAGAGCAGATGGATGTGGATCGGCATCATGATTTCCGAGCAGACCTTGAGCTCGAATTCCGCGAACAGATCCAGGGTGTTATAAACGATGCCGCCGGTCGAGTTCTCAATGGGCGCGACGCCGTAGTCCATCCATTCATTCTGCACGGCCGTAAAGACGTCGGCGGTGGTTGACAGCGGCTGAAAGTCATGCGCCGAGCCGAATTCCTTGCGGGCGGCCATGTGGGAGAAGGTGGCTTCCGGCCCTAAAAATCCAATGCGGATGGGGCGCTCCAAGGCCAGGCAATGCGACATGATTTCGCCGAACACCGTCTTGATGCCGGAGGAAGGGAAATCGCCTGTGCTGCGTTCGATGGCTTTTTGAATGACGGTTTTCTGGCGGCTTGGATCAAAGAACGTCAGGCCCTTGTGCCGTTTGAACTCTCCGACCTCGAGCGCCAGCCTGGCGCGTTGGTCCAGCAGCTTCACGAGTTTATTATCCAAATCGTCAATGCGTTTGCGCAGCTTGTTGATGTTCGTCATAGAGTGAATCCTTCCTCTCAAGCGACAAAAGGCGTGATGACGGATAACTCTTTGATCTCTGGGAGAGCAAGCGCTTTTTTGCCCATTCACGGTTGATCATGGCAGGCGTTGCCGCTAAAAAAAAGCCTGTTAGCCAGTTACTTACTATCGAAGTTTCGAATAGAAAGCTAGTTTTAATATTTATGTGAATTTTCTGCTTGCAATGCAAGTTTGCAGCCATTATACTTATTTTGCGGCTTGGATATTTGCCGTGAAAATCTCCCGGGATTTTGGCCTCAGCGACCGCCGCGCCGTTCTTTTGTGGATCAAGGCAAAACTGCCCGACAAATATCAGAAATTTGTGGACCTGACGTTGAGCGGCGCGGATGAAGGGGAGGCGGAGGGTAGCAAGAGGCAACATGGTCTGGATTATTCGAAATTCGAGGATCGCGAAAGCCTGCGCCAGTCCGCGATGAAAGATGACAGCATCCCTCGCGGTCTGAAGGCTTTGATCCGGGATGACGATGTTTGGGCGCTCTTCAAGCCTACCGGCGAGGAGATCAATATCCTGCGCGACACGTTTGGCGCCATGGGCGAGGGAACGGCCGACTCCTTCCGCGAGGCCCTGCGTCTGGTCAGAACCTTCACTCAAACGTCTTCATAATGTTCCGAATCGCAAACGGGCTTCCCACTCTTGCGCATTCAACCACAGAGCAAAACGATTGCATTGGTTTCGGACCATGCCGCCATCGGGGGTGGGGAGGCGTTTTTGCTGGATTTGGCAAAATGTCTCGGCTCCGCTCCAGGATTCAACGTCACGCTGCTATGCCGCGAAGAAGGATTGCTGCCAGAAAAGTGTCTGTCGCTGGGCGTCCCAATTCATATTGCGCATTATCCTCTGCGTTTTCGACGGAATTGGGTTCTGCCTGTTTTTTCGCCCAGGATATTGAGGGAGATTGGCCGCTGGATTGAGTCTCAAGAGATTGATCTTGTTCATGCCAATGGGCCTTTTGGCCTGCTCTATGCAGGCATGGCGGCCCGCCGTCTTAAGCGCGCCGTTGTTTTCTCCTCGCATCTGAAAGAAGACGCCGGGCGCCCCATCAAACGCTGGCTGGCGAAAAAACTCCCCCACCGCGTCATCGCAGTTTCCGAAACAGTCGCACAGGAATGGGCTTGCGCCGGTTTGGATGCGCGCCGCCTGACCAGGATTCCAATCGGCATAGACGCCGGCGCTTATAGGTTTGACGCCGAAGCCCGTCGCCGGCTGCGAAGCGAATGGAATTTCAACGATCGGCATATTGTCTGCGCGATCATCGGGCGGATTCAGCGCGTCAAAGGGCAACGGCGCTTCCTGGAGGCGATGCGTCTGGCGCGGCGGCAGGCGCCCGCGCTACGCGGCCTGATCGTCGGCTCGTGCTGGCCGGGCGACGCCGGCGCAGCGGTTTATGAGCGGGAAATCAACGCTCAGTTGGTCGCGGATGAAAGTCTCCGCTCTTATGTTGTCCATCTCCCGTATTCCGAAAACATTCCGGCGATTCTTTCCGCAACCGATGTTCTGGTTATTGCTTCGGATTCCGAATCCTTCGGACGTATCGCGCTCGAGGCGATGGCCTGCGAGCGTCCGGTTGTGGCGACACCGTGCGGCGGTCCTGAGGAAATTATCGTGAATGGGCGGACCGGGCTGGTTGCAGATTCTATGAGCGCGGATTCGCTGGCGGCGGCAATGGCGGCATGTGCTGCGAATGCAGATAGGACGGGGATGGGATGGGAGGGACGAAAGCGGGTGAAAGACGAGTTCTCCCTTGAAAAACAAACTCAGAGGATTATGGAAGTTTATGGGGAGGCGTTGGGGTAGAGGGGAAGGGCGGCAAGGCCCGCAAGGACCGAAGGGACCTAAGGGACCCAAGGGACTTCAGGGACGAGGAACAGCAACGCCTATAGGCTCCGGCTTATAGCTTTGCATGGGTGATGGACTGTTGCGCTTGGTATTTGCCTTTTTTGTCCGCATAAGAGATTTCGCATAGTTCTTCGGCGCCGAGGAAGACGACCTGAGCGATGCCTTCGTTCGAATAAATACGCGCGGGATATTTATTCGCGTTGTTGATGGCGATGGTCACGAAGCCTTCCCATTCCGGCTCGAACGGAGTCACGTTCACAATCACGCCGCAACGCGCATAAGTGGATTTACCGAATGTGATCGTGAGGATGTCGCGCGGGATGCGGAAGTATTCGACCGAGCGCGCCAGGACATACGCGTTGGGAGGGATATCCACGAACGCCCCTTTGACCGGGGTGAAATGATCGGGATCGAATTTCTTGGGATCAATCAACCCGCCTTCGGGCGGCTCGAAAACCTTGAATTCATCCGCCACGCGCATGTCATATCCGTAAGAGGAAACGCCGAAGGAGATGACGCCTTCGCGCACCTGCCGGTCGGCAAAAGGTTCGATCATTTTTTTTTCCTGCGCCATGCGCTTGATCCAGCGGTCCGATTTGACCATGATACCATCCTTTCAGGGAGATGAAAGAGGCGGTCGCCGCAACTGTGGCTCAATGTAAAATGTAAAATGAGAAATGAGAAATGAGAAATGAAACCTTCATCCGGAAACGGTTTAGCATCATGAAATATTTCCCAATCGCCGGCTCTCATTTGCCTCCGGCGTGATTCTCATTTTCAATTTCTCATTTCTCATTTTACATTTTACATTCATAGCGGTTGCTTTGCGCCAATTCTAAAAACTTCTTGTCATGCGGTTTTCCATGTCCTCAGAAAAAAAACGGTTGGATGTTCTCCTGGTCGAGCGCGGGCTGGCGCCCTCGCGCGACGCGGCGCAACGCATCATCCTGGCAGGGCTGGCGCGGGTCAACGACCAACCGGCGAACAAGGCCGGCCAGCGCCATGCGGCGGACGCGCGCATCGAGGTTGTGGGCGCGCTCGAACCGTTCGTCGGGCGGGGCGGCGTGAAATTGCAGAAGGCCCTGGAGCATTTTCACATTGACCCAAGCGGCGCCGTGGCCTTGGATATCGGCGCTTCGACGGGCGGCTTCACGGATTGTCTGCTGCAAGGCGGCGCCGCCAAGGTTTATGCCGTGGACGCCGGGCGCAATCAGCTGAGCTGGAAGCTGCGCAGCGATTCGCGCGTCATCGTCCTCGAGAAAGTCAATGCGCGCTATCTGACCGAGGCGCAGGTCCCGGAACTGGCGGACATCGTGACGGTGGACGTGTCGTTCATCTCGGTCGCCAAGATTCTCGATCCGGTCCTTGCGCGGATGAAGTCCGGCGCGCGGATCATTGTCCTGGCCAAGCCGCAGTTCGAAGCCGGCCCGGATCAAGTGGGCAAGGGCGGGATCGTTCGCGACGAAGCGGTACGGATGCGGGTGGTGGATGAGTTATGCCGCGCGATGACGGAGCGCGGCTTGCGGGTGATCGGCTGGACGGAATCGCCCATCACGGGCGCGGACGGGAACCGGGAATATTTGATCGCCGCGGAAAAAGGATAGCGCGATGGGGGAGCGGCGCCTGAGAATCGCGCCGTCTTTCGTTTAGGAGCGATTTATGGAAAAGTGGAGCGAAGGCGTTTACCTGGTGGGGTGCTATAACGACCAGAATGCAGGCTGTTGGCTGCTCGCGTACGGCAAGAGCGGCGCGATCCTTGACATGCCGCCTTACGGCAAGAAGCAAACGTCTCCCGCTTCCGCCGCGCGCAAGGCCGCGCGCGAATTGGGCGTCGAGATCAAATACCTGCTTGGCTCCCATTGCCACGGCGACCACATGGATCTGGCGACGGTTCAGGAATTCCATGAGGCCTTTCCGAAAGCGGAGCTCTGTCTTCAGGACGGCTTTGCCTCGTGGTTCTCCGGGCAGGGCCCCATTCGCCACTTCGATGATCAGCTCGAACTATTTCTTGACGAGGAATTGTTGCTGCTGGTTCATGCGCCCAAACACAGCTGGACCGATACGATGGTCATCTTCCGCGGCGCCATTATCACGGGAGATTGGGAACTCAACACGATCCGTTCGATCCATGACGACAACGGCAAGAACAGCGTTCCTTTGATCCGCAAGGTACAATCCATCAACCACCTGATTGAGGTTGTTGCCAAATACAACTACTGCATACACAAGGTCTTCTCTGTTCATGCCAACGACCGCCGCGACAACATCAATTTTGTCGCGCTGATGGAAGATACGAAGCTCGACCGGCAGCTCTGGTAGAGCTGTAGGTTCCGGACGCCGGACGGAACTAAAAATCTCCAGGTTTAAGATTATCAATGATTTCAGCAAAATGCAGATGCATCGCGTGGGGATGGATGCTTTATCTGATTCTTTCAATGCTGATGATTCGCCCTGGCGTTCATGGCGGTCTTTCGGACGGCTCTGCCTCACGCCCTTCCAACGCCGGCTCTTTATCCTTGCGCTTGCATGATGACGCCTCACCGAGCGGCAATTCGCATCTGCCGGATATGGATGAGGCTTCGAAATTGCGCCTTTTGGAAATTCGAAATCCCCTGCTATCTCCCCAGGAGATCGCCTCGCGCGAAGAATGCCGGAGGCTCGGGACCGAGGCTTTGATCGCCCGTCTGCAGAATGTTTCCAGGGAGGCGATCGGCCTGCGCTCGACGCCCGGGGATTCGGATGGTTTCATTGCTGAGGAGGCCCCCGCGCTTGTGGGCAAGAACGCCGCTCCCGCAGCGCCGGCAGCAAGCGCGGAAATGAAGGAACTGGCTCGCAGAGGCGTCGCGGCGCTTCCCTTGCTCATCAGGCGCCTGACGGACGCGCGCGAAACCAGCCTCACCATCGGGCCGGCGCCCGGGGTCAATTGGTTCTCGAATGAATACCAGGGCCGCTACTCGGGGGATGACGGCAGATACAAGGATGTGAATCTGCGTTGGGATGGGGGCAGCTGGAGCGGACGGACATTTATGGGAGGCTATCGCGTCAGGGTGGCCGACATTTGCTTTGTGATAATCGGCCAGATCGTCAATCGCGATCTGCACGTGACGCGGTTTCACCCCTCCTTCGGGTTGGTGGTCAATTCCCCCATCGAGATGCCGGCGCTTGTCGAGGCCGTCAAGAAGGACTGGTCCGGCCTCACCGCGCAAACGCACAAGGAATCTCTCCTCGAAGATATGAAATCCGCGTCCGAAAAAATCCGCAATGGCGCCTTCGCGCGATTGTCCTTCTATTATCCGGAAGCATTGAAAGAGCTCAAGCAGCCTTGATCATATCAGGATGGATTGATACGCGCCGTGTGCCGGTCCTCCGGACCTCAATAGATTATGTGTGGGGCCTCTCATCCGCGCTCACGCACGGGATACTACATGCCGCCCCTGCCGGGGCTGTAAAAAGAAACAACGCTGGAGCAATTTGGTGGCGGCATCCCATGGCGCGGCAGCTTGGAGTTGGCACATGACTGGGGCTTCTCATCCGCGCTCACGCACGGGGTACTGCATGCCGCGCCTGCCGAGATTAGGGGACGAATTGGCGGTGGCGCGATTTTGAGTGGCATTTAATGGTAGCACGCGTTAGCGTCTTTTCGTTCCTCAACCCCGGCAGGGGCGGCATGTAGTAGCCCGTGCGTGAGCGCGGATTAGAGGCGCCGGGGAAAATTTTATTGAGGTCCGGAGGACCGGTACCATCATCTATTCCACCATTGATAGGAGATTTCGATCATGTCCCACAATTTTCTTTTTCTCCGCTACCATCTGATTTGGTCCACGCGAGGCCGAGTTGCATGGATTGATCCCACCTGGCAAGATAACCTATACGCCTATATGGGCGGCATCCTGCAAAATAAGGAAGGGCGTTTGCTCTGCGCCGGAGGGATCGCGGATCATCTTCATTTATATATATCGCTGCCTTCCACGATATCGGTGGCCGAGATCGCCAATGCCCTCAAGGCGAATTCGTCGCGATGGATTCATCAGACCTATCGCAACCTCCGTGAATTTGCATGGCAGGAAGGATATGGCGCAATCACGGTGAGCAAATCGGTGGAAGAAGCATTGATGCAATATATCCGGAATCAGGCGGAGCATCATGGGCAAAGGGATTTTCGGGCGGAGGTTTTGGGATTGATTGCAAAGCATGAGATGGATCCGGAAGAATACGAATTTGATTAACGAGCGCCGTGTGCCGGTCCTCCGGACCTCAATAGGTTATGTGTGGCGCCTCCAATCCGCGCTCACGCACGGGCTACTACATGGCGCCCCTGCCGGGGCTGGGGGAGGAAACAATGCTGGCGCGCTGTTCGAGCGGCATTTGATGGCGCTGGGAGTTGGGGATAAGCTGTGCAGGAGCGGTTGGCGAGCTATTCATTGCCTGGATGCTCGGTCATGCGGCGCAGGTCGAGGAGGCGGTCGAGGTCGGCCTCGGGGAGGACTTCTCTTTCGCGCGCCATGTCGCGGATGAGCGCGTTGTTCGCCAGCGCATCCTGCGCCAGCTTTGCGGCGGCGTGATAACCGATCGCCGGATTGAGCGCGGTCGCCAGCGAGGGGCTGCGCTCGGCGTATATCCGGCATGTTTCCGCGTTCGCTTCGATGCCCGCGATGCAACGGTCGGCCAGGGCGTTCATTCCGTTGGCAAGAATCTCGATCATCAAGAGCAGATTGTAGGCGATCACGGGCATCATGACGTTGAGTTCGAGCTGGCCGGCCTGCGCGGCGGCGACGATCGCGGCGTCGCAGCCCAGAACCTGGAAGCAGATCATGTCCATCATCTCGGGCATGACGGGGTTGACCTTGCCCGGCATGATCGAGGAGCCCGGCTGGACGGCGGGCAGGCGGATTTCAGCCAGCCCCGTTCGAGGGCCGCTGCTAAGAAGACGCAGGTCGTCGGCGATCTTGCGCAGGCTGGTCGCCAGAACGCGCAGTTTTCCTGAGGCTTCGACGACGGAATCCATTCCCTGCATCGCTTCGAAGAAGTTGCCGGTGGAAAGAAATACGAGCCCTGTCGCTTCGTTGATGTGCTCGATCACGTTGCGGCAATACTTGGGGACGGTATTGAGGCCGGTGCCGACCGCGGTTCCTCCGAGGCACAGCGCCATGAGCGCGTCGGCGGCGTTGAGCGCGCGATTGTGTCCATAGTGAATCATCGTCGCCCAGGCGCCGAACTCCTGTCCCAGGCGCACGGGGACGGCGTCCTGCAGATGCGTGCGTCCGCTCTTGATGATGTGGTCGAAGGCTCGCGCCTTCTCATCGAGCGCCTTGGCCAGTTTCATGGCGGCGGGCATCAGGCGGCCGCGAATCTCGCACGCCGCCGCGATATGTATCGCCGCATGAATCGTGTCGTTTGTGGATTGGCCCATATTGACGTGATCGTTGGGGTGGATGGTCGTTCGGTCTCCGCGCGGCGCGCCCAGCAGTTCGGCGGCGCTATCCAATTGGCCGGAGGCCATGTTGGCTTTGGCGGCGGCGCGCTTGATGACCGCCTGCGCGCGGATGAACGCGGGCGGCAGCCGCAGGCCGCTGATCGGGAAATTTTCAACCGCGCGCTGCGTCTGCGCGCCATAGTATGCGTTCACCGGAACGCGGACTTCGCCCAGCGTGTCGGCTTCCACGCGATAATCCATTTTCCATTCTCCCATCACTTTTCAGTCGTATAGGGCAGGCGCTTTTTATAAAGGTCCAGTCTTTTCTCGGCGCCGGCAATCACGTTGCCTTTTTCTTCGCGCGGCAGCGCTGTATCTTTCTTCAGGAAGGCGATGGCTTTTTGTTGCGCTTCGACCGCCTTGTCGAACTCGCCATTACGCGCATAAGCGGCAGCGAGCGTGTCGTAATAGCCGCCGTTTTCGGGCGATTGAGAGGCCGCTTTTTGAACATACTCCAGCGCCTTGCCCGCGTCCCGCAGTTTTTCGACCGGGCAGGTCGCATAGATCCATGCGCAAGCGTTCAAACATCCGGGATCGCCCGCCTCCGCGCCCTTGCTCAGCCATTCGATCGCCTTGGAGTAGCTCCTTACGGCGCCTTTTCCCTCGGCATACATGTTGCCCGCATGGCGCATGGCTACAATCGAACCATTGGCGGCGGCTTTGCGGAACCAGGAGAGCGCCTGCGCATCATCCTGCGCGACCTCCTGGCCTTGATAGTAAACGACGCCCAGCGCGATCTGGGCTGGGATGAATTCCTGATCGGCGGCCTTTCGATACCATGCGATGGCCTTGGCATTGTCTTTGGCGACGCCTTGTCCTTTTGAATACATGACGCCCAGCAGAATCTGCGCGGCGGCGAATCCCTGCGCGGCGGCCTTGCCGCACCAATCGAATGCCTTGGCCTCGTCTTTCTTGACGCCGTGGCCCAAGTAATACATCGTCGCGATATTATATTGCGCGGAGGGAACGTTTTGCCGGGCGGCTTTGCGATAGTACTCCATCGCTTTGGTCTCGTTCTTCGCAATGCCGAATCCGTCGGCGTACATGTAGGCCAGATGGCATAACGCCGGGGCGTAACTGAGCGCCGCCGCTTCTTCGAGCGGCTTGATCGCCTCGGCGGGGTTGTTGGACTTGATCAATATCTGCGCTTTCGCGAACAGCGATTCTTCCCGGCTCAGATTCGTATTGACCGCGGCCCGCAGCGTGATCGTCTCGACGCCGGGAATGGCCTTGATCTCCTTGAGGGCGCCGCGCAGCGCTTTGAGAACGTCCCGCTGTTCTTTCGAGACATCGAGTTTTATTTCCGTCTGGGTTGTGAAAATATCCAGGCCGGCATTGATTCCCTTGCGAATCTCATGATCGCCTTCGGTCATTTCAAGGACGACGGCGCCCTGGTCTTCCTGCCTGGCTTCGAGTTTGATGGAATTCTCTTTGAGCAGCGGATTCGCGGCCAGTTGGGCCTGAATCTCCTTCATCCGCGCGCTCACGGCGGGGGCGCGCTTCGAGCATCCGCCGGCCGCCAGCAGGCAAGCCGTCAGGGCAAAGGCGCTCGCCCAAAGCCACGATCTAAGGCTGTTTTTGCCGCTTGGCATTTGGCATCCGCTCCTATCGAGACATTAACCTCTTACGTTGTTGGAATGAGAATTCGTCTCTCACTCGGATATTTCAAATTTCAGATCTCAGATCTCAAATCTCAAATCTCAAATCTCTTTGGTTAGTGCTTGGGCGATGGCGGCGCCCATTTGGCCGCATTCATTCAATTCATTATCATCCGGAGCATACCTGACGCTCAAGCCCGGATGCGCCAGTTCGACCCCCATGCTTTTGAGCATCTCGTTCATGATCGTTACGGAGCGCTGGCCCCATCCATAAGAACCGAATGCCGCGCCGATGCGGTTCTTGGGGCGCAACCCGCCAAGATAAGTCAGGCAATCGGCCATCGAGGGAAAGAGGCCGTTGTTCAGCGTCGGCGCGCCGCAAATCAGCGCGCCGGTGTCGAGCATCTCGAGGGCCACGTCGCTGCGGTGCGAGACGCTCAGCGGCATGCGCTTGACCGCCACGCCGCCCGACATCAATCCGTCCTCGATGGCGGCGGCCATCTTCTCGGTGCTTTGCCACATGGTGGCGTAAACGATGACCGCCTTGCGCGCGGGCTTTTGCCCGGCCCATTCCATGTATCGCTCCACAATCCACGTCAGGTCTTTGCGATAGAGGGGGCCATGATCCGGCGCGATCATGCGCAGCGGCAGGTTCAGGTCCGTCAGCCGCTTGAGAGTCTTCGGAATAAGGGAAGAGAAAGGCAGCAGGATATTGGCGTAGTATTTGGCCGCCTCATAAAGCAGAACGTCATGGCTGATCTCGTCGGCGAAGCGTTCGCAGCTGGCCAGGTGCATCCCGAACGCGTCTTGCGAAAACAGGATGCCGTCCTGTTCGAACCACGTCACCATGCTGTCGGGCCAGTGCAGCATGGGCGTATGATAGACGGCCAGCTGCGCGCCGCCCAGATCAAGCGTCTGGCCGTCTTGCGCAATGGCGATCTCGCGGTCGAACTTGAAATGGCGCTTGAGGTCGCGCGCTCCGTTGGGCGAGGCGATCAGTTGCGCGCGCGGCGCCTCGCGCAGAATATCCGGCAGACAGCCGGAGTGATCCATCTCGGTATGATTGGAGACGACGTAGTCAATCTGGCTCAAGGGAACGACGGACGCGATGCGCGAAAAGAACTCGTCGCAGAAAGGCGCCTTGACGGTGTCAATCAGGATCGTCTTGCCGGATTTGATCAGGAACGCGTTGTAGGTCGTTCCGCGCTGGGTCAGGTAGCCGTGAAAATCGCGCAGCGTCCAGTCAATGGCGCCGACCCAATAAACGTGTTCGCTGATTTGCTGGGGATGATAGATTTGACTCATGTGCTCTTGCGCTTCGCCTCCTCCAGTTGGGTTTGAAGTATTTTCAAGGCCGCTTTGAGCTTGGCCTCGTGTTCTTCCTCTTGTATGGCGCCTGCTTGGCTAGCGCCAACTAAAGTTGGAACTACGAGCGCCAACTAAAGTTGGAACTACGAGCGCCACCTAAAGTTGGAACTACTAACACACTACAAGCATTGGGCGGTGGCGTCGAGGGCGGCTTTGTAGTCGGGTTCTTGGGAGATTTCGGGAACGAGCTGGGCGTGGCGCACGACGCCGGATTTGTCTATGACAAAGACGGCGCGCGCGAGCAAACGCCAGGATTCGATCAGGACGCCATAGGCCTTGCCGAAGGCGACTTCACGGTGATCCGACAGGGTCATGACGGCATTGGCCCCGGCTGCGCCGCACCAGCGTTTTTGCGCGAAAGGCAAATCCGCGCTGATGCAGAGGATCTGGACGTTGGGCCCGAGTTTCGCTGCTTCGGTGTTGAAGCGTCTCATCTCGAGGTCGCAGACGGACGTATCGAGCGACGGCACCGAACAGATCACGACGGTCTTGCCCTTCAGTGAGGAGAACTTGACCGGAGCGAGGCCATTATCGAGCGCCTCAAAATCCGGCGCCTTGTCGCCTTCCTTGACGGGATTGCCCACAATCTTCAGCGGGCTGCCTTTGAATGTTACAGTCCTGTCGGTCATGGGAGGTTCCTTTCCCTTGCGCAGTTGGAGATACAAAATTGATATATCAAAATGGCAAATCTGAAATCGCGAGCTCAGAGCCTGGATTTTAGACAATCAATTTTCTTTGTCAGACGCGTCTGACCCGTCCGACGCGTCTTACCTGTCCGACTTCAAAAACTCCAAACCCCAAGCCCATCGTTTTTTTTACCAATTCTCGGCCAAGACTTCGAAATGGGCTTGGGGATGGGCGCAGGCGGGGCAGGCTTTGGGGGCGTCGGTCCCGGTGTGAATCCAGCCGCAATTGCGGCAGCGCCATGTGACTTCCTTGTCTTTTTTGAAAACCTTGCCCGAGTCCACATTGGCCTTGAGCGCCCGGAAGCGTTTCTCATGCTGTCTTTCGGCTACGGCGATGGATTCGAACACTTTGGCAATGACTTCGAAGCCTTCCTCGCGCGCGATTTTGGCAAAGCCGGGGTACATGGAGGTTTGCTCATGGTTCTCGCCCGCCGCGCTATTCGCCAGATTTTCCGACGTCGTGCCGATAGGGCCGGCCGGGAAGGCGCCGGTGATTTCGATTTCGCCACCGCCCATGAGCTTGAAAAGGCGTTTGGCATGTTCGCTTTCATTCTGGGCGGTTTCCGTGAAAACGTCCGCGATCTGCACGAATCCTTCTTCCTTTGCTTTGGAAGCGGCGAAGGTGTAGCGGTTGCGCGCCTGCGACTCACCGGCAAAGGCGGCCATCAGGTTTTTCTCGGTTTTCGATCCTTTTAACTCCATAATGACTCCCCTTTCAAAAATAGCGAGCTGCTGGGAATGAATTCCGACGGCTCACATTGAAATAATTGTTGAGACAAAGATGCGCAAAACACGGCTTCAAAGCAAGCCATTAATACAGCGACAATGGCGGTCATTCATGCAGTGACAAAATAATGTGTGACAAAACAATAGATATTTTTTTTTCGAGAAGCGTCGCTTCCGGTCCAACTTGGGAATGATCCATCTATCACTTTTTCTTGGTTTTCTTCGGGATGTGAAAGACACTGTTGAAATAGTCCACGCGTGCTTCGTAGGCGGCTCGTTCCGGAGAATTCTTGTTTTCCTGGATATAGCGATGACGAGGATTGAAATAGCCGAAGAAGACGGGGACAAACAGAAACCAGCCGGCCATTGCGGCAATTAAGGCATGTTGAAGGCGCCGCTTCCAGCAATAGGCGCCGATAATGATGCTCACCGCCGCCATCATCACGCCGATCATCGCGCATAAAGCGACGGGCGCGCCGATGCGAATCCAGAAAAAAATCGGCAGACCGATCGCGCAACCGAGGAAGACAACGCCCCAGAGCGCCAGCGCGGCGCGCATCCAGGCCAGCGCTTTGCCATTGCCGCTCAGGATTTCCTCCATGCTCCAAGCCATAGCGATGGCCGCGGCGGGAAAAAGCGGCAGGAGATAGAAGCTCTGCTTTGAGGAGACGACTGAAAAGCACGCCAGCCCCGCCGCAAACCAAAGCAGCAGCATTTTCTGCGGCTTCTCGAAGGCGACGCGCGGACGGCGCAGCCAATGAATCGCCAATACAGGGATGAAAAGCGTCCAGGGCGCCAGGTCGTGCGGCAGCCACAGCAGATATTGATAGATGGGCTCGTGATGTCCGGCGGTCTCGCCGGGTACCTTCGCAAAGCGTTGCGCGAGTTGACCGAAAAAAACTTTAATTCCTTCAGGCTCATGCATGACGATGTAAAGATACCACGGCAGGCTGCAGACGATCACGCCTGCCATGAAACCCAGGGCGCGCAGCGATACCAGGCGCCGGAGTTCGCGCCGCAAGGCCAGGCTGATGATGACGGCAAGTCCGATATGAAGCCAGGCAACCGGGCCTTTGATCATGAATCCCAGGACCGCTCCCGCGAACAGCGCCGCCGCTCCTGCGCGCGAACCGCCCGTCACCCACCGCCACGCGCCATAGACCGCCATGATGACGGCGGCGGTCAAAGGCATATCGAAAACCGCCACCTGGGCGCGCGTGACGAAGAGCAAACTCGACAACAGGATCAGCGCGGCGAATACGCCGACGCGGCGCGACCGCAACCGGCACGCCCAGGCGTAAGTCATGAGGGCGCTGAAAATAGCGCAGAGCATGCCGGGAAGGCGGACGATCAGGACGTCGTCGCGCCCCAGGATTCGTCCGGTCGCCGCGCCCATCCAGTAAACCAGCGGCGGCTTGGTCAGATGCGGTTTGCCGTCGAGGTGGGGGACCAGATAATCGCCCGTGCGCAGCATGGTTTGCGTCGCGTTCCAGATGCGCTCTTCGGCGTTGAGCCATGTAACTTTCGAGAAGACGCCGGGCAGCAGCGCCGCGAAAGCCAGCAGCGCGAGCAGCGCGCAATCGCGCGCGGAAGGCGATTGGCCAACCTTATTGGCTATGGTTTGCATATCCGCTGACATAAGTTCATCACAAATATTCAGGTGCGGAGGAAGAGATTATTGCGGGTGAGAACGGCGCCAGCTTTTGGAGTGCGCCAGATTTTGGTGTGCGGTTGCTTGCTGCCGCTTTTGCTTCTATTTTCCTCAAGACCGGCGTACAAAAAGCGGCAGCAAGCAACCGCACTCCAAAAGCTGGCGCTGCGCCCAACCGCATTACAATCATCCTACTTCTTTTTGTCTTTTGCCGCGGATTCGGTAATGCGTTTGCTCAGCTCCTCGGGCTCGAGCAACGCGTCGAACAATCGCTGGCGATAGGATTCGCAACTCGCGCGCGCTTGCGCGGCTTCGGCCTGGGCGACCACGTTTTTGGAAGGGGTTTTGCCCGGCTCTTTATTGGCCGGCGTTTCGAGGTTCTTTTCTTCCATCACCGACTGATACGCCTCCTCCATGCGCGCGATTTGTTTCTTTTGCGCGCGCGTGGGATTTGCGATCTCCTTCATCTCCCGGATGCGCCTCGCGTACCACCCCAGCAGCGCGTAGTCTTCAGCGCCGTCGCTCAACGCCTCCAATTGGCGCGATACCACCGCCATCTGCCCCAGCTTTCCCGCCTCGGCCCAAAATGAGACGTCGCTCAGGTCCGCCGCGCCTTCCAGGTTCTCCTGCGCGCGGCCGCTTTCGGCGGACTGCAAGCGGATGGCCAGGCCGTCAAGGGTGTTGCGCCAGGCGTACCAGAAGCCTTCCCGCAGCCAAACCGCCGCCTCGCCGGGAGAGGCCTTGCTGGGCGCCGCGCTTAGCGCGATGAAGCGGTTGCGCGAATGGTGCGACCGGATATATTCCTTCCAGGAGGCGTCCGCAGCCGCCTGTTTCAACGCCCCGGCGCCTCCCAGCGTGTCTTGTATCCCGGAAGATAAATACCAATCATCGAGCAGCAGGGCGGAATCCTTCAGCCGCGGGGTCATCGCCGTGAGGGCGCAGGCCGTCCGCGCCCAGGGAATCTGAGTTTTGACGAACTCGTACGAGGTTAGCAGTCCCTTGCCATAGGGAATATCATCCATCGCCAGGCAGATGGCGGCGGTCGAACGGCGCTCATGTTCCTGAGTGAGAATCTGCTTGAGGTTGGTCCGCGCGCTTTCGGAGTAGAAGAGCGCGGCAGGCGCGGCCAGGGTCAGTTCCATCGCATTGGCGCCGGCGGCTTCGAGCATCGCGCTTTCGACGCTCGTCCATTGCAGTCCGCCGCGCGTGTTGACGCTCAAGGGGCGGTATAAGGAATTGACGCCAAAGCGCTTGAGGCTTGCGGCCAGCGTTCCGGCCATGCGCGCGTCGCTCCATTGCGACCAGAGACTGAAAAAAGGCCGGAACGGGTCCGCCGCTTCGGCCGTGGTCACTTCGACGCGCAACGGAATCTCCGCCAAAGGCTTGGTTTGCTCCGTTATCCTCACCTTTCCTTCATAGATTCCCGGCTCCATGTTCCGGCTATCAACCGTCAGCCAAAATTGCCGTTCATCGAATTGAACCATGCTGAAGGGGTCCTGAGCCGGCGCCAGCAAATCGGCCTGCCACTCCAGAGCGGGCACGAAGGCGCGCGCGTCGCGGCTGTCGAACCGCCAGGCCTTGTTCAGACGCACGGACTGCAGCTGGCGCACGGCGAGGGTCTTGGCGAAAATGATCTGCGAGCCGCGGAACAAATCCATCGGCTCGATGCGGAGGTCCTTGAGATTGCGCTGTGTGGTCAGGATGAACGAGCCATGCGCCCGCTCGCCGCTCGCTATTCGCAGCGACAAGGTCTTCTCCTCTTTGGCGGGCCAGATGTGATATTCCGGCGAACGGCGCAATATCCGCCCGGTCGTTCGATCCAGAATCGTGTATCTGAGCCAATGCTCTCCGGGCGAATCCACGCCATAGAGTTTGAGAATGCGGCGTTCCTGGCCCGCTTGGAAGACCATTTCCTCCTGCGAGTGGGCTTCGCGCCATCCGCTCGAGCGCGCCGTCGCCGTCAGAACGATCTTTCTGTCGGCGCTCGTGCGATTGGCGATGACGCAATGGCTTTCGTGAAAATTGGCGCCTTCGGCAGCGATGACGCTCAGGTCCTTGATGCTCCAGAGGAACGGCGCGAAATCCCGATTCAGTTTCAGCCGCGGCATCCGTTCGCGCAGCAGGCCTTGGATCGGCTCGACGCGGCCCCAGGACGAATTGCGCGTGTGGGGATCGCCGCCGCCGGTTTCGGAAGTGGCGCTTGGCCGCGCTCGCTCGCCGGTTTGATCGAAGGGCGACCAGGGGGTGTTCGGGGCGGAGGGATTGCGGATGCGAACCACGTTGATCAGCCAGGTTTGCCGGAAATTGGGCGTTGGATCGAAACTCCACCACGGCAGGCGGATCTCCGCGCTCCAGCTGCCGGGTTGGAGCGAAACCTCAATGTCCCATGCGGGAGATTTTTCCTGATACCTGGCGTCGTCTTTGAGCCACTCGCGTCCCAGCGCCGGAATGCGGAAGAAACGCGTCGTCGAGGCGTCGGCCAGATTGGCTTCCGGATCAATGGAAATCTCCAGCGCGTTGTCTTTGAGCATCTCCTTGATCTTGGCCCCGTCCCGCTCCAGGTTTTGAATGCGCTCGTCGTTGCAGACGACGCCGATGTAAAGCGCCGTGTCGTCCTGGAGAATGCGCAACAAGGTTTGAGTCCTTGCCGGTTCGATCTCTCCGCCGCTGCAAAAGCGGAAGCTGAGCGCCGCCGGCGCCGTGTTCCAAACCGCTTCCTTCAGGCGTCCGTCCAGCGTGGGCGAGCGCGAGGCAAGGGCAGGGGGAACCACCATCTGCGCCTCGATCTTGGGCAATTCGGTTTCAGGGACTTCTTTGGGTATTTCCCATCCGGCGCCAGTCAGGGGCGACAGGTAAGGATCGCAGATACTCACTCTCAGATCGGCCGTGGGGCGCGCGGCTGCGGCGATAGGCGTATTTTTTGCGGCGGGCGTATTTTTTGCAGCGGGCGCAGATCCTGCGGCTGGAGCGTTTTCGGCAGCGGATGCGCCCAAGATGTTGACGGCATGCCCCAGGCAAAGCGCGCCCAACATTATAAGCCAATTCCGCTGCCAAGACAACAGCCGCCGGCTTGATCCTGCGGATAATTCAATTCTGAGCATCGCGCGCGCTTCCTCCATGAAATGTTCGGACCCACGCTTGCAGACCTTGGATCGGAAGTCAAGCCGGTTAGCGAGGAAGACTGCTTTTCCGGTTGACTCGCTCCCAGGCTGATATGACAATTGCTTTTGCGTTTGTGGCAGGGCGGTTTTGCAGGAAGTCGCGGCAGTCAGCTGCGTCCTTCCCCTTCCATCTCCTGCTCAAAGGCCCCCTGATACCTGGTCTTCAGATTTTTTTGTAACCTTTGTATCCTGGCT
>JAPLSP010000308.1 GCA_026398575.1 Candidatus Sumerlaeota bacterium | reverse complement strand
GCCGATCCCGCCAAAGCGGTGAAGTTGCTGAAAAAAGCCGGCGCCCCCTTGGTGCGCTCCGCCGCCTTAAAGACGTTGTAACTGGGAGCGCTACTGGGAGCGCCGGCATCTCTGCCGGCGTGTCTCATTCGCTTCATCAGCCAACCGAGAATGCGCACGCCGGCAAGGAAAACGGCGCTCCCTGCGCCTAAACCATTTAATGGAATGCACACGCCGGCAGAGATGCCGGCGCTCCCAGTATGATCCGCCTTTCTCAAATCCATGCGTTCAGCATCGCCCTGCTGTTAGCTGCGTTTGTCGCGCCGTGCCATGGCGCCACGGAGCAGGATTGCATGAAAAGCGCTCCTTTGATTGCGCCGCAGCCCGATGGCGTGATCTGCCTGAACGTGGAAGCGGCGGCGATCATTAAATGGAACGGCAAACAAGCCGCGCGCGTCAACGACGGCGGCAGGATGATCAAAGTCGAAAATGGCCGTATCGTCCGGTGGGGCGGCGACGAGGCGCACGGTCTGGTCGTGGACCGCAAACCGGATAATCGCTACATTGGCAAACTAGCCACGGGCGGCAAGACGGAATACTGCGGCCAGGCCGGGCGGAACGTGACGGACAGCCGCTTCCACACTTCGGCGCGTTTCGATTTCGCCGAGGCGAAACAGGACGCGCCTTATGCGCGCCATCGCCGCCAATACAGCGATGATTATGGGTTATACCGCCAGGCGATTCCCGACGGGGATCCCGAGCCGATCACCGATGTGACGGCGTTGCGGCAGACCTTCGGGGTTCGCGGCGAAGGCTTGTGGATTGTGTGCGATCACATCGAAAACAAAGGCGCCAAGGAACGCGAATACACGCAGTTTTATTCCTTGCCGGTCCGGATTGCCGAAGCAGGATTCGCCGACCGTGTGCGGCTGCTCGCCGCGGCGCGCGTTGCGATGGTTGAAGAGAATGAAAAGGAGCGCCGCATCCGCACGGACAATCCGGGGTTTGATAACGTCTCGCTCTATTGCTTCGCCCCGGCGCCGCTGAAGCTCGCGAATGTGCTGAACGGCAAGCAGGAACACGACCTCCTGAAGGCCTCGCCACTCGAAACGATCCAGGTGGCGCTAAAAAATGGGCGGTCTCCGGATGCATTCTCGAAGCAGGCGCCCGTGCGTCCGGTATCGGTTCGATGGAACGGCGCGGGCAATCAGGTATTCGTCACCGCGCTTTATTCGCGCCCGGGGGGCGATGATGTCGCAAAGCAATTCGATAACGACGTGCGCGAAATTCAGGAACTGAAAGGCGAGGGCGGCGTGATGGGATGCCGCGCAGTGACGCGAACGGGCGCGCAAGTCTGGTTCCAGAGCGGCCCCAAGCCGGTGAATCGCCTCGTGTGTGGCCCGGTCGCAGCCGACGCCGAATCGCTTTTGGTGGTGAAGCATCCGGACGGCGCAATGAACGGCATCGTATTGGGCTGCGCGGCCATGCTAATCGCCGGAAAACCCTCCGCAGTTCCCGCCCCCGATTTTGAATTCGAGCTCGTTCCTCAATCAAACGCTATTAATCCGCAATCCGCAATCCGTAATCCGCAATTCTCGATCCGCAATTCGCAATTGATCCGCCGTCCGATTGACACAATCCGCATCCTGCCCGAGCAAAACGTCTTCACCGATAGCGTCAACGTCTCATTCGAGATTCCCACGCAAAAGACCGATGACTTGGAATTCCGATACACGTTAGACGGCGCCGATCCCACGTTGGAATCGAAGCTCTATGCGGCGCCCTTTTCGCTCGACAAGACGGCGATGGTCAAGGTCCGCACATTTCGCAAAGGCTTGAAGCAGACTCCCTGGAGATTCACTGGCGTCGAGTGCGGCAAGACCATCACGGCGATTTTCCGCAAACGCCCCTTGATGCCCGCGCGCGCCGCTGCGGCGGATTCCGCGCCCGGATTGAAGTACGAATACTTCGAAGGCGACTGGCCGACGCTGTTCGCGTATGCCGGCTATGAGGGCGTGCTGCAGCCGAAGTCTTCGGGCGTCGCCTCCGCGTTGCTTGATGCGCCCATGTTGTCCAAGCTGCGCGCCACGGATCGCGCCTATGCCGTCCGCTACGATGGATGGGTGAAGATACCTGCCTCCGGCGTTTATTCCTTTTATGCGCCCATACATCTCTATACGCCGACGATGGACGCCGGCTACGATCTGCGCGTATTCATTGATGACGAAGAATGGTTCCCAACGCCGGCGCTGCATTGCGAAAACATCTGGTGCGCCCCGCTGGCCGAAGGTTCTCATCGTCTGAAAGTGGCTTACTTGATTATCGCTGGAAGCAATTCCGAAACGAATTTTGGATGGTTTGGCAGGAAGAGGAAATGTGGAAGGGCACACCCGCATTGGAAGTTTCAGGACCAGGCACGGCAAAGCAGCCAATGCCCGGCGCGTGGCTGAGTCATTAACAAGACCGCTTCATCCATCTCATCCACTGTGTCCACTCGGTCCACTCCGTCCACGTCGTCCACTGCTCCCATCCGATCTCTTATCTCAATCAACAATGAGGAAGACCGCGCTATGAAAATAAAACTAGAACTCATGAAGGGGATGGTCCTCCTTGGTCTTTTGTGCCTCGGTGTTGTTTCAGAAAAACATCTTGGCGCCGCTGAAATCACTAATGGCAATGCCAATGTTAACCTGATGGCTGTGACGGTTGCTGCTCCCTCGGCGGCGCCATTCACGCGCGACTTTGCGCCTGCGGAGGGGTGGGTCAAGCCGATGGAGCAGCCGATGCGGCTGGAGATTTGTTTGAATGGGCGGTGGCTGTTTCAGGCGGTAGGGTTGCCGGAGGGTTTTGTGCGAGACGCCGGGGAGACGCCGGCGCTGCCACTCGCCGGCAGGATGCCGGCGCTCCCAGTGGCGCTCCCAGTGGCGCTCCCAGTGGCGCTCCCAGTGGCGCTCCCAGTTAAGATTCCTTCGCCTTGGAATGTGAATACCTGGGGGGGAAGGCGAAAGGCGGGGGAGGGGACTGATCATCCCTACGAGCCTGGGGCGCTTTATTTTCCCAGCTACCCGGCGGCGTGGGATAATGTGGAGATGGGATGGTTGGCGCGCGCGTTTCACGTTCCGGCGGATTGGGCGGACCGGCGCGTTGTGCTGCGATTCGAGGCGGTGGCGGGCGAGTGTCAGGTTCTCGTCAACGGACAACCCGCCGGATCGCATTTCGACAAATACCTTCCGTTCGAACTCGACATCACCCGCTTGGTGAAACGCGGTAAAGACAACGAGTTGCTGGTTGGCGTCCGCGCGCATGCGCTCTTCAACAAGCGCAGCGCGCGCTACCCCAAAATGCGCATGCCGTATCCATGCGGCTCGGAGACTGAGCGGCTCGTCGGCTTATGGCAGGACGTGTTCCTGCTCGGTTTGCCCGCTGTCCGCGTCGAGGATGTGTTTGTCAAACCGCTGGTGGACCAAGACGCGCTCGAACTCGAGGTCACATTGCGCAACGACGGCGACCGCGAGCGCATGGTGACGCTCGGTGGCGAAATCGCTCCATGGCTGAACCTTGCCGGCGCCGATACGCTCTCCGCGCCGGAACCGAACTGGAAGTTGGGGCCGGCGGTGATGGCGCTGACGGCGAAGCAAATCGCTCTCAAGCCGGGCGAAAAACTCACCGTGACGCTGCGCGAGCCGGTCACAGGGCGGCTCAAATTCTGGACGCCCGATACGCCGAATCTTTATGCCGCGCTTCTTTCGCTGACGCAAGACAGCCAAACGCTCGATCGCCGCTATGAACGATTCGGCTGGAGGCAGTTCAGGATATCCGGGAGCAACCTGCTGCTCAACGGCGCCCCGATTCAGCTGTTCGGCGATCTGCTGCATCCCTTCGGGCCATACAGCATGTCGCGCCGCTATGCGTGGGCGTGGTATCGGATGATCAAGGATTTCGGCGGCAACGCGGTTCGGCCTCATGCGCAAATTCATCCGCGACATTATCTGGACCTGGCCGATGAGATGGGCATCGTCGTGCTGGATGAAACGGCGCTCTTCGGCAGCTCCATCGCATTGAACTTCGAAGAGCCCATCGCCTGGCAGCGATTCGCCGAACACTACGACGGCCTTGTCCTGCGCGACCGAAATCATCCCAGCGTCGTCGGGTGGAGCATGGGCAACGAGTTGTTTGCGATCTTCAATCTCAACCAGGTTTCCAAGGAGGACGCCGACCGCTGGTATGCGCAGCTGGCGGAATTAGGCGCGCGCGCGCGCAAGATCGATCCGACGCGCGAGTGGATTTCCTGCGATGGCGACGAGGATTTGCGCGGCGCGCTGCCGGTGTGGAGCAAACACTTCGGCCATGGAACGCCGCTCGATCGCCTGCCCAATCTCGACAAGCCTCTGATGGTCGGCGAATCCGGCGGGACATACTACGCGACGCCCAAGCAGCTCGCCACGTTCAACGGTGAGCGCGCTTATGAGAGCTACCTGGGCCGCAACGAAGCGCTCGCGATTGATGTTTACGACAACATCGTAAAGATGGCCCGCCCCAAGCTGGCCTTCTATTCCGCGAGCGAGACCGCGTGGTTCGGCATCGAGCATCTCAATTTCGGTTATCGCGATTTCAGCCGCCTGCCCAACGATCGCGATGGGATATTTTTTGAAAAGCCGTTTCAGGAAGGCAAACCCGGCATGCAGCCCGAGCGTCTGCCGCCCTATGTCGCTACGCTCAATCCGGGCTGGGATTCCGGCCTTCCGCTCTATAAGCCGCTGCCGATGTTCGAGGCGCAAAAAGCGGCGCTCGCCAAGGACGGTCCGCAGCCATGCCCGTGGGATCATCATCCTGAAATCAAGCCGCTTCCGCAGCCGCCCGCCGCGCCGGCAATCGAACAAGTTGGTTTCATCGGCGACCGCGGCAGCGCGCTTTTTCGCAGACTGGAAGCGCTGGGAGTTCCGTTCATGCAGGAGGGCGCAGGCGCGGGCGCGGGCACGAGCGCGGCGGCGGGCGCGGCTATGCTCATTATAGCCGGAGACAGTTTGGCCGCCTCATCGTTCGATAAAATAAAATCCGATATCAGCGCGACGCTGGATCGCGGAGGCATCGCGCTCGTCATGCTTGGACAGGAACGCGCCGACGCCGAGGCAGCGAGTCGGCTGCTGCCTGCGCCAGTAATGCTGACGACGCGCCAGGCCACAGCGCTGATTCGCCGCGCCGAGCATCCCTGGATTTCAAGTCTCAGCCTTGCCGACCTTTATTTTGCCGAAGCCTCGGGCGATAGGCTGATCCTGAAGCGCGGTCTTGCCGGGCCTTTCGTTGATCAAGGCCGCGTGCTGCTCGAAGCAGGCGCCACCGACTGGTCGCTGTTCAACAACCGCCCTGAAACCGGCAAATGCGCCGCGGTGGTTCTCTACGAACACCTCATCAAGCCCGCTGGCGCCGCGCTGGTCGAGCGCGAACAGGGCAAAGGTAAATGGGCGCTTTGTTCGATGGATTGGCGCATGGCCTCGCCCGCCGCCGACGCGCTCTGGCGCAAACTGTTTTCCAACATGGGGATCAAGCTTCGCCAGGCGCGCGAAACCACGCAGGCCGCCTTCGACGATAAAAACGCATTGATCAGCGCGCTCGGAATTGGCCGCTTCGGCGCGCCCGATTTGGAAACCGCGCTGTCCAGGGACTTCCTCGGCGCTGCAGCGGCTTCGCCCAAAAAGGGAACAGCATGCGGCGGACTGACATGGCAGCCGGTCGTCAGTCCCAGCCGCGATCGCTTCATTTTCAATCAACTCAAACAAGATGGCCCGCGCGCTGCCTATGCGGCTTATTTCAGCTACTGGATCAAAAGCCCGCGCGCATTGGATGACCTCCTGACCGCCGGACCGGACGCGCCGCGATTCACCACGCTCTGCTACGCGTCTGAAAAATTGCGCCTCTTCCTCAACGGTCAGGAATTGCAGCCGGGACGGACCGAGCCTGCGGATTATCGGATGCTCTCTGTTTTCGACGGCGCGCCCTTGAAGAAAGGCTGGAATCACTTCCTGATCAAAGTGGTATCGAACCAGTTGGATGGCGCCACGCCCGGGACACTGGCCGTGCGAATCGGCTCGAACAATCCCGACTATCTCCACCAGATCGAAACCGCGGCGGAATTGGAGGACCCCCAATCCACAAAATAGCGCGCCTTGCATATTCAGGATACGCCCTGATCAAAGCCCGGCCAAAGTTATCCCATTATCAAAATATGAACGACAACATGTTGTCGTTCGCGCAAACTACGGAAAAATCTGTGTTAATCCGCCCGATCCGCCCCATCCGTGTTCTATCTCAA
>JAPLSP010000704.1 GCA_026398575.1 Candidatus Sumerlaeota bacterium | reverse complement strand
GCAGTTCGCAGACCGCAAGTACAAGGACCGTCTATCCTTTTCCCCGCTCCCACCGCGAGTTCTTATCCTGCAGAGCTCGATGCGCTGACCTCACGCATACTGGCTCTGAATTCGCCCATGCGCCTTCCTTATGCAGAATATTTGGGCGAGGATTGGACGACGCAAGGCGACTCGTTCGGGCGTATCGGGCGCGCCAAGGCCATTTATTGCGCATCAAGCTATGCTGCGCCCCCCAAACGCGTGCTGTCCTTTAATTTCATGAACAGCCGCGCGCATCTATCAGATGTGATCGGCAATATCGGCCCTAATGCCCCTGTCAATGATTCACTGCGGCACTGGATTCACTGGAGCACGACCGATAATCCTCGCACCTTGTATATTCCAAGCGTTGGCGTCCGCCGGCAAGCGGAATGGGATGACCACGGCGAAGCCTATCCGCGCTCGCACGAAGGCCCTGATTTATGGCTTTTGGTGAAGACCACCGAACGCGTCAATCGCTTCTCGCTCTATTTCTTCAATAAAGATGGTCATCAAGGTGAGAACCGCTGCCGCGACTATCAAATCAAAATCTATCCGCATACGGAAGACTTGGTCACTTCCGGCGGCGAAAAGCGAGGGCCGCGCACAGAGTGGGGTGGTGTCACAATATCAAGCGATCTGCTAACGTTTGACGGCAAGCCAGCCTTGCCGACGTACAAATTCGATCGCCTGACAGGCATGCCCGCGACGGCATTGCGCGGCGCGCCGCTGGCCGAGACGCGTGTGCGCGATTTCTGGGGCGGCGTTTACAAGCAATTCGTTCTGAGCGGCCCTGCGAAATACTGGGTTCGCATTGAAAAAAGTACAAGCCTCAACAGCATCGTCTCAGGCTGTTTCCTTGACATCCTTGCTGGGCCTCGTCCGGAGTGGGACGAAAAAGGTGACTTGAGCAACACCGCCGCGATTCCCTATTTGCCGCCGGCTATCCCTTCCTCCATCCCGGCAGCAAATCCTTGCTATTCTGCGTTCCGGTTATGGAACGCCTCGGAGAACAATTATGGCGTTGCCGGAATTGGGAATCTTTTTGTCTTTGCGCGCCGATATGCGTGGCGCGCCGCCGAAAACGCCGCGCCGCAAACCCCGCCGCCGCTTCTCGCTAACATGCGCTGGAACTTGGGCGTATGGGGCAAGGATGAACGCATTCAGTTTAGCATGGATATGAAAACGTTCTGGTGGGCAATGCAAAAACTGCATCCCATATTTCGCCAGCGTGATTTTCGCTGCATCAGCCCGAATGTTTACGCCACAGCGCAGGAATGGGAAACGAGGCATGGGAATGAGTACACGCTTACCTATATTATGGGAAAAGGGGGAATTTACGAATGCAAACCAAACATAAAATAGCAGCGCAGCGAGAGCAGATAACCAAGCGAACGAGCTCCACGCATAACAAGCTTTGCTTAATGGTGGCTCTTGCGCTACCGCTCTTGAGCATTTTCGCAATGCGTGCTCATGCTGAGGATTATGGCGTGACCGCCGATCCGCAATCATTTTTGGAACCTGTCGGAAAGATTATTACTTCGCATCTATCCGCAAACGTTCCCGCAACGACGGATGGATTGAAAGAAGGCGAGAATGTTTCAACGCGTACTGTGACATGGGACGCCTCTTCGGCTGATGCAATATGTTGGATTGAGCCGGCCGAAAACACCAATTTGCTAAAGGTAGATCTAAGAGCCGTATGCGATTGGCCATGCGTCAGCCTCATCATTCCATGCTGCACTGTCGTATGGGAAGGTGATCAGGGAAGCGTGATCACCACGCCATATACAACGAGCGTAACTCTGACGGCATGGGAAGTCAGTATCACGGATATTGACTACCTCAAGCTCGGCACAACCACTACGCTGGCGGCGTATGTGTTGCCGGAAGAGCTGGGATATGGAATTCGCTGGACCTGCGACGCTCAACGCTCTATATTCGTTCAAGATAATCAACCATACGCGACGCTGGACGGAACGACGGTGACGATACAAGGCATTGGCGTGTCCACGAATTTCGGCGACGCTTATTCCGTTGCGCAGGCCATAAGCAGCGGACAACCAGTCGCCAACATGTCGGCGACAACCACTTATACGGTCTATAATCTGGACTTGGATTGGGAGGGCATGACAGACGAGGCGGGCGAGCTACGCGAGGATTCACCAGGCGCATTTATCGCCGTCGGACAATCGCTTCATCTATATCCCATTTATGGCGGTCTGCAAAACAGCGGCGTTACCGTAACGCTGGAAACTCCGTCCGGCGGCGACAAAATCGCCGTTCTCGACGGCGCCACTACGCTCGCGCTACCGAAAACGTGGAATCTGGGCTCCGAGGCGCTCCCAGGTTCTTTGACGGTTAAAGGCCTTGCCTCAAGCGGGAACGTCGGCGATATAGCTCTTACATGGTCGTGTAATCTCAATAATGAATTTCAGGATTATGACAGCGTAACATTAACAGTATGCGATTTCAGCATTACCAATATTGATTGGATTGCTGTGGGTAGCACACAGACGCTCGCCGCCATAGTGCAGCCGAATGATCTGCCGTGCACAGTCACATGGACGCATGGCTCATCTACCGCGCCAGCAGATAAGGTCAAGTTCGTGGTCGAGGGTACGACCGCGACGGTTGACACGACAAGCGGCATGACGGCCATGATTATTGGCCTTGCGCCATCGCAATCTTTGGATGATGCTTATGTCAACGCTGCGTTCGACGCCGCCTTCCTGACCGCAAACTGCAGGACAGATTTCACGGTTGTTCAAGTGGATCTTGATATTGACTCGAATAATAATGGAACCATAAATGACATAGTGAATAATGCGTATGAAGATGACATCGAGGAGCAGTTTCCAGGGAAATTAATTTATCTCAATTGGGACGACGATAACCTCAATGGCATCCCTGATAGAGATGAGGTCACCACAGAGGCCGGTGTTGCAGATGAAAACGAGCTCCAGCCATTATCGCTATCCTACGCGCCGCGTATTTCCACAGGCGTCTTGACTTTGGAGGGCGTCAATGGAAACATTCGCCTTTGGAGATCGGCAAACAAGACTTCGGGAACGCAGCAGACGCTTTTTAGCTGGAATCTCGCAACCGAAGCGAGTAGCGTTCCCGCGACTCTGTATATTGAGGGCATAGTACCAGGGGATTTCGATCTGCAACTAAAATGGAGCGTCGGAGGCATAATCGCAAAAGATCGGGTCGTGGGAGGAGTCGTGAGCACTGACTTTTCGAGATGCGCCGCAACCGAATTCGGATATGACGAAGTCTTTCCTGTGGTGACGCCGGCGGACCGCTATCCAACGCTGACAGCGCAGCTGATGGGCGCTCAGCTATTCGATTATGTTGATGTCAATTGCCGGGCGGGCTATACGACGAGCACGCATGTTACTCTCACAGTCAACCCAGCCAAGTACGCTCCGTATGTTTTCTTTGATCCTGCGGTCGGCGCCGGCTACACTTGTATTCCTGATCGCGCCTCCGCCAGTCCTCAGGACATCGAAATCATTGGGAGAATTCCGGGCGAGTCTCGCATGTCATGCCGCCTTGGAAGCAAGCAAGGCGCCGAGGCCGCATCGCTCGGGACTGCCGTGTATAATATGGGTACACGTGATATTCGCTACTATTCCCTTTCTGATAATAGGATTTCAACAAGTGTGGTCGCTCCCGGACCTTTTCCCAGCGCCGCCTGTGTGACAGGAAGCAATGCTTATCTTGGAAAAGGAGTAGCTAGGGTAAATATTATTGGCGATTCTTCAATTGCGAATCCTATTGATCTAAACGGAAATGGCTATATTGATTTCAATTACAGTGGGGTCCCCACCGATGAATTCACGTCAGCAACATCAGGTGTGGTCTTTTCGCTAGCGGTCACAACTCTCATTCACACGCCCTATCTTTTGCTGTCTGAGACGTCAGATACTTGCGATGCGGTATATTTCTCGGATCAGAATTGTATTTTTCTGGCAGATAGTCCGACTGCCGATATTGCTACGCGGCTTGTTGGTCATGAACTTGGCCATACATTTGGGCTTGCTGATGCTGGCCCCCCTGATCGAAACACATCAAATCTTATGTATTTTCAAACGTCTGTACCAAGTCTTAGAGAATGGCTATTGTACTATCCTATTCAAGCTGTGCAAACAGGAAGAGGGAATTTGATAGGGCTGCCCGCCCAGCCGCAATGGAATACTATTGTGCATCCATAATTTATAGATATCCAATTCCAAGGAGCGCTTCCATGATTAGAGTTGTATTCTTGCTTCCGATGTTGGTGTTTGCTCTTATGCCCATTTATTCAAGTTCCGAGGAGAGCATTGCTGAGCGCTGCCGTCAAATATTGTGCAATTTGCAGACCACGGCATCTTGCGAGGTTGCTTTTACCGATAGTCAAGATGCTGCAAGTTTGAGTCGCCATTTGCTTCCTCTTGCGCTTCAAATGCCAGAATCTTCTTCAAAACAATTGGTGCTCGAGCGCGTAGAAAGATTTATGATTGAGCATCCGTATAATCCGAAGTATCCCGCTCGATCCGAAAGCAAGGACTTGATGGAAATGCTGATTAAGGAGTCGCTGGTTCTCGGCAAGAACTTAGAGGCTCCTTGTCAGCTAATTAACCTATTTCGCCTAGAGAGTCTTGATGCGCGGGCAACTACAATAAGAGAAGGAATTCTGAAATTGGATCGGCGAACTGTGGCTGATAGATCATACTTAGTAGCTCTCTATTGCATCCTTCCCTCCACTACAAAGGAGAGCGCGATAACATTAATCAATGAAATCCGCGCAGCTGGAGTTACGAAGAACACAAGGCAAAATTTAATAATTGACGCTTTGCTTACGCGGTATGGTGATAAAGAAGCAGAAGCGCGAGTGATTCACACTCTTGGTGACAATCACACTTCGCGTATGAATTTGGCAATGAATGTAGATCCGTATGAGCTAAGATATATCATTTCTTTAGCCCCAACAGATACCATCAAAAAATTCCTGGCGGAGGGATTGCGCTCTGAGAAATTGATATACTTCGCAAATATTCAGCTGCCTCAGCGCGAATTTTTCGCTAGATATATTGCATACATACTGCGTGATGATGTACAGGAATTCAATAAGCTCCTATGGCCAAACCACATAACAGAAGAAAAATTAGATGAGCTGGAGTTGTGGTGCGCAAAGAACTGGGGCGTCGTTTATCCAAAGGAAAAAAGAAGGCCTGTTCCTGGAGTGATTGCAGTTGGTATTTCGCGGACAGGTTATTAAACTAAATGATTTTCTTCATCTTTCATTGTTTTATGGCCTCGTTTCATGGGATGCTGGGGACGTTTCAATCATCACTCCTGCTTTTTGATGAAAGATTTGTTTCCGCTTGACCGGCTGGCGCGGATGTTTTGCCGGATTCGATCCAACTCTTCCTCGCTCAAGAACAGCGGTTCCCACCCGTTGCCAGATGATTAAATTATAGCTATTTGATAACTATATTCAGCAAGAAGGTTATTCAACTGGCCAAATTAATATTATATTATAGCTATTTCGAGATGTAAAGATTTGTAGCTATTCTGCTCACGTCTTCCAAACACTGATGCGGAGAGCCAACCCTAATCCGTCGCCGAGTCCCGCGCCGTCCTCCATTCCAAGCCCTACGCCGTCGCCTTCGCCCTGCGGGGAGTGCGGATGGGCGGGCGAGGGCATATCTTATTCATAGCGCCTTGTTCCCGCCGGCGCTCAGGAATACGTTTTACGGAACGCTTTGAATCGTTCGGACTCGGCATGAAGTCCGGGCATCGCGCTGCGAATGCCGGCCCAATCGGATTGCTTGGCCAGTTGCTCGATTTGCGAGGCGCTCTGCCGCAGCGCCAGGGCTGAGAGATTCGCCGCCGAGCCTTTGAGACGGTGGCTCAGGCTGCGGGCTTCCTCGGCCGAGCTGCGTTCGATCGCCGCCTCCAACTTGGGCAGAATTTCATTCAGATTTTCTTCGAGCATTCCGAATAGCTCGATCAGCAATTCCTTGTCATTGCCGACGCGTTCCAGCGCCTCCTTGACGTCCACCGCCGGTCCTTCTTCGGCCGGCGAAGGGCTTTCCGGAGCGGCGCCAGGCGCCCCGCCGACGGCGGGCGCCGGTTCCTTTGGCGTCCCCACATTTGCGGCGGACCAGGTCGAATGTCTTCTTCTCCAAAGCCGAGATCGCCTCGCGGCCATTTTCCGCCGTCTCAATCTGACAGCCGGAATCCTTGAGCATGCCTCGGACGACCTTGCGGTTGATCTCCACGTCTTCCACCAGCAGGATCCTCGCGCCGGCGCGCACGGTTTCGGGCGCCCGCGTTTCGGCCAGGATTTTGGCCGCCCCTTCCATCGGCGCCAGACCCAGCGCGATCAGCAAGTGATCGCGCTTCAGGGGCTTGTTCAGCATCAGGTCGCACAGCTTATCGAGCGCTCCCCAATCGTAATGGGGCCGTCCGGGTTGCGCCATGCCGATGATCCTGGCGCCGGAGGCGGCGGTGGCCTCGCGCAGCAGATTCGGCAAAAGCGGCGCCGCCGCTTCCGGCAAAGCGCCGGGGCCTGCGAGCGTCAGATCGCAGAAAATGGAGTGGAAAGGCGCCCCCTGCGCCTCCGCCTGGCCGGCTATTCGGATTCCTTCGCCGGCTTCGCTTGCGATCTGAGCGGCGCCGCCCCAGGCTTGCAGGATTCGCGCCAGGGTTTGGGCGGCGGCCTGATTGTCGTCAATGATGAGAATACGATGGCCTTCCGGCAATCGCGGCAGGGCCGGGGGCAGGCCGGTTTGCTGGTCCAGTTCCACGTCGAACCAAAAGCGCGAGCCTTTGCCTTCTTCACTCTCCAACTGCATCTGTCCGCCCATGCGCTGGCATAATTGCCGGGAGATCGTCAGCCCCAGCCCCGTGCCGCCGTATTTGCGCGTGACGGAGCCATCGGCCTGGGTGAAGCTTTCGAAAACGCGCGCTTGATTCTTCTTGGAAATGCCGATTCCCGAGTCGGTGACGGAAAATCGAACGCGCGCGCGCGTCTGATCGGTATTCAGCCGCTCGATGCGAAGAATCACCTCGCCTTTTTCCGTGAACTTGATGGCGTTGCCCGCGAGATTCACGAGAATCTGCCGCAGCCAGCCGTCGTCGCCGACCAGCAGGACGGGAACGTCTTCGTCCGCGGCGCAGATCAGCTCGATGCCCTTTTGATGCGCGCCGTGCGCCGTGGTATCGGCGACCGTCGACAGGAGATCGCATAGGTTGAACTTCACATCGTGCTTTTCAAAACGTCCCGCCTCGATTTTGGCCAGATCGAGAATGTTATTGATCAGCGCAAGCAGCGATTGGGCGCTTTTCTGCGCCGTTTGCAGGAAATCGCGCTGCATCGGATTCAAATCGGATTCCAGCGTCAGCGCCAGCATGCCCAAGACGCCGTTGAGGGGCGTGCGGATTTCATGGCTCATGTTGGCCAGGAAGGCGCTCTTGAACTCGCTGGCGCGTTCGGCCACTTCCTTGGCTTCCTTGATGCGCTGCGTGGTGATTTCCAGCGCGCGCTTGGCCTGTTCGAGGCTTTGCGTGCGCGCGGCCACGCGCTGCTCGAGGATGCTCTGCTGTCCGCGCAACTCGCCGATCATCGTCACGTTGTTCAGCATGTAGGCGAATGTCTTGGCATGCAACAGGCACAGGCCGCGGATCATGTGTTCCATCAACTCCGGCGGCTCATCCAGGAATATCAGCATCAACCCGATGACGGTGGTCGGAACCGACAAGGTGAGGATCATCAAATGCGCGGGCCGTTGCGGATCGTCTTGCTTTGGGGAAACGAAGGCATGGCCTGAATCCAATGCCCAGGCGATGTCGCCCTGATCCACTAACCGGCTGAAAAGCTGCTGCGCCCAGTTCTGGGCGGATTCAGGAATCGAGGTGCTATGGCGAAACTCATAGGTGTCTTTATCCATGAAATAAAGCGTTGCGGACCGGTATCCCGGAAGGTAGGAAAAGGCGTTCAAGCCATTCGCTATGATTTCCGCCAGCGGCCCGTCTTGCACTCGTCCGGAAGCATAGACCAGCATCGTTTCCAGAAATTCTTCCCAGGCCGCCTGTTTGGTCGTTGGGCGCAAGGGCTTGGTCATTGTGTCCGGCGTTTTGAGCGTATTCTCCATGCGGGAGCGGTCCTTGAGAAATTCATTATTTATTCAACATCATGTTCATCTGTTCTTCATATTGCGGCATGAACTTGGCAATGATTTTATCGAAGATGCCTTCCGGCAGCCGTAGCGTATCCCAAATATGCTCGGCGGGCTCAGGCACGGTATTATCGCCCGGAAATCCCAGCTCCAGCGCGCGCGCAATGATGTCGGCCAGATGCACGGAGGCCACCAGCGGGTCGGCCATGCCTGCCACGCGCCCTTCATGATGATGGCTGATGGCGTTCTTCAGTGATTGGGGCAGACGCCAACGCTCGGCCAGCAACAAACCCGCCGTCGTATGGTCTATTTCCATCATGGCCCGTTCCGCTTCGATGATCCGGCAGTTATGCTCCGAGGCGTAGGTCAGCGCGCGGCCGAATTCCTCTTGCGTAAACTCGAAAAAGGCCAGTTTCCCGATATCATGCATAATACCGGCTACAAACAAATGCTCTTGGGTCAGCATCCCGGCGGCCTGGCCGATTTGCCGCGTCAACATGCCGACGGCGATCGAATGCGCCCAGAAATCGCTGGGACGAAAACCCAGGACCGACGCGCTCTTGGAAAACAGGTCCATCACCGACAAGGCAAGGATCAGATTGCTGACCTCGTCGAAGCCCAGAATCACCACCGCGCGCGAAATCGTATCCACCCGCCCGGGAAATCCATAAAAAACAGAATTCACGACTTTCAATATGCGAAACGAGGCGGCTTGGTCTGAAGAAATAATTTCGGAGATTTCACGGGCCGTGGAATTTGGCCGCGCGATGGCTTCCGACAGCGCCGAATGAATCGTGGGCAGCGTCGGAAGATCATCAATCTTGTTGGCTATGATTTCTCTGATACCCATAAGATCACCCGATAAAACCTATTAAAAGTTTTAGATTTTTCATTTTTCATTTTACATTATGGATTCTGGAATGAACGCTAGAAATTCCATCTACCGGGGCCTAATTGCCTTTGAGCGTCAGATCCGCTGCGCGTTTGACGGCCAGCATGTATATCTCTTTTTCCCAGGCGTTGTGCGGCTTCCATTGCCAACGCTTGCTTAGGCGCATGATGGCGCGCGCCAGCACTTCACGGCTCATGCCGCCGCCGTCGGAAGGCTTTTGCCCGTCCTCGGCGGTCTGGATGGCGACGTGGGCAATGCCCCAGGTTTTTAGCATTATATGATGCTTGGCTGTCAATGCCGTTCCCGCCGGCAGCAGCACTTGTCCCTGACGATTGATAACCGGTTCGGCCAAAACCATCCCTTCTGCGATCGCAGATTGCGCAACTTGAGTCGCCATATCCGTGTATCCAGGTTCTTCCGGAAAGTGAATTTTTATCCCCGCTTTAGGTAGTATCGCGCGCGTCCCCCCTTGCTGGCAAGTGTTTCCTGCGGCAAGAATGCAATTGCCCCGCTCGCGCCGGGCGCCTCATGATTCGCGGCGCGAAAGGCATGGTTTGTGTATTCAACGGCGCCGCTGATTTTAGTCTATTTTTTGCTGTATCTCTGGACTGCCGGGGCGTCCATGCTGGGAGTCTATTGCGGATGGCCTCACGCCTCGCTGGTCTGGGTGGCGGCAGCCACGTGGGGCGGGGGAGCGATCATATTCCTGAGCGTCTATGTCTTGCGACTTCCTTTGATGGATCTCCTCAATGGGTTGACGCATCGCGAGCGGCTCGGCGTTTATCTCTGCTACATCGCCATTTTTGTTTCGCCCTATCTCGTCGTACGCAAGCCGCCCTGGATTCTTTCATTCGTCGCGCTCAATGCGCCGCTGGCCTTGCTGGCGCTGCAGCAGCGCGACTGGCATCGCCTGCTGTTGAACAATAATCTGATCTGCTTCGGCGCCCTGATGGCCTGGCGCCTCCCGGAATGGCTGGTCTGGCTCACCCTCGGGGCGACGGGCTTTTTGTGGGTGACGATGGCCATCGCCGATCACTTCGCCGCCACGCTTGAACGCGCCCATCAAGGCGCGTCGGGGATGGGATGGACGATCACAGGCGTGCTGGCGCGGCAATGGCTCTTGTTGGCGCTCATTGCGGGGCCGCTCGTGGCCGCGACATTGTGGCTGGGGCCGCCCGTGAAGCCTTTCTCGCTGTCGTCCCCGATCATGAACCTCAGCAATCCTGTCGAGTATCCCCGCTCCCGAGAGACCTGGGGATTCTGGGAAGCCGTCCGGATGGGCGCTTATATCGGACTCCTGCTGGCGCTGATGCTGGTGGTGATCCGCTATTGGCGCCAGCGCATGGCCCAACATGCGCCGGCGCCGGTTCCGCCGCTCGTGGATAACGTCGCCCGCGGCGAGATCGCGCCGGCGCCTCCCGCCGCCGCCCGCCCGGCGCCTCCTCCGCCCGATTCCGCGCGCGGACAGATATTCGCCTTTTTCGAGGAGTTCTGCAACAGTATGAAGCAGCTCGAACGGCCGCGCTCGGATTTCCAGACCGCGCGAGAATACTCATTCACACTGACCGATCTCATGCCCTATCGCGCGGGGCTCGAACGCATGACAGGCGCCTTTGAAATCGCTCGCTATAGCCAGGCGCCGCTCACGGATCGCGACGTCAGCGACTTCAAGTCGTACGCCGAAAAAATCCGTCTGGCCGCCGCGCGCGCCTACGCCCAAAAATCAATGTCGAACCAAGAGAAGAGCGCCTGATCATGCACGAAGCCTCCATCGCCTCGGAATTGATCGGCGCCGCCGAGCAGGAGGTTCGCCGCGCCAAGGCGGAGGGGCTCGCGGAAGAAAAAGGCCGCGTCCAGCGAGTGAAGGTTCTGGTCGGACGCCTTTCCGGCGCCAGCGCCGAAGCCTTGCGGTTCGCCTTCGACGCCATGCGCGCCGGTACCCTGCTGGAAACGGCTGAACTGGAAATCGAACAACCCCTGCTCACGGGCGATTGCCGCAAATGCGGCGTCCGTTCGCAATTCGAGGAAGCCTTTAGCCCTTGCCCCCAATGCGGCAGCTATGACATATATATCGAGAAGGGCAGGGAGCTGCTGCTGACTTCGATTGAAATTGATTAAAGGAACCATCATGGAAATCGTACTCGCGAAAAAAATCCTCAAAGCCAACGATCAAATGGCGCAGGCGATTCGCGCGCGGCTCGAAAGCGCGCAAATCCTGTGCGTCAATCTCCTCGGGTCGCCCGGCGCCGGCAAGACCGCCCTGCTCGAAGCCCTCACCCCGCGCCTCAAGACCGCCGCGCGCTTCACCGTCATCGAAGGCGATCTGGCCACCTGCAACGACGCCGAGCGCATCGAACGCGCCGGCGCGCCCGCCGTCCAGATCAACACCGAAGGCGGCTGCCACCTCGACGCCAACATGGTCACCATCGCGCTCGATACCCTCGACCTGAAGACGATGGATTTGCTCTTCATCGAAAACGTCGGCAACCTCGTCTGCACTGCTGGATTCGATCTGGGCGAGACCCTGCGCGCCGTCGTCCTCAGCGTCACCGAAGGCGATGACAAAGTCGTGAAATACCCCCCCATGTTCCAGAGCGCCGACGCCGTCATCATCAACAAAATGGACCTGCTCCCCTTCACCGATTTCAGCCTCGACCGCCTCAAAGAAAACATGCGCAACATCAAACCCGAAGCGCTCCTTTTCTACACCTCCGCCCGCACCGGCGAAGGCATCGAAAAACTCGCAGAGTGGCTGCTCTCGAATATCAAGAAAAACAAGTAGTCGCGCGGTCCGGCGTCCCGCGCCCACCCAGCCCATTCTTCGTACTCCTTGCGCTCCTTGTGGTTCGTTTTGCGTCCTTGCGGTCCTTGCTGTCCTTGTAGTCCTTGCGCCCCTTCACCCAAAACCAACTTTAACAAATTCTCGGCAAGTCTTCGCCGTAGGGCATTTCGATGACGCGCTCGGCGCCGTAGCGGGCGCGCAGGATGGCGGGTTTGGCGCGGCGCGGGACGACGTGGCCGATGATTGCGGCGTCTTTGCCGGTTGGGATTTCGCGCAGGAGGTCTACGGCGCGTTCGGCGTCGGCCGGCGCCGGGAGTTTTTCCCATTGCTGCGCTGCTTCAGACGGTTTAGTGTTCGTTCATTGAATGCATTATGGAATTTCAAGCACTTGCTCAAACCGATGCGCATTCGCGGTTTTAATGGGGTCAATACGGCGCGCGGATACGGCGCTGTTTTGATCCTGACGCCAGAAGACATCGTGAAGGGATTGGAGGCTTGATATGAAATCAAAGAAGGCATTCGATTGCGTCGAGATGAAGCGGCGCATCCAAGAGCAAATCTATAAGGAAGCGCATAACTTGAGCGGCAAGGAATTGATCGCTTATTTCCATCGCCGAATCGCTCGAAGTGAATTTGCCGATTTCCTGGAGCTGGGCGCCGGAGCAAGCGTTCCCCGTTCTCGCCCTGTTCCTCGCCCTGCTCTAAAACACACTGGCAATAATCGCGTTGGCCACGTGCGCGTTGTGTGATGGCGATCTTATTTGGTATTTTTTTCAAACGGAGTTCAAAAAAATATTCGGAGTTTGAAAAAATATTAGCAGATTCTCGGCAAATCTTCGCCGTAGGGCATTTCGATGACGCGCTCGGCGCCGTAGCGCGTGCGCAGGATGGCGGGTTTGGCGCGGCGCGAGACGGCGTGGCCGATGATCGCGGCGTCTTTGCCGGTTGGGAGTTCGCGCAGGATGTCCACGGCGCGTTCGGCGTCGGCGGGGGAGACGAAAACTACGACCTTGCCTTCGTTCGCGATGTTAAGTGGATCGAGTCCCAGCATCCCGCAAGCGCCGATGACTTCTTGCCGCAGCGGGATTCTCTCTTCTTCCAAAACGACCGTGACTCCCGCCGATTCGGCGATCTCGTAGCAGCAGGCCGCCAGGCCGCCGCGCGTCGGATCGCGCATGACCTTGACCATCACGCCCTGATCGAGCAGCGCCCTGACCAGCGGCCAGACCGGCGCGGCGTCCGAGCGGATGGGCGTTTCGAACTCCAAGCCCTGCCGCGCGCTCATGACGGCGACGCCGTGTTCGGCGATGCCGCCGTTGATGAGGATGGCGTCGCCCTCGCGGATCAGCGCGGGAGACAGCGCAGCGCGGCGCTGGCCGACGCCCGCCGTCGTGATATAAAGCTGGTCTGCCTGTCCGCGCGAGACGACTTTCGTGTCGCCGGTGATGATCGGCACGCCGCATTCGCGCGCGGCGCGCCCCGCCGACTCCAGCACGCGCTTTAGGATTTCAATTTCCAAACCTTCTTCGAGAATCAGCGCCATGGAAAGCGCCAATGGCCGCGCGCCCGAGACCGCCAGATCGTTCAGCGTCCCATAGACGCTCAGGCAGCCGATGTCGCCGCCCTGGAAGAAGAGCGGCTTGACAACGAAGGAATCCGTCGTCAGCGCCAGACCATCAAATTCGCCGGGGATGGGAGCGGCGTCGGGCAGGTCCTGCGTCAGTCCGCCGATAGCCGGGCCGATGGTCTGCTCGATGAGTTCGCGCATCAGCGCGCCGCCGCCGCCATGGGCCAAAAGGATTTTTGAATTGTCCATTAGCGTGATCACCCATTTTCTGAGTTTGATTCAGCGATTTCGAGAGAAATAGTTTTTCAAACAATATATCCCAGCGTCCAGTTGATCGTCACTCCCAGGGCATAGCTTCCCACCTCTTTGTAGGAGTGCGTATTGGGGATGTTGTGCGCTCCGCCGCCGAAGAACTCTTCCGTCGTCATTACAAAATATCCCGACTTCCAGTTCAAATTCGTCGAATCAATTTTGATCACGATGATTCCGTCCGTAGGATGGAGTTCGGCGATAGCGTCGCGAAGGAACTTGAGGCACGTCGTCTTGTAGAGCAGGCCGGGATACGTGGCGCCATTGACAACAATTTCATGGCGCCGCCACAGGTGGTTCACTGGCGTGGCGTTGGCCGTAATTTCTTCAAAAACGGGCGCCACCTGTTCGCGGATGGCGATGCGGTCTTGTCGGGCAAGTTTCATGATGCTCCTCCTTTTGAATCATCCATATTTATAACTGGCGGCGCATGCGCCTTCGGACGAAACCATGCATGGTCCGATGGGATTGCGCGGCGAGCAACGGACTCTGAATAACGGGCATTGCGGCGGTTGAATGCGGCCTTTCAATACTTCACCGCACAGGCATCCCGGCAGATCGAGCGCCGGCGGCGTCGGGATTTCAAATCTTCGCTCGGCGTCGAACGCGCCCCATTCCTTGCGGAAGTTCAATCCGCTTTTCGGGATGGTCCCAAGGCCGCGCCAGGCCGAGTCGGCGATTTCATAGACGCTGAACATCACCGCCAGGGCTTTCGGATTGCCTTCGTTGGTGACGGCGCGATGATATTGAATGAAGGAGCCGTATCGTCCCTCGGCAACGCATTCGCAAAGCATGGCCACGCCTTCGAGGATATCCGGCGGCTCGAAGCCCGTGGCGACACACGGAACCTTGAAGCGCTCGGCCAGCGGCTGATAGGCCTTGGCGCCGATGATCACCGAGACGTGGCCCGGCGTGAGAAAGCCGTCAATGCGCACGTCACCGCCCGACAACACGGCTTCCATCGCCGGCGGAATCACCTTGTGCAGCGACAGCAGCGCGAAATTCTTGACGCCGCCGGCCCGGGCCTCGAGCGCCACGGCGGCGGTGATGGGCGCCGTCGTCTCGAATCCCACGGCGGCGAAAACGAACGTGCGATGCGGATCTTCCCGGGCCATCTTCAGCGCATCGCCGGGCGAATAGACGATGCGCACGTCCACGCCGCCGGCGCGTTCGCGTTCGAGGCTGGATTCAAGCCCCGGCACGCGGATCATGTCGCCGAAAACGCACAGCGCCACGCCCGGCTGGCGCGCCAGCCAGATCATCCGCTCGACGTCCTGCTGCGCCGTCACACAGACGGGGCATCCGGGCCCCGAGACCATTTCGACGTGCGGCGCCATCAGCGTGCGCAAGCCGGCCCGCGCGATCGCGTGCGTATGCGTACCGCACACTTCCATCAGGCGCATCGGACGCCCCAACTTTTCAGCGGCGAGCCGGATTCGTTCGACATTGCGTTCATTTGCGGCTTTCGTTTCAGGCCTCATGTCTCACGCCTCGCTTGATTACAAATTATAGCTCATTAAATTGCTTTAATAATTAAAAAAGATTTATACATCGTTGGCGTAAATCGCCGCCTGCTGCAACAGGCTCAAGGTCTCATTGGCGTCTTCTTCCGTCATCTTCTGAATGGCATAGCCGGCATGAATCAATAGATATTCGCCGACGGCCGCTTCGCCGACGAGCATCAGGTCCGTTTCGCGGATATTGCCCAATATCTCGATCTTGGCCTTGGGGCCGTTGACTTCAATCACCCGTCCTGGAATTGCCAAGCACATGATGTCACCCTCGCTTTCATTGACAATAATCGAGGGAATCTATTCTTCCCCCATCGCGGGAATTTACTCTTCCCGTTTCCACTGAACTCGCGCCGCGGCGATGGCCGCCTGACCGAGGCTGACGCCGCCATCGCCCGCCGGAACGCGCGCATTCATCAGCACTTCAAATCCCTCGGATTCCAGCTGGCCCGCGAGCCGTTCGAGCAGGAATGTATTGGCGAAGACGCCACCCGAGAGCGCGACCACTTTCAGATTCGTGCGCTCGCGAATATACCGGCAGGCGTCCAGCGCCATGCGAGCCACGGAGTTGTGGAACCGGGCGGCGCAGATTTCGCGCGGCGTCCCTTTGCGCGCGTCTTCGACCAGGCCGCGGATGATCGCGGAGGCGCGGATCGTAAAAAGCGTCCCGGCCTTCGGCGAAGCATCCAGCAGCGCCGGATAGAAGCCTCTTTCGTCGCCGGCCTCGCAGGCGGCGGCTTCCAGCTCCATCGGCGCCTGGCCTTCGTAGGTGTTCTCTTCGCAAAT
>JAPLSP010000090.1 GCA_026398575.1 Candidatus Sumerlaeota bacterium | reverse complement strand
AACCAATTCGATCCCTTGCATGACAACCGGTTCATTGACCAGCAGAGCAAAGACCACACGACGCCCGGCTATCCCATCAACGGGCCGAGCTTTCCGGTCGTGCGGATTTCGTGGCGCGAGGCGATGGCGTATTGCGAATGGCTTTCCAAGAAGACGGGCGGCCACTTCACGCTACCGACTGAGGCGCAGTGGGAATGGGCCTGCCGCGCGGGAACGGATACGCCGCTTTCTTATGGCGGAGTGGATGGCGACTTTTCGACCTATGCCAATTTAGCCGATGTCTCGATCAAACTCCTGGCAGTGCAGGGCGTCAATCCGCAGCCGATTCCCAATCCTAGCAACATCCAAGCCTTCCTGCCGCGCGACGACCGCTACAACGACGGCCAGAAAATCTTGTGCGAAATCGGCAAATATAAGCCGAACGCGTGGGGCCTGTATGATATGCACGGCAACGCCGGCGAATGGACGCTGAGCCTTTATAGGCCGTATCCCTATTCTGACGGCGACGGGCGCAACGCCGTGACGGCCGAAGGCGACCACGTCGCGCGCGGCGGCTCATGGAGCGACCGCCCGATCCGCGCGCGCTCGGCGTTCCGCCTGGCGTATCCGTCCTGGCAGCGCGTCTCTAACGTCGGCTTCCGCGTGATGTGCGACCAGCCACCGGTGAATCCAGAGCGGGTGGCGATGGGCAAGTAGATTTATATTTATTGCTTTGGGGATTGACAGGGAAACAGCGTTAAGCAGAATAACTTCACGATCATCCTGAGGGAGGCAATAATGCGCCTATCAAAAAGTTTTTCAATAGGGTTCGCAAAAATAGCACGAATGGTGATATTAACGGCAGTTATGATGGGAATTGGCTCTTTACTATTTGCGCAAACTACAAACACTTTAACAGGCAAAAATACAGCGTCCTTGGGAACGGAATTATTCAATTTCGCACTTGGAATGCTCGGCGCCACTTGCATGTATCTTTACTGGTTTCGTACTACGCGTATTCAAAAAGTCATAGCCTCTTATCATACTGGCGAGAAAGGATCCAAACCCAGTATCATTCCAGGATCTGCTGGCTGGAAATCTATTGTTCCAGAAGGGCGAATTCTGATCTATGATTTTGTCATTAGTATCTTTTTAGGTGGTATTGTCGCAGTCTTTATATCATCAAGCGAGAATTGGAAAGAAGCATTCTTAATCGGATGTACATGGAATTCAATCTTTGCGCGCTTTGCTAAAGAGGAAACTAAAGAAAGGAGATGATCTCATGGGTGCATTTAAAGAATTCTTAAAAACTGTAGGTGCTACTCCACTTAGCCAAGAGTACCGGATTGGCGATACAGTTGTATCAAAAAATAATGGACGCACTGCAGTAGTTGTTGCGGTTGTCCCGCAAACTCAGAACTTTAAAGTTAAGGTCGCCTATAAGGACCGGGATGAAATTGGCTATCTTGATCCCGAAGATATTCAGCACGCCGCCTAGTCGCGATAATGCTTTGTGATTGAACCGTCGCCAGGAGTAGCTGTACGCATGCAGTCTTTATCTTAGTGATTATATGTATTTTTCACTTTAGCGATCACAGCTGAGAAGGATGCAATTGAAAGGCGACAAAGGATGGACACCATCAATGCCGAAATATCGCTCTCCAATCCCAAAAGAGCGGACCTTAATTCAGTGCAGGTCGAAGCGCTGGTAGATAGCGGGGCATTTTGCCTGTGCATCCCGGAACACATTAAGATTCAGCTGGGTTTTCAGGAAATAGAGCGCAGGGAAGTGACCATCGCCAACGCGAAAAAAGAAGTCGTCTCTTACGTTGGTCCAGTTACGATCAACTGTCTCGGCCGCACCTCCTTTGGAGGCGCGCTCGTTATCGGCGACCGCGTTCTCCTCGGCGCCCTTCCCATGGAAGACATGGATTTGGTCATTTCGCCGTCGAAGCAAACCGTAACGGTCAATCCGGAAAGCCCCAACATCGCTTCAGGGCTTGTAATGTAACCCAAGCGGCCTATCTCGCCAGGCGCGTTTCAATCTCCGAAATGACCATTATTCTCCGACTGGCTTTCGATCCGACAGATTTTCTTGGATGGCTTTGAGCGAGTTGACCATATCCTTTTGGACTTCCTCGCGTTCCTGCTGGACTTCTTTCTTTCTGAAACGGAATTTCCTTTCCACCTTCGTCGTAGCGGCGTAATCCGGATCGGGCGCATAGGCGGCCGGCGCAAGGAGGACCGTCTTGACGTCGTCGCTGAATGCATGATCGAGAGCTGCCAACAGCTGATAGTATTTACTGAAAAAAATCCGTATGATTGCCGGCGTATTTCAGGCCCAGGTGTTCGTAGGCCGCCGCCGTGTCGATGCGGCCGCGCGGGGTGCGCTGGATGAAGCCGATCTGGATCAGATACGGCTCGACGGTGTCTTCGATGGTGTCTTCCTCTTCGCTCAGGCCGACGCTCAGGTTGTTGATTCCCACCGGTCCGCCGCCAAAGCGCTGAATGACGGCGTCCAGATACGCGCGGTCCACTTCGTCCAGGCCTTGCTTGTCAATCTGCAGCAGCAGCAGCGCCTCATCCGCCACCTCGCGCGTGATGACGCCGTCCGAGCGCACTTGGGCGAAATCGCGCACGCGCCGCAGGATGCGGTTCGAGATGCGGGGCGTGCCGCGCGAACGCCGGGCGATCTCCTCCACGCCGTCCGGCTCGGCCTTGATGCCGAGGATGCGGGCCGAGCGCTCGACGATGCGGCGCATCTCTTCGATGGCATAGAAGTTCAGGCGGTGCGTGATCCCAAAGCGCGTCCGCAGCGGCGCCGTGATCATGCCCGTGCGCGTCGTGGCGCCGATCAGCGTGAAGGGGGGCAGTTTGATCTTGATGAATTTGGCGTAGTGTCCCTCGCCGATCTGGATTTCCATCATCCGGTCTTCCATCGCCGGATAGAGGAATTCCTCAACGGCGCGGTTGAGGCGGTGAATCTCGTCTATGAACAGCACGTCGCCGGCTTCCAAATCCTGAAGGAGCGATGAGAGGTCGAGTTTGCGCTCGATGACGGGGCCTGAAGTGGAGCGGAATCGCCCACCCATTTCGTTCGAGACAATCTGCGCCAGCGTGGTTTTGCCCAGACCCGGCGGCCCATAAAGCAGGACGTGATCCAGCGCCTCGCCGCGCTGTTTGGCCGCCTGGATAAACAGGCGCAACTGCTGGACAATGTTTTCCTGTCCGATGAAGTCATCGGTGGTCTGAGGCCGCAGCGGACGTTCCTCGGCGACTTCCCGAGGTTCGTCAAGCGGCTTCAAGACGCCTTCTTTTTGGAGCTTATCGGGCATAAAGAAAATTCACTCGCGGATCAAACAAGTAACTTGCTCCCATCAGGTCTGGTCACAATCTTGGCGCCAATTCTTCGCGCGGCTTCTTCCACTCCTTGAGCAAAGTATTTTTTTTGCTCCTCGAATGTCATGTTCCTAGTATCGCGATAGACGGCGTCCTTCCATGCCCATACATCTCGAAGCGACTGAGGTTCCACGTAATTGTTAGTCTTCTTTGTCTTCTTCATTGAATGCCTTTAGTGATCTTGCATGAATCTAGAGATCCTGCAAAATGAGTTAAATTTATCAGGCAAGCTTTGCAAGCAAACGCCGGACTTCGGATGCCGCTTTGATTGGAATTTCCATCATGATGCGTTTGCGGCCGCGATAAGCGGCTTCATCTTCCGCCACGGCTTCTTCTTCGCTCTGTCCCTCATAATGCTTAATCACGCGCTGTATCTTGCGTTCATTCCAGCCCTTGGGAAATACTGTTTGCTTTTTCATGGCTGTCTCCTTTGCCGCAACCGCCGGCGGTAAGCTGCTAGTGATTTGCCTCCCAGCTCATACGCCGTGATTACGAATATTTCATCCCGCTCATCATCGTATGTATATATCACTCGTAAGCAACGCCCTTCTCGCGTCTGTCCCACCGCGATGCGCGAATCATTGGCGCCTGCCCGGTCTTCACCTGGGCGCGTCAAAATATCTTCGACCTCACGCTCGCCAACGTCATGGCTATAAATATGCGGTAATTCTGACTCGGGATCAATATAATACCTTGCGCGCATGGATTTTCTATACCTTATGGAATCACGCCAAGAGCCGCTGTCGCGCTTCAGCAAAAACCTTTTGCTTAATCGCATCAAAATCCCCAGCGATATCCGCTCCCGCCGCCCTCCGGTGCCCGCCGCCGCCGAAGCGTTCGGACAATTCGGCCACGTTGAAGTCGCCTTTGCTGCGGAAACTGACGCGGCAGCCTTTGTCGGTTTGCTTGAACAGGATCGCGCAGATCGCTCCGCGGGCGCCGCGCATCAGGCTGGCCAGGTTGTCCGGCTCGACGGCTTCGCCGCCGGCGCGCTGATACATTTCGCGGGTGATCTCGCCCCAGACCAGCCGGCCGCCGCACTCGAATTTCAATCCCGCCAGGATTTCCCCCTGCATCAGCAGGGTGGAGGGGGCGAAAGATTCATAGCACTCGCTGGCGATAGGCGCCGGCTCCGCGCCGGCCGCCACCAGCCGCCCTGCGACCTCGAACGCGCGCGGTGTGGCGCTGGTGTATCGGAAAGAGCCGGTGTCGGTGAGGATCGCGGTATAAAGGCACGTGGCGATTTCGCGGCTGATGGGAATGGCGAGGCGCTCGAAGATTTCGTAAATCAATTCGCCTGTCGAGCTGGCGCGCGCAAACAGATAGCTGACATCGGCCTGGGAGCGATTCGTCACGTGATGATCCACGCAGACGGTCGTTCCACACGGTTTGAATCCTTCCGCCACGCGCTCGGGCTCTGAGCAATCCAGCATGAATGTGACTTGAACGTCCTGCGCTTCCGGCGGCATGGCGCTGACATAAGCCTCTATCCCCGGCAGGAACCGATAGCTTTCGGGAATCGGCCCTTGATTATAGCAGATCGCGCGCTTGCATAAGCCTTCAAGCACATGCCGCAAGGCCAGTTGCGATCCAAGGCAGTCGCCGTCGGGACGTTGATGGCCGACAATGAGGAAGCGCTCGTTCGCGGCGATGATCTCGCCGATCCGCGCAATGACATCGGCAAAAGGATGCTCCGTCATTTTTTCGGCCTTTCCTGGGGGACCGGCGGATTGGCGCTGAGCTGAAGAAACGCGACGAAGGCGCCGAACAGCAGGAAGAGATACATGCCGACGCCGCGGCGCAAGCTGAAGTTGCTCAATCCATAGATCATCAACGCCGCCCAGAAGGCGAACAACGCGGCCGCCAGCCATGCGAATCTATCCGGTTCCAGCAGCGGCCACATCCACCGCCGCAGCAAGCCGGCGGCCAGCCACAGCGCGAAGACAAGGAAGGCGATCATCGCCGGGATGCCGCTGCTCGCGCCGATCTGCAGGAGGTTGTTGTGCGCGTGCGACTTTGCTTCTACGTCCTTGTCCAGCGACTTGAGATTATAGATTTGTTTTATCCGGTCCTTGTACGCGGGATAAGTTTTCTGGAACACCTCTTCGCCGTAGCCGATGCCGAGCCATGGATGATCCCGCATCATTTCGATCGCGCCGCAGCCGACGTTGATCCGGTGCGAAAACGTCCCCTCGGTGTCGGTGTAAGTGGATGTTCTGAAGAACGACTTCAAGCGCTCTTTTTGTATTGTCGGCGCGAGGAAGGCCCCGACTGCGATGATGGCGACGAATCCGATGATATAACGCCAGTCGCAAAGAAGCATCCAGATCACAATGCCGGCAAAGGCCGCGGCCATCGCGCCGCGCGTGCCGCTCAAGATAATGGCGAGAAATGCGATCAGGCCGCCGGCAATCACCCATGCGCGCAGCTTCCAGCGCCGGCTGAACGAAAAAACCACCAGCGACAGCATCGTGACGATCAATCCATAGGAGCCGAGGCGGTTGGGATGATCGAAGGGAAATTGCGCCTGGACGTAGATGTCCATCGTTCCCGCACTATGAATCCGGACGATATTCCCGGCTTCCTTGGTAATCCCGGCTTCATTGGTTCCGTCCATCCAGTGCTTCAACTGCGTCATCCCGGAATGATCCGCAAAAATATAAAGGCCATAGCTCAGACAGCTTAAACAGCACACGACCGCGCTGATGATGAATGCGGCCGCCAGCAGCCGCCGCCAGCGCACCCAGGTGCGCGTGGATTCGATCACAAGCAGGAAGAGCAACAGATAGAGGCCGATCTCCTTGCGCACGGTGCGGAAGCTTTCGCGGGGGTCCAGACTCGCGAGCGAAGCCGCCACGGTCAGGAACCAGAACGCCAGCATCGCCAGGATGACGGCGGCGATCTTCGGATGCTGCCGGATGCGCTGATAGACGTTCGAATCGGTGTGGCAAATCAGCAGGATGGTCGCCAGCAGGATCAGGGAGTATTGGGAGAAGAATTGTTTGGCGCCCTTCGCAAAAAGACCCATGTCTTTTTGGATCGCCGCATATCCAAGCGCCGGAAGCAACAGCGCCGCCACCGCCGCCAGGAAAACAATCGCCACGTTGCGCAGGTAAGCGGGCGAAACGTCCATCAAGCAGCGTCCCAGCATCCCGGCCAAAGCCAGCCCCTGGGCCGCCAGATACAGCGCCTGGCCGTGGCCTTCGAGCGGCGCGACAATGAGCAGGATCAGGATACCGGCCTGCATCAGCCAATCGCCGCCGCGGTAGTAGGAATTTCTTGAGAGACCCATAAGAGAGTAATGAACAAATTTGAAGATATAAAAATTAACTTACTGCCAATCGAACCAAGCTAGTTACTTGGTTCTATTCTGATGCCAACGCCAAGGCCTGCTGCCGCAAATGAGCAGAGATTCTGAATCCAGCTTGTTCCAGCTGGTCGAGGCAGCCTTGTAGTGAGCATATATCTCCGCTGGTTTTTGCCGCCAGAAGCACTCCAATAAGGCCAATCATGTTCAAACCATTGAATTGCGCTGTCTTTCTTGCTTCGTACTCATCCAGAAGAATTGTGGCCGCGCGAATTTCAACCGCGAGGGCAATTGCTTCAGATTCGCCGTCATCTAAAAAAGATTTGAGATTTGTCAATAAAGGAGACGGGGAAATTGGATGTACTTTAATCCATTTTGCATCTGCAATGATTCGAGCATCTTCCCGTTCCTGACCTTCTTCAACGACTTCTCTCCACACGGCAGGCGGAATAGTTATCTGCCCGAACTGCTTTTCCAGCAAATTAATGCGGCCTATTTTCGCCAGATAAATTAATGGCGAGCTATTGCTTACGACTCTGCGCATAGCCCCAATCCTTGGCAAGATCCTCCTCTGCATAATGACGTTCTATGCCCCGGGACGCCAATCCATCCATAAACTCGCGCTTGGTCATCCGGGCCATTTTGCGGGCTAATCCCAAAGACAATCCCCAGCGCGCATATAAGGCAAACGCCAACTCTTGGGTCAGCGCTTGTCTGACTTCTGGAGCGGGATATTTGAGTCCTGCCTGCACATCATCGGGTATTTCAATAATTAATGACATGCTTTTTGCCTCCTGACTCATCTGCAATGGCTCAAGCGCCTCAGCCTCGCTTTGACCTCCGCGCCAGTGGGTGAATCTACTTAGCCTGCGCTCCGGCGCGCAAGGCAAAAGGCCGCCGCTTGGATTGCCTCGCCTTTGCCTCGCCTTTTGTGCCTCGCCTTTGCCGTTGACAGCGGCGCGGCCCCGCGCGCAATACTTCTCCGCCGATGCAATAATACGCCTTTATTCCGCGAGCGCGCTGGTTGCCGGAGGGCCACGCTTATGTCAGGGCATAATAAATGGAGCACCATCAAGCACAAGAAAGCCGCCGTGGACGCCAAACGCGGCCGGATTTTCACGCGTATCATTCGTGAAATCTCAATTGCCGCGAAAGAAAGCGGCGGCGATCCCAATACCAATCCCCGCTTGCGCACGGCCATCTCCGCAGCCCGCGCCGCCAACATGCCCGCCAAGAACATCGAAAATGCCATCAAGAAAGGCACGGGCGAACTGCCCGGCGTCTCCTATACGGAAGTCACTTACGAGGGTTACGGGCCGGGCGGGGTAGCGATCATTGTCCATACCTCGACGGACAATACCAATCGCACGGCGGCGGAAGTCCGTCATGCCTTCGCCAAGCATAACGGCAATCTGGGCGCCATCGGCTGCGTCTCCTACCTGTTCGAGCGCAAAGGCGCCATTGAAATCGAAGCGGGCAAGACCACGGAAGACAAGCTGATGGAGATCGCTTTGGATGCCGGCGCCGAGGATATCGAAAGTTCCGAGGATGGCTTCAGCGTCAAGACGGCGCCCGCCGACCTCGAAAAAGTTCGCGCCGCCATCGCCGGAGCCGGCATTGAAATCGTTAGCGCCGAGTCCAAGCTCATCCCCAAGACCACGACGCGCGTCGAAGGCCGCCAGGCCGAGCAATGCCTGAAGTTGATCGCCTTCCTCGATGATATGGATGACGTGCAGGAAGTGGCGGCGAACTTCGATATGCCGGATGAAATCCTCGAAAAGTTTGGGGCGGAAAATTAGGATTCGCCCTGTCTTCCAGCAAGGTCTTCCATGCCGCGCGTGGATGAATGCGCTATCTCACGCAATTCTCAAGGAGAATGGATATGCCGACCATCATCCGCATTGTATTTGCCGCTGCTTTTTTGATTACCGCCGCGGTTTGCACATACGGCTTTTTGGCCTCCTTCGAACCCTATGATCCGGCAATCTCGATTCCTTTCCGACTCACTTATGGCTCGGCAGGCCTGGCATGCCTGATCAGCGCGGCGTGGATATTTTTTGCCGGACGCAGAAAGCAGAAACCGGGAACCTGAGCGATTGGCTGATAGCGGGGAGGCGATAATGGGCAGAACGCGAATCGTAGAGGCCGTCAAGGCCGGGCGGGTGTTGATCTCCGACGGCGCCTGGGGCACGTTCCTTCAGCAAAAAGGCTTGAAGCCGGGGCAGTGTCCGGAGCTGTGGTGCGTCGAACGGCCGCAGGACGTGCTGGATATCGCCCGAAGTTATATCGAAGCCGGCGCGGACATGATCGAGACCAACAGCTTCGGCGGGACGCGCTTCAAGCTGAAACACTACGGCCTCGAAGGGCGCGCCGCCGAGTTGAACGAAGCCGCCGCCCGCATTTCGCGCGCCGCCGCCGGCGAGGACCGCTGGGTGATCGCCTCGATGGGGCCGACCGGCAAAGTCCTGATGATGGGCGACGTCTCGGAAGAGGAAATTTATGACGCTTATAAGGAGCAGGCGATGGCGCTGGCCAAAGGCGGCGCCGATGGGTTGTGCATCGAAACCTTCAGCGCCACGGATGAGGCCGCGGTCGCCGTGCGCGCCGCTCGCGAAAACACCTCGTGCGAAGTCATCTGCACGTTCACCTTCGAGCGCTCGCCCAAGGGCGAATTCCGCACAATGATGGGCATCACGCCTGCGCAGGCGGCTCTGGCCGCCGTCGAAGCGGGCGCGCATATCATCGGAACCAATTGCGGCAACGGATTCGAGCGCATGATAGACATTGTCGCCGAAATGCGCGGCGCATGTCCCGAGGCGCCGATTCTGGTCCACGCCAACGCAGGGCGTCCCCGCAACATCGGCGGCAAAGATGTCTTTCCCGATACGCCGGAACAGATGGCGACGCTCGCGCCTGCGCTCGTTAAAGCCGGCGCGCAAATCATCGGTGGCTGCTGCGGCACGACGCCGGCGCATATCCAGGCAATCAAGCAGGCATTGAGAGGATGACATGAAAGCTAAAAAAACGCAGGAGTTGAAAACAAAGGCGAAGAGCGCAGCGGAAGCATGGGATGATCCCGAGAAACTGCAGAATATTTTGCGCAATTTATTAAAGCCTGAGTCCACTGTGACCCTTCAGGTCCC
>JAPLSP010000606.1 GCA_026398575.1 Candidatus Sumerlaeota bacterium | reverse complement strand
GGCCTACTGCGCATCGCTAAAGGGTTACATATATTGCATTTTCATAGGAGCAATTAATGAAAACACACGCGCAACTGACACGGCGGGAATTTGCCGGGGTGGCCGGCGCGGCGGCGGCGGCTTCGATCTTCACCATTGTGCCGCGGAATGTGCTGGGTGGGCCGGGGCAGACGCCGCCGAGCGAGAAGGTCAACATGGCCGCCGTCGGCGCGGGCGGACAGGCGGGAGGAGATATCGCCGGGCTTGCGCAGGTGGGCGCGAATTTCGCAGCCTTCTGTGACGTGGATGACAAGAAAGCAGCGGATACCTATAAAAAGTATCCGAATGTGAAAAAGTTCAAAGACTTCCGCAAGATGCTCGACACGGTGGATAAGGAGATTGACGCGGTCCTCGTGGGCACGCCCGATCACTTTCACGCCGTGGCGACGATGGGCGCGATCAAGCGCGGCAAGCACGTCTATTGCTAAAAGCCGCTGGCGCATTCGATTTACGAGGTGCGCGAGATGATGAAGGCAGCCAAGGAACACAACGTCGTCACGCAGCTGGGCAACCAGGGGCATTCCTCGGATACCATCCGCCTCTTCTGCGAATGGGTCTGGGACGGCGCCATCGGCAAAGTGCACACGGTCAATCTCGGATGCGGGTCGGTGAATTCGGCCATAGACCAGCTGCAGGACATCAAGCAAAGGCCGCCGGTTCCGCCGACGCTCGATTGGGATTTATGGCTCGGGCCCGCGCAATGGCGGCCATATCATCCGGCCTATCTGCCCGGCGCATGGCGCAAATGGGTCCCGTTCGGCGACGGGACGCTCGGCGATTGGGCCTGCCACGTGATAGACCCGATCTTCTGGGCTTTCGATCTCGGCGCGCCCAAGACCATCACGGCGAAGGTGAAGAACTACGACTTCAAGACGCAGGGCGACACTTTTCCCAAGGGCGAGATCGTAACTTATGAATTTGCCGCCAACGCCAAGCGCGGTCCGGTCACGGTCAACTGGTACAGCGGCACGGAAAAAGTTCCGCGTCCGGCCGAACTCGAAGCCGACCGCAAACACAAGGAGATCGGCGCGGTAGTGATCGGCGACAAGGGCGTGATCACCTACGGCTCGCACGGCGCCGGCGAAGTGCGGATCATCCCCGAAACAAAAATGAAAGAATACAAACGCCCCGACAAAACAATCCCGCGCGCGCCCAACGGCAACCACCACAAAGACTTCCTCGAAGCGATCAAGAAGAAGGGCAAAGCCGGCTCGGATTTCTCATACGGCGGCCCGCTGACGGAAGTGGCGCTCCTCGGTCTGATCGCCGTCAAGCTGGCCGGCCGCAAACTGGAATGGGACGGAGCAGCCATGCAATTCACCAACAGCCCCGAAGCCAACGCCTTCCTGAATCCGCCGTATCGCAAGGGATGGAGCCTATAGGCGCAATTGCAGTGGTGTGTTTTGCTTATGGGGCGAATGTAATGCAATCAGGAGCAGCGCCAGCTTTTGGAGTAAGGTGGCTTGCCGCCTTCTTTTTAGCGCCAAGGCCATTGAATCGCCAAAAAGAAGGCGGCAAGCCACCTTACTCCAAAAGCTGGCGCCGTTTCTATCCGCACTAGCCTTATCCTATGTGCGTGATTTGTCTAAGGCAAGGATTTATGATTATGGTCAAGCTTATCACCCTCGCTCTATTTTCCATTTTTATTGCTCCGCTCATCCATGCGGCGGAAACGCCTGTCATTCCCGTCGGGCTCGATGCTTATCGGCAATGGGATCGCTGGGCTTATCAGCGCATTGGGGCGCGGGCTTATATGCGGAGCACCTACGACCGGCGCGGGGGGAATGAGGGCGCCGATGCGAGCCATTTTCTTTATCAGCTTGCCGATGACTTCAATGTGTCGCTCGACGTGGCGGGAAGCGGCGTGCTTTATTTTGCGCGCTATAATCACTGGCACGGCAGCCCGTGGCATTATGAAGTGGATGGGACGGACCACATCGTCAAGGAAACCGGCACCGCCGATCCGGTAAACGCCAAGAAGACGCTCAAGGAAACGGAATTCATCCCGGCGGCGGTTTTCCCGAATCCGCTCACGTGGACGTGGTCCATCACGAAAGGGGCGGACTTGATGTGGGCGCCACTGCCGTTCGAGCGCTCGTTCCGCATGGCCTACTCGCGCACGCGCTACGGTACCGGCTACTATATCTATCACCTCTATGACCGCAGCGCGCCCCTCTCGCAGCCGATCCGCTCGTGGGATGGCAAGACCCCGCCGGATGCGGACGTGCTCGACCTGCTGCGCCGCGCCGGCACAGACATTGCCCCGCGACCGGGAACCCCGGAGGGCGACAAACTCAGCGTGAAAGAATTGTCTGGAAAGGCGGATCTCCCGGCGAAGCGAAGCATCCTGCTTGCCAATCTTTCCTCCACGCCGTCCACGCCGTCCACTTCGTCCATGCCGTCCATGCCAATCGCGCCGGCCATGCTTCGTGCGATTGAGTTCACCATCACCAATGATCAAGCCCTCGCCTTTGGGCGCGCGCGGATTCGCGTCACATGGGATGACCGGAAGACCCCTTCCATCGAAACGCCCATCGCGCTGTTCTTCGGCGCAGGCACGCTCTATAACCGCGACCAGCGCGAGTATCTCGTGAAAGGTTTCCCGATGTTTATCCGCTTCGAGAGCGAGCGCGTTCATCTGGCCTGTTTCTATCCAATGCCGTTTTTCAAATCGGCGCGCATCGAACTCATCGGCGGCGGCGACGGCGAAATTAAAGGAATTCAATGGCGGCTGCGCTATCATCCGCTCGACGCGCCCGCCAGCCACGTCGGCTACTTTCACGCTTCCTATCGCGATCATCCGGCGCCGGAGTTGGGGCGCGACCTCGTCCTGCTCGACACGCGCGAAACCGAGGGCGGCGGAGACTGGTCCGGCAATTTCGCGGGGATGTCGTGGATTTTTTCGCATGGCGGCATGCTGACGACGCTGGAAGGCGATCCGCGATTTTTCTTCGATGACAGCCAGACGCCGCAGGCCTACGGTACCGGCACCGAGGAATGGGGCGGCGGCGGCGATTATTGGGGCGGACAGAACATGACGCTGCCGCTGGCCGGTCACCCCTGCGGCGCGCGCAACGCCAAAGAGTCAAAAGGCGCCGAGGACCTGATCGAATCCGCTTACCGTTTTCTGCTCGCTGACCTGATGCCGTTCGGCCAGCGCGCCGTGATCCGTCTCGAACACGGCGGCGAGAACCAATCCACCGAGCATTACGAGACGGTTGTCTATTGGTATGGCGCGCCCGCCGCGTCGCTGGTGAAAACGGACGCGCTCAAGATCGGCGATCCCGCAAGCGAGAAGGCGCATCGCTATGAGTCTCCGCAAGCCTCGGAACCCTATGAGATCGTTTCGCGCTATGAGTGGGGCGTGGATACGATTCCAGCCGTCGCCAAAGCGACCAGCGGAGGCAAGGCATTGGTCATCTATCCGCCACACGCCGATCAGGGCCGCAAGACGCGTGGCGCGTCGGAATTCTCGCTCGATCTCAAAGCGGAAAACTTTGGCGTGGTGCTGCGACGCAAGCTGGACTACGCCTTCCCCAACCAGCGCGCCGATATTTTCATCGCCGATGAAAGCAACGGCAAAACCGGCGCGTTCAAATCCGCCGGCGTTTGGTATCTGGCAGGGTCCAACACGTGCGTTTATTCGAATCCGAAGGATGAACTGGGCGCAACGACGCGCGTCGTTCAGACTTCGAACCGCCGGTTCCGCGACGACGAATTCATCATCCCACGCGATCTGACGCGCCGATGTTCGCGCATTCGCGTTCGTGTCGCGTTCAAGCCTGTCGAGACGCCGCTCTATCCCGGTTATCCGCTGCCGGAGCTGGCTTGGAGCGAGATCGCATATACCGCATACTGCTGGGTCTTGCCAGAATGGAAACCATGATTATGAAGGGCATAGATACTCCGTACCCGTATTCGAACTCGCGAATTCATAAATATATCGCAAATTCTCATGCAGGAAGAGTTGATTCATGCGGATAGGAGCGGCGCCAGCTTTTGGAGTAAGGTGGCTTGCCGCCTTCTTTTTGGCGATTCAATGGCCCTGGCGCTAAAAAGAAGGCGGCGAGCCACCTTACTCCAAAAGCTGGCGCCCTTCCAATCCGCATTAAATGATCCGCTACGCGTTCCGCGGCATGGTTTTTCTGAGCT
>JAPLSP010000271.1 GCA_026398575.1 Candidatus Sumerlaeota bacterium | reverse complement strand
GCCGGCGTTCCCCTCTTCTCGAACGCCGCCAAAAATTTCTACCGCCTTCCAAGCCTCCTCGTGACCAACAGCGGCGTCGTGCTGGCCGCGAGCCAGAAGCGATTCGGCGGCACGGATGATTTCGCGCCGTCCTCGCTTGTGATGCGCCGCAGTCTCGACGGCGGCAAAACCTTCGAGCCGGAGCAGACGCTCTTCGAACGCAGCGGCTATGTGACCTTCAATGGCAATCTTGTCGAAGACCGGCAAACCTCGACTATTTTCGCCTGCTTCATCGCGTTCCCGCATGCCGAGCGCGCGACGTGGTTTCAGAAGACCTGGATTCCGAACGGCGGCGGCTTCTCGATGGTGAAAAGCACGGACGACGGCAGGACGTGGTCCGCGCCCATCGAGGTCATGCCTCAGCCGAACGCCGAAGGCTGGCGCGGCGGCGGCGCTTTCAACAATAATCACGGCGTCCAGCTCCAGCGCGGTCCCCATGCCGGGCGGCTGATGATCTGCGCGCGCGTCTTCAAGAGTGGCGTATTCGAAGGCCGCGCCAAAGGCGGGCTGATCTATAGCGACGATCATGGCCAAACCTGGCGCGTCGGCGGCGTCGTGCTGAAGGAGAGCGGCGCCGACAATGGCGAAGTGGCGGTCTGCGAGACGGCCAACGGCGAGGTTTACGTCAACTCCCGAAATCAATCCGGCAAGACCGCCACGCGCGCGGCGCCGGCCAGCCCAGGCGTCAAGCCACAAGCAGACATCATCCCGCATCGCCGCATCTACTCCCGCAGCCGCGACGGCGGCGAAACCTTCTACGAAGAAGGCTGCCATCCCGAGTTGTTCGACGCGCCCTGCAACGCCGGCCTGACCTTCTGCCCGCTTGCTGATAATAGCAGACCATTTGGAAACGCCGCCAGTCCGCTCAACGACGACAGCCGGTCATTGCAGGATAAAGCCAAAAATAAAGCCGGCGGCGGCGTCTTGCTCTTCACCGCTCCCGCAGGTCCCAAAGCCGGTGACCGTTCGCATCTGACCGGCTACCTCAGCCGCGACGGCGGACGAACGTGGACCCGGGGCGCCATCATCTCCGAAAAGTCCGGCGCCTACTCAGACACCGCCGTGACGCCGGACGGAACGATCCTGACCCTCTACGAAAACTATCTCGACGAAACCAAACCCAAAGGCCTCCTGCTCGCCCGCTACAACCTCGAATGGCTGCTGAGCATTCGATAATTGGGCTGCCTATTTCACACAAAGGCAGGCGTCTGTTTGACGCATGCCACTGGGCGGAGCGATTTGACGCGGGGCTTATCTTTACGAGCGATATCTTGATGCGCTTTGATCGAAGATGGTTCAGGCGCCGAATGAAGCGTATTGTCGGTTGGCGGCAGAAATAAGGCCGGGCTGACGCTAAAATGCGCGCAAAGTTTTTGAATATGCGCCTTGCTGAGGGAACGCTTGCCATTCAAGAGCATGGAGCCAAGCTCGCGATGTCCCAACAGGCGACCGAGTTGCGCAATCGTCATGCCACTTTCCTCCATCAGAAAACGCAACATATCCAAGGGCGATAAATGAGACGTGTCAATGGCGTGATGCTCGCGGTCATACTATTCAAAGAGGGCGGTCATGACATCCAGATAATCCTCATGGTCACGAGTGCGCTTATCCACAATTGTCATTTATCTTGGGCTTTGACAATTATGTATTTAGCTTTGTTTAATTTCCACCATTGCTTGCATTCCTCAGCGCTGGCGCCAGCAGAGATACCGCCGTCGGATAAATATGAAAGAATATTAATAAAATCTGCGCCGCCTTTCTCAATATTCGCTAATAAATCAGGCATCACGACAATCCCCATGTCGCGAATATTCCTCATAGTTTGGCTGGCGGAAGAAATATTGCCGTCCGCGCGCGCGCGTTGCCAAGCGTCGAAATAATGCTTAAAAACATCGTTAGTCTTTTCAAGATCATGATCCCACCAGTATATCAAAACCGCGTCAGGCATAACTTCGCCCCATTTATTTCTTGGCAATTGTGGATAATCACAATATTCCCTCACTTTCCTCGTTATCGTCTTCCCGTTCAGCTCTACGATTACGGATATAGTGGTGTAATGCAATTCCTTCTTTAGAATTTTTATAGAAGAAGGAAAGAGTGCAGTGTCACCTTTTTTAAATTTATCTATAATAAATGGCATGGATGCTGCTCCTGAAGTTTCAATAGCCAGCAATGAAGGATGGCTGTAAATTTTCATCATTTTTTCCGGGCTAATATTTGAATCTAACCCCACCAATTCCTCATCAAATTTTTGCCATTCTCTATAGCGCTTTTCTAAATACTCTTCGTCATTGCCACCCCATGAGCTATGACAAACGAAGAAAAAAACAAACGCAACAGCAAATGCCGCAATGATATTTTTCATATCAGCTCTCCTTAATAGTATTAGCGGTAGAACCTTGTAGGGGTTCCATACCTAATGCCAGTAAGTTGATCCCAAACATGCTCGATTCTCGGGCATTTCCCGCATTTGCTTTCAAACATAATCCATCTTCCTGCGCTGCATCTGTTCTGAAGCGATCTATTCGATAAGCAAAGACAATATGACTTGCGCATAAAGGCGATGGCCGAAGTCGTTGGGGTGGTTGACGCCGTTGCCGGTGAGGTCGTGATAGCGTTTGCGTTTCAGGATGTCGCGCCAGAGGGAGGTCATGTCGGCAAGAGTGGTGTCGGCGCCATAAGCGCCGGCGTCTTTTCCGCATAAGGCTGACAACGCGTCGCGATATTTGGGGAACTGGTCGGCGGGCGTCCATGACCATTCGGGATTGGCCAGGCTGGTGGCGACGAGGATGAATTGGGCTTTGGGGGACTCGCTGCGACTCGCTTCACTGCGTTTCGCATCGTCTCGTGTTGTCTCGGCGCCCGCTTTCTCGGCGGCGCGGACGGCTTCGATCATTTGCTTGATTTTTTGCGAGTAGTGCACGGGATCGCGGCCGGCCACGTCGTTCATGCCGTAGGCGATGATGACAAGGTCCGGCTTTGCGTCCACGACCTTCTGAATCCCTTTCACTCCGCCATCCGCTGTCGCGCCTCCCACCGAGACGTTCACCAGTTCCACCGTCGCGCCGTAGGTTTTTTCCAACTGCCGCGCCACGAGGATGGGGTAGGGAGGCGTATGCGGCGGCTGCCCTTTGCCCGAAGCGTTGCCGCCCGCCGAGATGCTGTCGCCTGTCACCGCAAGGCGCACGGTCTCCTTGCGCTTCAGTTTCGCGATGACGCGCCCGAGCGCTTCGCCCGCGAATTTCGGCGTGAAGCCCTCCCACTCTTCGGCCCGCGCGTAATCCACTTCCACTTGTTTGCCGTGGAAGCCGTTTTCCATCCAAAGCAGCCATGTGTCCAGATCGCCTACCTTGAATTTGATTGCTTGTTTCTCGTCTTTCTTTTTGTAGAACTCCTCGCGCTTCAGAAACGGGATGCGCGAATCGGACGTCCGCGTCAGGCGCCGTCCCGCGGCATCCACAAGGAAATCCTTCCCTTCCTCATAAATGACGTCGCCGCGCGCGCTCCGCACACGCAGGATTTTCTCCGGTTTGAAAAGCAGTTTTCCATCCGCCGCCTCGCCCTCCTTTTCCTGCACGAAGAGGATGGCTTCGCTGCTGACCGTCTTGGAGCGCCAGAACGGCGCCAGCAGCTTGGCGTCTTCGATATTGTAGGTACCCATGAGCTGGGATGTTGCGATAATGGTGGTTGGCGCCGCGGCCGCTGGCTCCCTCCGCTCCGCTTCGGATCGCGCGGCGGCGCCTGAAGTATTTGCCGGCGCCCTCCGCTCCGCTTCGGATCGCGCGGCTCCGCCTGATGCGTTCGCTGCTTCCCAGGAGACGTCATCAATCCACAGCGCGCCGGCGGGCGCATTCTTGTCTATCACGAAGCCGAATCCGGTCAGGCGCAGCGGGCCTTCCATCTTTCCCGTCTTGCCGCCGCCCCAGCTGCCGCGATGCTCGCCCGGTTTGATGGCGAGTGAAATTTCCTGCCACGTTTTCTCTTTGATCTTCATCGGCGCATCGAAGTGGAAGATTTCGCTCTTTTTATCTTTGACGCGCAC
>JAPLSP010000388.1 GCA_026398575.1 Candidatus Sumerlaeota bacterium | reverse complement strand
CGAGATGAAAGATTATCCTCCGCCTCCCGTTTTTGCCGTTGGCGAGCGTGCGGTGGAAACGCGGCTCGTTATGCAGAATCTATCAACCGCGCCCCAAGGCCGTACTGTGGTTTTTGAAGGTTGCGTCTCAACGAGCGAAGGCTTGCCCATCGCCGGCGCCGCGATCTATTGGAATCCCACGATGTCCAGCAAGAAAGGCAAATTTACGCAATCCGGCGCCGATGGCCATTACCGCCTTGAGACCATCAAGCCCCAAAACCCCGACGCAGCAGGGTGGACTTATGAGATTGCGGCTTATGCGCCCGGCTACTCACCGTGGATCCTCCTGCAAAATGACGGTGGAACCACGCAAGCGCCGAAGGTGATCAATATCACCATGGAAAAAGCGCATTGGGTAGGCGGCGTTGTGGTCAACGCCAAAGGCGCCCCGCTTACGGGCGCCGGCATCAAGATGAATTATATCGGGCGTTCCTTTACGGAGCGGATGCTGGAAAATAAACAGGATGCGAGTATGCGGACGCGGACGGATGCGGATGGCAAGTTTCGCTTCGAGGATATTCCCCAATCCCGCATCGTCGTAACAATCATCGCCCGCGGTTTGAGCGGAATACAACGAAAAAATCTGCCGCTGGACTGCGAGACGCGGTTTGTCTTGCAGGAATCGGGAGTCATCAAAGGGCGCGTCGTGGATGAGGCAAGCAGCGCCCCTATTTCCGCTTTCACGATCAAAGTCTCCGGGCGCGGCAGATGGGACGAACACGCGGAATATGGAACGCTTTTCAATGACGCCGGCGGCGCTTTCACTTGCTATGATCTGGATATCAATGAGCCTCATTATGTGACCGCGATGGCGCCGGGATTCATCCCGACAAGACGCGAGGGCGCAATCGCGTCAGCCGAAGCCGACGCCCAGCCCATCCTTATCCCGCTTTCCCGGGGCGCCGAGGTCAGGGGAGTGGTTTTCGACGCCGCCACGCAAAAGCCGATCGAAGGCGCGCTGGTGGCGGTTTTGTTTCTCGATAACGGCGTGGATGGGTCCACCTTCGCGTCCTATCGCGGATTGCTCAAAGGAAACTATGGAGACAGCCTGCGATACCTGACCGGGCCGGACGGCGCCTTCTCCTTCATCGAAGGCGATTGCCCAAGCCCGATCGCCATCTGGGCCAAAGATTATGCAAGGGCGATGATCGAGCCCCGGGACCGCGAACGCTTCGGCGGCCTCCGTTCGCTGCGCATCGGCTTTCGTCCCGCGGGCGCTGTCCGTGGAACCGTGACGCTGGCCGGCAAGCCTTTGGGGAATATCTCGATTTACAGCCAATACAAAGACGCCGCCGATCATTCGATTTTTATGGCTGATTCAAACGACGGGCGAACGAAGACGGCTGCGGATGGCTCTTATCGGGTGGACGGCCTCCTGCCCGGAAAATGGGAGATCAGCGCCATCAGCGACGCCAAAGGAATGCCGTTCCGTTCCGTCGCGCTGGCGGCGATCCCCGAAGGCGGCGAAGCGGTCGCGGATATCAGCGCCGTCGTGCAGCCGGGCGTTTTGATCGGGCATGTTTTTGCAGGCAAAACGCCCGTGAATCACGCCGAGATTAATACTGTCCCTTTGCGTCCGAATGCGGAAGGCTGGTCGCAAACGGAATACACAAACGCCAAGGGCGAATACCGCGTCGAAGGTCTGGAAGAAGGCGGCCATCGCGTGACGGTTAGCGCGCGGTCGAACGGCGCCACTCGCAGCGTTGAAGAAACAGTGCAGATAAAAGGCGAGACGCAAAAAGATTTCATCCTTCCTGAAGAGCACAAGGTCACATTCAAGGCTGTGTTTGACGGCGCAACCGATCCGGCCGGGACGCCCAAAATTGAGCGCGCAACTCTATCGTTCAATTATCCGCCGGGTTCGGAGGACTCCGGAAAAATTGACAGGGAAGGCACGTGCAACGACCCGAAAAGCAATCAGATGGAATTTACAGGGCGCTTCAAAGGCGGCTATACATTGACGATACGAGGAAACGCGCTCAACAGCCCGCCGTTTTATTATCAGCCGTCCGAACCGCTTGCGCTCGATAACCTCGCCGCGGATCAGGATTTGGGCGAGATTCACATCCCCAGCGCGGACGGCGCATCGTTTTCAGGATCGGTCAGAAGATGGAACGGCAACCCGATTCCCAAGGTCGAGATCGCTCTTACGCTCGAGCCAAAAGACGGGCAGGCGTTTTCATGCAAACAGGTTTTCGAAAGCGCAGAGGGGCGCTTCCAGTTCCTCGGATTGCGCGAAGGCGCCTATTGGGCGCGCGTCGGGCCTTGGGATGGTTCGGGAGACACGGCCACGGCAAACGAGAGGGTGGAAGTCAAGGGCCGGACGGAGCGCAACTTCGTCCTGCTGCCTTATCACAAACTCACGGCGCGCCTCGTGCCGTCTCCCGGCGGAACTCGCACTGATCTTCTCAGGGATATAAGGATTTCACTGTCCCTTGCGGACGGAAGGGAAGAGGAGGCTCTGAGAAATCCGCTTCAGATCAGCCCGAGCAGAATGGCGCTCGCCTCCAACGGCCAAATAGCGTTCATGGGGCGCTTTCTGGGGCAATACAGCCTGTCACTCAAACTACAGGGAGACGTCCCGATTCCGGGCACGTTCATGCTTGATACTACCGAGCATGATCAGGACCTTGGCGACATCACGCTTCCGGCGATGGGCGCCATTGCTGTTCGGATCACATACCCGCCTTCCGTAACCGAGCGTCCTGCCGCCGCGTCTCTTCTTCTCATGCCCGAGCCGCCGCCTGCCTCTCCAGGCGCGCCTTCCGGACAAACGCAGCAAGACTGCTGGCTTGATCCGCGAAAGCCCGAACAGGAAATCAGATTCATTCCTGAAGGCGCCTATCGCGCGACGCTCAAGGCCAATGGCTGGAAATCCGAACCGGCGGCGATTCGGGTTACTGCCCCCTGACCCCCGCCCCCCGGTTTCGACCTTGCCGACCTTGCCGACCTTGCTGATCTTGGAATTGCCTTGTATGGGAGGCTGAGGGCAGGGTATTGTCCACTCATCGTTGGGCTCGCAGGGCGCCCGACTGGCCGCGAGGCCGTGAACGATTATCTGCAAGAGAGGGTTTCCAATGAGAAACGTGATCGCAATGCTGGCGCTGGGTTCGGCAGTGGCTTTTTGTGCTCTGGCGGCTGCTCAGGAAAAGACGTATAAGCTCGACAATGAGGGGTTCATCCGCAACTGGCTGGTAGCCGATCCGGTGCAACTGGATGATAAGGCCAGCAACCATGACGAGGAGAATCAGAAGGCCTTCTTCGACAAGGACTATGCGAAGAAGATGGAAGTGAATCCCAAGCCCGGCGACAAGCTGAAGGCCGAAGGGAAGGAACTGAACTGGAAGGCGGAGGAGGCGGAGGACTTCACTCTCAATTTTGTGAAAGTGGGCGAGAAGCGGAGCGCCTCGACGGACAATACGATGTGGCTTGGCGTAGCGTATGTGTGGGCCGATGATGAAGTGAAAGGCGCCAAGCTGGCGATTGGGTCCGACGATTCATCGGTCTGGTGGGTGAACGGGAAAGAGGTGATTCGCGTGTATGCGGGGCGCGCGTGCGAGAAAGATCAGGATTCGTCGGGTGAGTTGACGCTGAAGAAGGGGATGAACGTGGTGCGGTTTGCCGTGATCAACGGCAATGGGGAGGCCGGGGCGTGCGCGCACTTCAAGAATGCGGGCGGCGATGCGATCAAGAACCTGAAGGTGAGCGTAGAGCCGGGGAAATGATCGGCGCAGCCTGCAATGTTTAGTCGCATGCTTAGCCAATAGCAGCGCTTCTTGACGAGTACCAACTTCCTATAATCAACGACACGGAATCTTGCGCTGAGACGCTGGGACGCTGAATTTTTTCTCTGCGTCTCCGCGCGCAATATCTTAATTTTCAAATCAGCATTATGCGCTTTGATTCAGAGACAGATTAATAATCGCTTCGGATTACTGTCTGGCTTGGAGATTTGCGCATATATTTGCAGAATGATTGAGGGCAGAATTATGATTCTGCCCTCAATCATTCTGCCAGACTGCACGCCTCGACCGCGTCGAAGAAGTCAAAGAGGAGAAGTCCAGGGTGGCCTTCCTGCCGCTGGGCAACAGCGAGATCGTGCCCGATCTGGCGCAATATGTGCCCGAACTGCGGCGGATCATCCGCGAAAAGAACTACGGCGAGGCGATGAAATTTTTTCTCGGCAAGGCGAAAGAGCAGGGCTATCCCGGCTTGATCCCGACCGATCCATTTCATCCCGGACTGTTCATCAATGTGAACCTGCCGGCGGACGGCCCCATCAGCGACTACGTCCGCACCGAGAATTTCCAGACGGGCGAGGTCGTCACGCGCTGGCGCGACCGGCGCGGCGAATTCCACCGGCGATTGTTTGTGTCGCGCACGGACAACCTTATTGCGCTCTCGCTGACCGGTCCGGCGCCGAGCGAACTGCTGTTCCCTGATGTCGCCGAGAAGCGGATCGAATCGCAGAAGGAAGCTTCGCCCGAGTGGGTGACTTATCACAATGTTTATGCCAAGGGCAAAGGCGGCTTCGACGCGGCGGTGCGCGTCATCAGGATAGATGAAGGCCGCGATATTTTGGCGCTCATCCGTATCGCGCCCTGGAAGACGCCGCTGCCGAAGGAAACCAGCGAAGCGTGGGCCTACTCGCCGGATAATCCCGATTTCAAGAACCCCGGCAAATTCAATCCCGTCCCGCCACTGGCCGACAGTTCGGTTGTCGCATACGCCTCAGCCAACGACGCGCAGGCGCTGATGCCGCAGTTGAAGAAATCACTCGCTGATGTCCGCCCTGATTACGCGCAGTTGCTCGCGCCTCATGCGAAGGCGCACGGCGAGCTGTTCAACCGCGTCACGCTCGACCTGCAGGGCGGCGCGGACCGGACGAAGACGACGTAAGAGTTGCTCGACATCGCCAAGAAAGAGAACCGCCTGCCGGCGGCGCTGATGGAGAAGATGTACGACGCGGGCCGCTACATGTTCTTATGCAGCGCGGGCGAGTTGCTGCCGAATTTGCAGGGCATCTGGAGCGGCTCATGGAAACCGGCATGGTCGGGCGACTTCACGCTCGATACCAACGTCCAGGCCGCCATGGCCTCGGCGCTGAGCGCGAACCTGCCGGAGTTGATGGAAGGATATTTCCGGACGATCGAGGGCTTCTATCCCGAGTGGCGCCTCAATGCCAAACGCATCTATGGCTGCCGCGGCTTCTTCAGCAACGCCCGCGCCTCCAACACTTGTCTGGAGCTGCATTGGGGCACATGGCAGGGCGTTTTCTGGACCGCTGGCAGCGGCTGGCTGGCGAGTTTTTTCTCCCAGTACGCGCAATACACTGGCGACCGCGAATTTCTCGCCAAACGCTGCGTCCCGCTGCTCAAAGAGATTGCGGCGTTCTACGAGGATTTCCTGACCGAGACCGACAAGGATGGCCGCGTGGTCTTCATCCCATCGTACGATCCCGAAACGGGCTGCGGCATCAATGCCACGATGGACATCGCCGTCGCGCGCGAGACGTTGGGCGCTCTGATCGCCGCCTGCCGACAGTTGAACATCGAGAGCGCAAACATTCCGAAATGGGAAGCGCTTCTCGCCAAGCTGCCGCCCTATCCGATCAACAGCAAAGGCGAACTCTGCGAATTTCCCGATGGCAGACTCTCCGGCAGACACCGGCATCATTCCGAACTCTATCCGTGTTTCCAAAGTTTCGATCCGGCCTTCGAGACGTCGTCCGCATTGCGCCTCGCTGCGCAGGCGACGGTGCGCATGAAAATCGCCGGTAGCGACGGCGGCGGCGAGCAATCCTCGTTTGGCCGCGTGCAAAGCGGCGTCTCGGCAGCGTACCTGGGCATGGCGGAGGAAGCCTACAGCCGCCTGAAGGTGATGGCTGTGAAGCGCTCCATGAACCCAAGCCTCATCACCTCCCACGAGCCCAACGCCGGCATCTTCAACACCGACGGCAACGGCGGCATTCCGCAAATCGTAAACACAATGCTGGTCTTCAGCCGCCCCGGCCGTATTGACCTCCTGCCCGCATTGCCGGTTGAATGGCCAACCGGCAGCATCAAAGGCATCCTCGCGTGCAGTAACTGCACGGTGGATCTGGATTGGAAAGACGGCAAAGTAATCCGCTACCGAATCACCTCGCCAAAACAACAACAAATCACCTTGTGCGTGAACGGGGAATCAAAGCAGATTCAGACGGAGATGAAATAGCGGCGAGAGAAAAAGACAATCGGGTTTGGGCGGCGAGTTCAAGAATTGCCATTGCTCACGCTTTCTCCCGTCGGGACAACGACAATGCTGGTGGAAGGAACACAACTACACCAGGACAAACCTCGACCTGCTGCGGTATATCTCGCAAACTGTACTCCTCTATAAAATCATCGAAAATCCATCGGCGGAGATCCGCGATGTCTTTTAGGCGAAGCAATCCTTGCATGTTTTCGGCAGCCCAGCGCGCATCTGGAGTGAATGTTGTATTTGTTACCAACAATCCTACGCTGAAGGGAAAAGCACTAAGCACCCCCTGCATTTCGCGGATTGGAACAGGACCCGTGTGCATGTTCTGCGTACGATGATGTTTAACCTGAACGGCAATAAGCGAAGAGAATGCACATTTCAATGGCCAAGCAATCATATCTATTCCTCCGTCTTTCTGGAAAGTGCTTTTACCTACACGGACAACTCCCAATTCCATTCGCTCTAACCTATTATGAATTAGATTCTCAAATGCGCTGGGGGTTAGTTTGTAAAGCTGCTCTAAATCACGGCGAAGCACCCGCAGCAAATCGGAAGTCAAGTCTACCACGCATACGCGTTTGGCGGGAATCCCGCTAGAGGTGCCAAGCGAGGCAAAAAAACTATCTGGCAATCCAAGGTGTTTGGCTTTCTCAAGAAATGCACGAAAGCTAGGCTGCCGATTGGCAATCTCACTTTGGAGGTCATCTGTTTCTATTTCTCTTGATAACTGGCATTGCGCTATCCTCATGCCTGCATCTACTGCTCGCTTCTGAAGGGTTTTGTCAGAGATATCAAGAAGCGGAATGATCATATCCAAGGCCGTATAACTACTTGAAAACCGGCCTATGCATTCGGCTGTAGCTATCTTTACTTCAGGGCTGCCTTTCTCATAGATATTTTGAAGGATATCGCAAGCCATTTTGTCAGCTGGCAATTTAAGGGAAATTTAAGGGACAGGTTATTTAACTCCGGCGCCATTGGAGCATAGAAGTCTCGTTCGCAAGAAGATTCGTGCATGAAAACAGGCTGCAAACCTCTTGACATGCGGCCCACTCTTGCCCCATGACTCCGGTCATTATGGCTCGATTTGCGCGAGTGATAGTTCCTGGCATCCCATATCACGTTACCCATCGCGGCAACCGTCGCGAGCCTGTCTTCTTTAGCAACGATCAGCGCGAGGCGTATCAGGAAGCATTTGTGGTATGCGGTAAAGTATGTGGAGATGAACCCCGTCCGCGCCGGAATGTGCGCTCGCGCCGAGGACTGGACATGGTCGAGCGCCAAGGCTCATGCGCAGGGCGCCAAAGACGAGTTGCTGAGTCCCAAGCGTCCGTTTCCGGCGCCGGAGCGGGTGGGTGATTGGTCAGCGTGGTTGATGCAAGGTCTGAGCGAGGAAGAGTTGAATCGAATCC
>JAPLSP010000793.1 GCA_026398575.1 Candidatus Sumerlaeota bacterium | reverse complement strand
GCCAACCGAATGATTGGCGATGGGAAGCTGCCGCCGGAAAAGCGAATCTGTCGAAGCTCCCTGCCGCCCATGAACGGACAACTGCTTGAATCAGGCCTGCTTGGCCCCGTGCGACTGCTGAATGCTCGACAAATTATCGGAGATTTGAATAAATAGGAATTGGCGCATGAACGTATCGGCGTTCGATTTCCAGGCCGAAGGATCGCGATTACCTTGCCCCGCCCACGGTAGGAACGCTCTACGATCTTGACCCTGCGCTTCTGGTCACTCCGCCCAAGGGAAAGGAAGTCGGCTTCGTGCCCATCGCGACCCGTCAGGAATGGGGCGGCTAGGCGACTCATCCACGCGGCCATTGAAAGAAGACAAAACAAAACAAGAACCTTGAAAGAAGACAAAGCAAGAACCCATTTTCAAAAGGACTCGCCATTTATGAACTCGGAAAAACACATTGAAGGATTCTTCACCAACACCCTGTCACGCCGGCGCTTCCTGACCCGCTCTGCGATTGCCGTGGCCAGCGCGCCGCTCGCAGGCGGCTTGGTCGTTCCCGCCATCCGCGCGGCCGGGGTGGGCGCGAATGACAAGATCCGCGTCGGCCTCATCGGCGCCGGGCTCAAGGGCCGGGGCGACCTTGACACCTTTCTGCAAAACGCCGAGGTTGATTTTCCCGTGATCTGCGACGTGGACGACGCCAACATCGCCCGTGCGGCCGAGTTTCTGGAAAAGCGCCGCGGCAAGAAGCCCGACGGCGTGAAGGATTTCCGTCGCGTGCTCGACCGCGCAGACGTCGACGTCGTACTCATCGCCACCCCCGACCACTGGCACGCGCTGCCGACCGTGCTGGCCTGCCAGGCCGGCAAGGACGTCTACGTCGAAAAGCCGCTGGCCACCAGCATCGCCGAGGGCCGTGCCATGCTCATCGCGGCGCAGAAGCACCAGCGTGTCGTGCAGATGGGAACGCAATGGCGCAGCGGCAAGCACTGGGCCGAGGCGGTCGAGTTTGTGAGGTCCGGCAAGCTCGGAACCGTCGGACTGGCGCGCGGCTGGGCGTATCACGATTGGCTCGGCAACATAGGCGCCCCGCCGGATTGCGACCCGCCGGCGGGCGTGGATTACGATATGTGGCTCGGGCCGGCGCCGAAGCGGCCGTTCAACCCGAACCGCTTCCACTTCAACTTCCGCTGGTTCTGGGATTACGCCGGCGGAGCGATGACCGATTGGGGCGTGCACCTCATCAACATCATGCTCTGGGCGATGGGACCCGAACCGCCAAAGACCGTCAGTTCGACAGGTGGCAAGTTCGTGTTCAAGGATAACTCGGAAACGCCGGACACCCAAGTCACCGTCTATGAGTTTCCCACTTATTCCATGGTCTGGGAACACAAGCTGGGCGGCAGTGTCGGCGTCAACGGGCGGTCTTGGGGCGTCTCCTTCAGCGGCAACCACGCCACCCTGATCCTCGACGACAAAGGCTGGGAAGTCATCGCCGAACGCAAGCAAAAGACCATCGAGTCCAAAGTATACCCCCCGGGCGGCGAAGACCCCCGCCGCACGCACGTGCGCAACTTCCTCGACTGCTTGAAGTCCCGGCAGGCGCCGGTGGAGAATCTTGAAGTGGGCCACTTCGTCTCCAGCGTAGCGCACTTGGGCAACATCGCCCTGCGCTGCGGGCGCGACATTACTTGGGACGCCAAAGCCGAAAAGATCGTCGGCGACCCCAACGCGGACCGCCTGCTGAGTGTCGAGTATCGCCAACCCTGGAAGCTGCCGTACTACCAGGTTTGAGGAGGAAAAAGATGCGGGCGGCGCGCGCGCGCGGGCGGGGTCACTGGCTTGACAAAAGACGAATCTCTTTTCACATTTTTTGTGTGAGCGAATTCGCCTGACGCGGCGTCGGTGGATATTGCTCGACAGCAGGCATAGATGGAAAGCAAGGTGGTGGCGGCGGCGAAATACTATGGCGTTGATCCAGCGCTCCTGACACGGCATGGCCTGTCGGCGGGCGATACGAAAGCAGCGGCGGTGGAATTGGCGCGCCAAACCAGAGCGAGATGAAGAAAACCAGTTAGTTTAATAACTTGTAATGATTTGATGGTGGTATTCCCTCAGTTTCGGAGGGCCGAGTTCCGCGAGGCCCCTGCGGCGATACCACGCCGGATCATAGTTCTACTTTGTTAATTTAGTTTTTGCCTCTGTTGGTAATCGTTTTTGCTTTCGATATGCGGCTTCGATGGCGTCTTGGCGTTTGCGATGGCGCTCTTTCATCTGGCGAATGACCTCAGCGGTCGTCACGTTGCGGCGAGGAAGAAAATGAGCCAGCAGTTCTTGCACATCCCGGCAGCTGAGAAGAGGAACGTCCTCTTTGTGCTGCTCACGTTCCTCGGCCATGAAAAGCATGGTCATGGCAACCAGCGCCATGTGGTGATGCCAGAACCGCCAGCCGCGCCCTTCATACTCGCCCATGCCGCCGTGGCTCTTGCCATCCTCGAAGGCTCGCTCGACCCAGAAGCGCTGGCCTTGCATGAAGGCCAGGCGCTGGAGGGACGTGTCGGCGGGCGCGTTGCTCAGCGTGTACTTCGTCCGCGGGGCGTTTTTCCCATCCTCCTCGTCCGCGCTTTCATCCTCGAGGTCGCGCCGCACGATCAGCGTCCAGCAGCGCGCGCGGCTCTCCTTGCCGTCCCACAGCCAGACGCGCCGCGTCAGAAAGCGCGCGCGCACCTTGCCCTTGGTCGAATCGCGCACATCCATCAGCGTCCAGGAATCCTCCGGCTGGCTTTTAATCCAGCGGTCCACGCGCATCGGGCGCTGCTTGCAGCGCGGATGTTTCGGATGGGGGCCGCAATTGCCGGTCGGGGAAGGAACCCGCAGCGTCGGCGCCTTCAGATAAATCATCTGGTCCTTGTGCACGTCGGTCACGAAGGTTTCGCCCGCGTCCTCCAGCGTGCGCAGGAACGCGCCGTCATTCCCGTAAAGGCCGTCGGCGCCGACCCAGGCGAAGCGCACGCCCAGCGCGCGCGCGTGTGCGATCATTTCCATCGCCAGAGCGATCTTGGTTCGCATCGCGCGCTGGTCCTTGGGCACGCCCGCCGCGTCGCAACGCTTCTTGTCGCGCGCCCACTTGCTCGGCAGATACAGCCGCACGTCAATCGGCACGGCGCGCTCGCCGCGGCCCAGCACGCAGTAAACGCCCACCTGGCAGTTGTCCACTTTGCCCAGGCGTCCGTTGTATTGGCGCGCCACACCTACCGACTTGTCGCCTTTCTTGGTGAAGCCCGATTCATCCAAGAGCAAACAGCTGTCTTCATACCCGCCCAGAAGGCGGTCAGCTCGTTGCGCCACGGCGTCCAAAACCGGCTGATGATCCCAGGGCGAGTCGGTGACGAATTGCTGGATCGCGGAGTAGTTGCTGCCGGGGACCACCTCCTCCATTCGCTCCATGTTCTTGCGCTTGGCCTGAATCAAGCCATGGAGATACTGCCGCGCCTGATCGCTGCGATTGTGTTTTTTGGTTTGAAAAAGATGCGAAAAGTCCATATGGAACTTAGTGAATCGCTCCGCCACCGCCGCAAACGGCGGGTTGGAGCCATGATTTTCCTTCCTTTCAACTTTTCCTGTAGGGATTGGAGCGCATGATATCGCCGCCTAAAAAATTCAAAACAACGAGGGAAGTATATGGGAATATCAGGATGCAATGCAAGGATTATTTTTAACAAAGTATAAATACTTGACATAACAAAGTAGAATTATTATTGTTGAATAATAAGAAAGACGGAAAACAGGTAAAAAAAACCTTTTCATGGCACTCTGTTTTGACATCCGAATGCGCTCATAAAAAGCGCTTGAAAATCGTTATCTTGGCAGATTGTTCTTGCCGCTCATAGAACAGCATTACCGTCCCTTACAGCCCAATGCCGCCAGAATCTGCTCATCGAAAGACAACTCCAGGAGAAAATAACAGACGATTTCCCTCTAGTTTTCATATGGATTTGCCCGGATGAGTTTTTTGACCATATAAATAAAAAACACCCCATGAAACACACACTCACAATCTTCACCGCCCTGCTGCTGGCGATGCTTTCTGGTGGCATTTAGAAATGGGTGACTTTGCTCTCAGGGACACAGTGAAATTGATCAAACAGTGAAAGGTAATGCTGATCACAAAGATGTCCGCCAATCTTCGCATGGATTCCGCAGTCGCACACATAGCACACTAAGAGGAGCCGTCAGCATGGGAAAGCAATGCTGCCTTGTCATCACTCTGATCATTGAGATTATCATGGGCATAGCCCCAAGCCGTGTTGCCAAGGCCGATGTAGGCCGCCCGAATATTTTGATCGCCATCGCGGATGACATGTCATGGGCGCACACCTCGATTTCCGGTTGTAGGGCGGTCAAGACTCCGGCGATTGACCGCCTGGCGCATTCTGGCGTGTTGATGCGCAACGGCTTTTGCGGCGCGCCGGGCTGCTCGCCTTCGCGGGCGGCGCTGCTGACGGGACGGCATGTCTGGATGAATGAAGAAGCCAGCGTGCATTTCGGCGCCTTTCCCGCCAAATTCGTCACGTTTCCCGATCTGCTGGCGAAGGCGGGCTACACCGTCGGTTCCACCGGCAAGGCCTGGTCGCCGGGCGATTGGAGGGCGGGCGGACGCACAGCTCCTCCGACCGGCCCAGCCTTCAATAACCGTGAACTCAAGCCTCCCACAAGCGGCATTGCGACCAACGACTACGCAGGGAACTTCGCCGACTTTCTCGCTCAGCGCAGAAAAGGAGCGCCCTTCTGCTTCTGGTTCGGCTGCAAGGAACCTCATCGCGACTATGAGCGAGGCAGCGGATTGAAGGCGGGCAAGAAACTTGAGGACGTGGCTGTGCCGGCGTTCCTGCCGGATACCCCGGAGGTGAGAAGCGATTTCCTCGACTACTGCCTCGAAATCGAATGGTTCGACCGGCATCTCGGCCAGATGCTGGATGCGCTCAAAACCGCCGGCGAGCTTGACAACACTCTGGTCATCGTCACCGCTGACAACGGGATGCCGATGCTTCGCGCCAAAGCGACCTGCTACGAATACGGATTGCATGTGCCTCTGGCCATCGCCTGGCCCAAGCGCATTCCCGGTGGACGCGTGGTGGATGATCCTGCCGGCTTTGTGGATCTGACCGCCACGATCCTGGCCGCTGCCGGGGTGGAGCATCCTTCAAAGAACGATCCCGCGCTCGCTCCTGTCGGACGCAATTTGCTGCCCGTCCTCACAAGCCCGAAGCAGGGCATCATTGACGCTGCGCAGCAGTTCGTCTTAGCCGGTCACGAACGGCACACCTTGACGCGCTATAATGATATTGGCTATCCCATCCGCGCATTGCGCACACCGCAGTATCTCTACCTGCGCAATCTCCGTCCTGACCGCTGGCCCGTGGGCGACCCGCAGCGCGTTAACCCTTCCAGCGGCAAACTGCTGCCGCTGCACGCCGGCTGCTATCGTGACATTGATGACAATGTGACACTGACCTGGCTGCGGGAGCATGCCGGCAAGCCGCCGTATAAGGAGATGTTTGACCGGATAGTTGGCCGCCATCCCTCCGAGGAACTATACGACATCCAGAAAGATCCGGATTGCCTGGACAATCTGGCGTCCGTTCCCGCTCACGCGGATGCCAGAGCCAGATTATCCGCGCAATTGGACGACTGCTTGAAGCGTACCAATGACCCGCGCGTCTATGGCGCCAATCCCGATATCGCCGACACATATCCGCATTTCAATCCCAAGAACATGATGGGTGAGAAACGGTACCCGGCGCCTTCGAAGGAGTCGAAGTAACCCATGAACAAGCCAAGAGCAAGCATCGCCCTCGTTCCCATTGTCCTGCTGCTGGGGCTCACGCTGACCTTGTCAGCGGCTGCGGCTGAATCGGCCGGGACGTCCACTGCGCCCGCTTACGTAGTGGACCACAGCCGCAGCAGCCAGGCACGGTTGCGCCCTCTGCCGCTGGAGGCCGTCGAGTGGACAACAGGATTTTGGGCGGACCGATACCGGCAACTGTGCGAAGTAACTTTGGAGGAATCGTGGAAGTTGCTGGCCGACCCCGCGGAAGGCCACGTGCTGGACAACTTTCGCTTCGCGGCCAAGCCCGGCTCCGGCAAGTACGCAGGCACAACCTGGCAGGATGAGTGGCTCTACAAATGGATCGAGGCAGCGGCATGCGTCTGGCGCCTCAATCGCGATCCCGCGCTGACCCGGCGCATGGACGAGGCCATTGCGCTCATCGCCGCCGCCCAACAGCCGGATGGCTATCTGTCCACCATGCCCACGGCGTCGCAAAAACCCCGATTCCAAAACGCGCAGGACCATGAAATCTACAACATGGGCCATCTGCTTACTGCAGGCGTCATTCACCACCGCATGACCGGGCAGAACAGCCTGCTGGATGTTGCCCGGCGCGCCGGAGATTTCCTCTGTGCGAACCTGGGCGTCACAGTCAAGCCTTACATGGCGCACAATCCATCCGCGATCATGGGGCTGGTGGAACTATCCCGCCTGACCGGCGATCCGAAGTATCTTGCCTGCGCGCAACTCATCGTGGATCGGCGCGGCGCAGAGCCGAGACGGCAATCCCTCTGGGCCATGCAGCCCGGCATCGAAGGCACGGACGTCATCCAGGATCGTGTACCCGTGCGCGCCTCCCAGGAGGTGGTCGGCCACAACGTCTTCTTTGCCTACCTGTACGCCGGCGCCGCCGACCTGTGCTCCGAGCATAGCGACCCCAAACTGGCTGACGCTCTCGGCCGGCTTTGGATGGACTTGACCAGCCGCAAGATGTTCATCAACGGCGGCGTAAGCGCGCGTCCGATCACGCTGTCGCACGGCGCGCCAGCCGTTGAAGCCGCCGGAGCGCCCTATGAACTCCCGAACAGCGACTGCTACAACGAAACCTGCGGGCAGATCGGCGTGTTCATGTGGGGCTACCGGATGCTGGTCAACCAGCCAGACGCCTCATACGCCGACATCATGGAGCGCGAGATGTTCAACGGCTTCCTGCCGTGCCTCGGGTTGGACGGCCGGAGTTGGTTCTACCGGGCAGTGCTTCGCCGCTACGACGCAGACTACAAACCGGCCGGTTGGAATGACATGCCCCAGCGCGGCACGCCCGGCCGGACGACCATCTGCTGTCCTTCCAATTTGCTGCGTACCATGGCGCAACTCTCCGCCTATTTCTACAGCCGGGATGAAAACGGGCTCTGGGTGCATCACTACGGAGGAAGCAAGGTCACCTGCCGCCTCACCGACACGGAAACGTTCGCCATGGAGCAAATTACCGATTATCCGTGGAGTGGGGACATTAAGATTGTCATCCGTCAGGCGCCGGCGAAGCCAGTGGCTGTGCGCCTGAGAGCGCCCGGTTGGGCCGGAAAGGCGGCTGTCACGGTAAACGGGAAGGCCGTGGCCACCCCCCCGACCGATCGTGGATACCTGTCGCTCACCCAAGTCTGGCAACCGGGCGATGCGATCACATTGTCGCTGCCATTTAGCGCCCAGCTCATCGCTGCCGACCCTCGTGTTGAAGCAACCCGCAATCAAGTCGCCGTGATGCGCGGCCCCATTCTCTATTGTGTGGAATCACCGGACCTGCCGGACGGCATCAGCGTGCCGGATGTCCATCTGGCAAGCGATGCCACGTTCATGCCGACGCCTGGCCTGGCCGGTGGCGCTCACGCCTTTGGCGCAAAGATCACGACGCTGCGAGGACAAGGACTGTGCCTTTCCGAATCGCCTTGGACGGAACTCTATCGGCCCCTGACCCAGGGCGGGCTGCGGCCTTTCGAACTCCGGTTGATCCCCTATTTCGCCTGGTCCAATCGCGGGCGCTCCGCCATGAGCGTATGGATTCCTTTGGCGCTAAAACCTCGGTGAAGCAACAGAATGAGCCATAACCTTGTCAAACCAACTATGGAGAGATGGATGATGAGCAACTTCGTTTTGAAGACACATGGAAGCAGCAGGCGTCACTTGAGTTTTCTGGCGGCGCTGTTCTGCCTCTGGACCTGTGTTCCTGCAGCCGGCGCGGAATCGGCCCAAGCCGCCCCAGCCGTCAAATGGCGCCCTGGTCACTACATTTTCATCAACACCGCCGACATCAATCCCAAAGAACACATCCTGGAGCGCTTTCGGGGCGTGCAGAAATGCTATGGCTGGTCGGCCCTGGAACCGAAAGAGGGGTTCTATGATTTCTCCGCGATTAAAAAAGATGTGGCCCTGCTGAAAAAGCACGGCAAGCAACTGGTGATCCAAGCGCAATACAAGGCTTTCGGCAAGGGCCGGCGCCTCACGCCCGATTACATCCAAGGGCCACAGTATGGCGGCGGCGTTTATCTCGCCAGTTCCGGCTCGTTCGATCCCGTGATTTGGAACAAGAAGGTCGGCGAACGTATGGACGCCTTCTTTGCCGCCCTGGGCCGCGAGTTCGATAGCGATCCGACCGTAGAGGCGGTGGTGCTTCCGGAAACGTCGCTCTCGGCGAGCCTGGCCAAGACGCCTCAGCAAGGCGTTGAGCGCTACACGGACGAAATCTACCTGGAAGCCCTCAAACAGCGCCTGACCGCGATGCGCCGCGCCTTTCCGAACACCGTCGTCATCCAGTATGTCAATTACCCTCCCGGTCTGTTGCCGGATTTGACCGACTATATGAAATCGGTCGGCGTCGGCATGGGCGGTCCGGACGTTTATCCTCGGCCGCACAGCTACTTCGATCCAGAAAAAGGCGTATACCGGTTGTATCCGAAAATGTCAGGCGTCGTTCCGCTGGGCGCGGCGGTGCAGTCGCCGGATTATTCGGTGGCCAATAAGATGCGCACAGCCGCGTTCGACCGTGGCGGGGATAGCAAAAGCGTGAAGGTCACGCCGCAGGACGAAGCGCCGATTCCCGTTGGCGAGCACCTCAAGCTGGCTCAGGACAAATTAAAGCTCAATTACCTGTTCTGGAGCGCAAGCCCTCGGAATTGCTTTGACAATGTGAAGGCGCTATTGGCCAAGCCCGAGATGGCCAATGATCCGGCCGGAGGTCTGGACGCAAAGATGCCGACCAAGGCCTTTATGAAATAGGAAATCGCATTTTGCGAGCCCGTTCCCGGGGGAAAGATGAAAGATTTTCTGATGCAACTTTCTCGGCCGAGAAAAATGAAGCGAACCAGCGAACATCTGTAAAATATTTCGAAGGAGGCGCAATAGACTATGATCCATCCAAAAGCAAGTATCGTCCTCGTTCCCATTTCCCTGCTGATGGGACTCTTGCTGGCCTTTCCGTCGCTCGCGGCTGAAACGGATGCGAAAGGCAAATTCTCCGTCGGCGAAAAAAAGTGGTTTCCGGGGCATTATGTGATGCTTTCGCCCGACACCTATTTGGCCGATAACAAATCCTATCGGGTGCTGCGGGGCGCGGATGGTAAGCTGTTCCAAGGCCTATTCATGTACGTCACCTGGGGGCAGATCGAAAACACTCAAGGAAGCTACGCCTGGGACAAGATAGATGCGCTTCTGAATGCGCTGCCCGAGGGCAAGAAGATCGCTTTTAGTCTTTCCTGGCAGGGCTGGGGCGGGGTACAGGCCTGCCCGAAGGACATGCTCAATAATCCTGCGTATGACGGAGGCCAGCGTGAGCGGGGAGCCAAGCAAGCCAGCGGGCGGCAGCTACGCAGCGGAGTCCAATTCGCCACCATTCACATGCCCAGCACCATGGACCGCTATCTGACCTTCACGAAGGCTTTTGCCGAGCGCTACGACGCCGATCCGCGCCTGGCATTTGTCACCACCGCCGAAATACCCTACGAGGCCAGTCTCAAAGTCGGTCAATACAACGAGGCCACGGCCAGAGCCAACATGCAGCGTCTCGCCGAGATGGTCAAACAATTCCCACGTACTCCATGCGGCGTGCTCGGCGCGTGGTGGGCTTTCGGCGGTCCCGACTCCGAGAAAGACAAGTTCGCAAAAGCCATTCTGGATGCCGGCGGCGGATTCGGCTTTCCTGATCTCGATGGCACAATGGCCGGCGGCCATTACAATTCGAATTTTCGCCCGCACGTCCTGGCCAATGCCGGCAAGTGGCCTTGCTGGATGGGCGTCGAATGGCAGGACCTGATGCCGGAGCGGGCAGGCAAGGTCTTTCCGGACAACCAGATCACCTCGGCCAATCTCACCAAAACCAATTTCATTTGGTGGATAACCTCAAACCGCCGTAAGGAAGGCGGCTATGACTTTGACACTGACGTCCTCAACTATCTGTGCGCGCATCCCAATGCGGGTATTACCACCAGCTATCCATCTATCCGGATGCGCTAAAAAAAGGCACTTTATGTGATATCTTATTGAAAACTGACTTGATAGGTTTTCCCGGCCGGGCCGAACGCTGTGAGAATCACCTGGCCGCCTGCGCTCACCGTGACTTTCTGCCGGGCGCCGTCGCGTTCGACCACCAGGTTCCACGCGTGGCCGAAGGCGCGAACGTCGCGCAAGGCCATCCGCGGCCACTCTTTGGGCAGCCACGGCGTGCACTCGAAGGAAGCAAGGCCGGTGGGCTCGATGCCGAACATTCCTTCCGTGAACACACGCGGATAAAGCGACCCTGGGCACAACATGTCGATCGCGTCCTCATCCGGATACGGCCCCTTGGCGCCGAAAATCTGCGCCTTGACCACGCGCCGGGTGAGGTCGAGCGCCTCCCCGGTGCGGCCGGCCTTGAACAAAGCGCGCAAAGCATAATACGTTTCGCGCCCCCACTCGGTCGGACGGGTGGATTCGGCGAGGATATCCGCCCCTTCATTCCTGTGAGGCCATAGCTTGTCGGACAGCAGCGCCGCCACGGTGCCGTCCATCCGCTCGTCAATGCCCATGGCCAGCGGTAACAAGATCCAACCGCGCAGCGTGGTGTTGCCGGTGTAGTAGCGGTACGTCTTGAAGCCCTCGATCTCCGCTCCAAAGTATGACTCGATGGCCTTGCGCAGGGCCGCGGCGCGCCGGTCGAAATCGTCGGCCGCGGGTTTGCGCAACGCCCGCGCCAGCTGCGCCGAGAAGCGATAGCCGCCGTAGGCCAGCGCCGACGTGCTGAGGTTTGCTTTGCCCGTCGGGTAGCGGCCTTCCATTTCATCGGTCATCGAGGCGACAATGCCGTCGGTCGTGGTGTGGCTGAGCGCCGAGGCGGCGGCAAACTCGATCAACGGCCACATTTCCTCCGCCGCCGTGCGATCACCCTGGAAGAGCAGGAATTTCGACAGGCCGTAGAGAACCATCGCATCGTCGCCACGTTCGCGTTGCGTCAATTTCAGGCTTGGTCCCTCGAAGGATCCGGGAAACGGCACGATGCCGTTTTGCCGGCAATGATCAAGCCAAACGCGATACATGTTCATGGCGGCGCGATTCAATTCGGCATCGCCGAAGAATGAAAACAGCGGGCTCGAATACTCCACCGGATCGTTGGCCCAGATACCCGGCGAATAGGTGAGACTGCCGTTGTGGGTGATCACGCCCTTGCAGGTCTCGATCGGGGTCTCCAGCACGTGCAGTTTTTGCAGCGCGAAGGCCGCGTCGAGCATCGGCTCGGGAGTTTCCAACCGGCCCGGTCCGCGCCATGCCGCATCGGCCAGGGCGCGCCTTGCGGCATGCTCGGCCGCCACATCAACGGCGTGGTTCGCGTCCGGCTCGTCTTTTGGCTGGGCCCGCAGGCAACTCGTGAACGAAACGGTGGCGCCGGATTCCACGACGGTTGACGCGGCCCCCTGCGTGGTCCATACCAGCAGCGTTCTTTCTGTTGCCGACGTAATCTTGCCGGACATGGAGACTTCCACCGTCAGCGGTTTGTCGGTGGCATTGCGCAGGCGCCATTCATCAACAACCACCGCGCTTCGCAGCGAGGGATAAACCGTGCGGACGGGCACGATACCCTCGCTTTCGGGATAAACCATCGTCAACATGCCGTCGAAAGTCACCGATGAAGGAACGTCGAGCCGCAGGGGCCGCCCGTTCACCCGCAGCGCGGGATTTGAGCCGGCCCCCGCCTCGGCCATGACCCGGCCCTTTCTGGTGAGATCCGGATCAACATTGAAAAAGCGCGCCTTATAGGAGAAGCCCCCCGTCCGGTCCACCTGTACTTGCATCACCACCTTGCGGCCCTGCATGCACAGCACGACCGGCTCCGTGCTGTTGCCGGAATGGACGACGCCGTTCCCCTTCGCGTCCACCGTCCAAAAGTCCATCGCCTGCCCTTCGCCGGCGGCAAAGGGTGCAAGCAGCATGGCCGTCATGAACATCAAGCGCCGCATGGTCTTGTTGCGTTTGCCAATCATTTGCTTCTGTCTCCTGTCTTATTCATTTCGGAGATTACAGGCGTTTTTGTAACCCTTTAGCGATGCGCAGTAGGCCGCTCGATCCGAGAGCGGCCAGACGTTAATGCATTCAAATCCCCCAAGC
>JAPLSP010000443.1 GCA_026398575.1 Candidatus Sumerlaeota bacterium | reverse complement strand
GATTGACGCCCTGCCCGACAAAGAGAAAATGGTCGTATCGCTCTACTACCATGAAGAGCTGACGATGAAAGAAATCGGAGCCGTCCTCGACATCACGGAATCGCGCGTGTCGCAAATCCACACCAAAGCGATCTTGCGGCTTCGCTCGCGATTGGCCGACGTGATTGCGCTGTAGTGGCTATTTCATATTGCGATGGCGGAAATAAACCGCAAGGACCGCAAGGACTGCAAGGACAACAAGGACCGCAAGGACGAGATTGAGCAATAAACCTTCCAGTTTGGCTGCTGATCACGTCAAAGCGGCGGCGCGCGAGGGGGGATTCGATTTGTGCGGCATTGCTTCGCCGCGCCTCGACGCGCAAGACGCCCACCGCCGCCGGAGATGGCTCGAGCAAGGCTGTCACGCCTCGCTGGCTTATATGGCGCGCAACGAAGAGGCGCGGAGGAATCCGGCGCTTGTTCTCGAAGGCGTCCGCTCCATCTTATGCTGCGCGATCAACTATAACGCCGACGCCCCCAAGTCAACCGAGGCATTCGCAAGGATCGAGTCCGAGGCATTCGCGAAGATCGAGTCCGAGGCATTCGCGCGGGCGGAGTCCGAGCCGCGAGTCTGGATTTCGCGCTACGCGTGGGGCGGCGATTACCACGACGTTGTGCGACGGATGCTGCGGGATTTGGCGAAGCGCCTGGAACGGCTTTGCGCTCCGGCGCCCTTGCGATGGCGGGCGTGCGTGGATACGGCGCCGCTGCCCGAACGCGCCCTGGCCGCGCAGGCGGGATTGGGATGGATCGGGAAAAACGGCGCCCTCATCCATGAGCGGCTGGGATCATATCTCTTCCTGGGCGAACTGCTGGTCAACCTGGACCTGCCGCCGGATGCGCCCATCGAGGAACGTTGCGGCGACTGCCACCGCTGCATGGACGCCTGTCCCGGCCAGGCAATCATCGAGCCGCGCATGATTGACTGCCGGCGCTGCGTGTCGTATCTGACCATCGAGCACCGAGGGGAATTCAACGAAGCGAAGCGGCGCGCTCTCGGGCGCAATGTCTTCGGCTGCGATCTATGCCAGGACGTCTGCCCGTGGAACCGCAATGCTCCCATCACGAGCCGTCCTGAATTTCGCCCGCGTAAAGGTTTGGTTTATCCATTGGCAAGCGATCTGAAAAAGATTACGCCGGAAGAGTTTCTGCGCAGATTCAAAGACAGCCCCCTCCAACGCTGCGGTTATGAAGGCTTGCAGCGAAACCTCGCTGCAATCTCCACAAACGAGTCCCTGCCTTGACGCCTTTGGAACCAGCGGTGAACTGAATAAATTGAACTTGAGGATGGCGGAGAGAGTGGGATTCGAACCCACGGTACCCTGGTGTGGGCACACGCGCTTTCGAGGCGCGCTCCTTAAGCCAACTCGGACATCTCTCCCCAAGCGGTTACGATGCCGTGCCATGGCGATATGCATTTCATTTTCTTCTGCATTATCGCCCGCGCACGGCGCAAATCATTATTGTCAGAAAAACGCTGAGATTCTGGGCGCCCAGCCCCGCCGCCGCAACCCTTTTTTGCGGGAAAATGACTCCTGGGAGCGCGGGCGTCCTCGCCCGCCGGCTTTAGATCATTATTGCGCGGATGCGGGCGGGGACGCCCGCGCTCCCAGCGGCGCCGGCAAGTCTGACTGGTCCGACGGGTCTGACGCGTCCGATGATGCCGGCGGCTTTCGAATTGCCGATCATGCTCATTCGGGCCGATGGCGCGGAATCTCGGCTTTGAAGTCGCCCAAACTTGCCCAATGCAGGCGCTGGTTCAGGTCCACCTCGGCGACGGCGATGGTCCCCCACTCCTTGGCCTGCGCGATGGATTTGCCTTCGTGGTCGTAAATGGCCGAGATCATCCAATCGAATTTCGCATCGGTATAGGTGCTGCTGATGACATAGACGTGGTTTTCGCACGCGCGCGCTGCGCCGAGCAGCGGATTGCAGCCCCACACGGGCCACGCGATCACTTCGGCGCCGTTGGCCGCCAGCTGGCGCGCCACTTCGGGGAAGAATCCGTCGTAGCAGACCATCATGCCCACCTTGCCAAAGCGCGTGTTGAACACGGGATATTCGCGCCCGGGCTGTACGCCGGACTCAATCTCGCTGCGCGGCAGACAGACCTTGCGATACTTGCCCTGCAATAGTCCGTCAGGGCCGATGAGCGCGGCGGTGTTATAGATGAGTCCACCATCGCGTTCGATCAAGCCCGCCACGATGTAAAGGTTGTGCTTCTTGGCGAGTGAGCCGAAGTATTCCGTCGAAGGGCCGGGAATCGCCTCGGCGCATTCTTCCATCTTCTTGCCCGTGCCGTAGAAGGTCAGCGTTTCGGGCAACACTATGAGATCGGCTTTCTTTTTTGCAGCCTCCTCGATGAAGGGCGCGAACAACGCCGGTTTTTCCTGCGGCGTCTTGCCCTGCCTCGGCAAAAAGTGCACCGTCGCCAGCCGCACTTTGCGATCCGGCGGTTGCGGCGTCTCGGTCAGTGAAATCTGGCTCCATTCCACTTTGCCGCCGGTCGCCCAGCGGAAGTGCAGTTCCAGCACGGCGCGCGTGGCATTGGCCGGAGCGCGATAGGTATCGGAGACTTCCGTCCATCCTTTCGCGTCGGCGGCCTTGTCGGTCGGATATTCCGGCTCGGCGTCTTTTCCAGTGCCCGGATTATAGAAGGAGGTGATCACGGGCGTATCGCGCAATGCGAGTTTGCCCTTGACGTCGCGCCAGATCACGCGCGCCAAAACGCTGCGCCGTGGCGTCGCCACAAGGGTAACGCGCCGAAACGCTTCGAAGCGATACCAGTGGCCGCCTTTGACAGGCACGGTTTTCGTCCACCATCCGGCGAGACCTTCGCGCGCATCCGCCTCGATCAAGAACGCGCCTTTGCCGTCGCGGCCACCGCTGGGGTCATGGCTGAATCGCGGCTCAATTTCCTTGCGCGGCGCGCCGGTCGTCCAGCCTTCGGGCATCGGTTCAACGGCTTGGGCGGGCGCGAGCGAGAGAGCAAATGCAAAGGCGGGCAGAGAAAAATATTTCATGATCGAATCCTCACTCTATGGCATTGTTTTCAATGTAAAATGTAAAATGATAAATGAGAAATTGAAAATGAGACCATGCGCGGCAGGCATAAGATGCAAGGTTGCGTAATGCTGTTGCCGGGATGGATTGTCATTTTACATTTCTCATTTCTCATTTTACATTATGAGTTAGGTCAACGTGGCGGCTTCACTTCCAATTCCCAGGCAGCGAGCAGTTGACGAAGACGGGCTGCGTCGGTGGGGCGCTGCGCCAACAGGTCCGAGCTTTCGCCAGGATCACGATCCATGTCAAAGAGAAATTCTTCGAGCCGGGCGCCTTGGGTATGGGTGACAAGTTTGAGCGAACCTTCCCGGACCGCGCGCCAGGTTCCCTCGCCGCGCCGCCCGCGCCAAAACAACGCACGCGCCGGCGGCGCTTCATTGCGCTCGATGCAACGCAGAATATCCATGCCATCGAAAGGCCGGCTAGCGGGCGCGTTCACTCCGGCGGCGCGCGCGATCGAGGCGGTCAGATCGAACGTGAGAGCCGGATACGATACGGTTGCATTCACGGGCAGCGCTCCCGGCCATCGCACAATGCATGGCACGCGAATGCCGCCCTCGAAAGCCGATCCCTTGATGCCGCGCAATCCACTGGAACGCGCGCTGATCGTGCCGCCATTGTCGCTCAGGAAAAACACGAGCGTGTTGGACGCGGTGAACGGCAGGTAGAGGAAGAATGGCTTTGCGCTGCCTTTCGCCGCGTGTTCGCGCAGCCATCGCACGGCTTCATCCGCGAATAAATCGGTCGCATAGCCACGCCGCTCGACGGGCGCGCCGTTGAGCCGCAGCGCCGGCGCATAGCCGGGCGGGTCCTCGACGTGATGGAAATATTCCATGCCGCCGCCAATGACATAGAAAGCGTGATCGAAGCCGTGGCGGTTCGGCGAGAACTTGTCTTCATAGCCAAGATGCCATTTCCCAGTGATCGCCGTGGCAAAGCCCGCGTCCTTGAGCAATCGCGCGATCGTCATCTCCGGCTCAGGCAATCCCAGTTCGTGATTGGCGGCCAAGCGAATGGCGTCATCGTAACGGCCAACGTTTCCAGTGCCAATGGCGCACTCGAGGCCGCCGACACGCTGCTGATAGCGCCCGGTCAAGAGCGCGGCGCGCGTGGGGGTGCACTCCGGCCCGTTGGAATAATACTGCGTGAACCGCACACCCTCTCGCGCCAGGCGATCAATGCGCGGCGTGCGGATATCCTTTGCGCCATAGCAGCCCAAGTCTCCATAGCCAAGGTCATCGGCAAGCATCAGCACAATGTTTGGCGCCGGTTTGGCTGTCGCCGCGCTCCGCGGCTGCGCCCATGCAGAGGACATAGCTATGAGGATTAGAGTGAGCAGGCAAAATTCAAAGAAACCCGCAATTACAGGGGTGTATCTCATAGTCGGCGCCTTCCCAGGATAAAGCGTCCAGGCCGCAGAACACTATCTGTTTGGATGATTGCAGGTATGCGGCTCGCGTGCAACCTTGAAATCATGATCATGCCGTTAAATTACTAAAAATGTTGCTAAAAATGGTTTTTATGTTTTTTATTTATGTATTATGTTGGTTGCAGCAACGTTATTTCGATTCGATGGAAATATCCCGAGTGACAATTCTGTCTTTCCATGGGCGAAATGTCCTTGAAATCCAGCGGTCTAGTGAAGTAACATATATGCAGTATGCTGAAAAATTTCCAAAATGATGGGAGTAATTCCAGATGACTCGCACCGTTTGTTTTTCCCTGTTCGCGGCGGCATTCCTATTAGTTATTTCAATGAATGCGCGAGGCGTCGCTCCCGTTTGGGAGTCATTCGAATATGCGGACCCGCAGACGTTTAAAACTGCCGATACGCCTCCAAGTCCAGGCGCCGGCTTCACCGATCGTTGGAGAGTCAATCCGGGCACCAATGGCAATCCTCAGACTTATTCACCAGGAATGGCGTATCCTGCCAATGTCACATTGGGGCCTCTCGGAATCAAGCTGGGCAGCCAGCCCAGCGATAACGCGCGCAAGCCGATTCAACGCCCGATAGACACCACCAAACTCGACATAGACTTGAGCATTGACGCAGACTACTTCGTCAGCTATCTTTACAGCATTCCGAACAACGCGACATATACGAACTTGAACGGATGGCTTTCGCTGAATAACACAAGCTTCCCCGCCGCGGCGGCCGTGAACATTGAAGTCGGCCATACGACCCGAAGCATGGTTCTGCAAGGCGCCCTCATAAATCCGGCTCGCACCATTTACGATGGCGCCGCACAGAACACCACTTATTTTATCGTGATGTGGATCGCAGCGAAAGCCTCGCCGGCGATGGATAAAGTTTATGTGAAGGTTTACAAATCCACAGACATCGTTCACGCCAAGCCCCAAGACATCAATGGCGGCGAGGGTTCCGGCGCAAATCAGTGGACCATCATCTCCGATGATTTCGACAGCAGCCTACATCTCAACTACCTTTTGCTGAACTTCAAGCTGCAGGCCAATTCGGCGCCCAAGAACAACTTCATGGACGAGATCAAGATTTCGACCTCCTGGGCGGACGTTGCTTCCGCCATGTGGGGCCAGATCACAGCCCCGCCGTCGGGAACCACCTACAATTATCCCGATACCATCACCGTGGACGTGGCCGCCACTTCGACGCTGGGCGTCAGCACCTGCCAGATTTTCGACGGCGCCACCCCCCTTGTCGGCGCTTCCCTTGTCTCCGGTCCGGCCACCGACGGCGTTTGGCGCGCCACACTGCCTCCTCTCACGGTAGCCACGCACAACATCAACGCCCAGATAACGGACACCGCCGGTTCAGTCAAAAACGTGACGACCATCACCATCACCCGGTTGCGCCCCCCGCAGGCGGTTCAGATGCTCAACCCGCTTACGGGTTCCTTTTTGAGCAATCCCGTGACGGTGGACGTGGCTACCACTTCAATGCTCAATACGGTTGACTGCTCGATCTTTGACGGCGCTACTTCGGTCGCGCAAGCCACGCTCGTTTCCGGCACGCCCACCGCAGGCGCATGGAACGTTACGCTGCCCGCGATAGCCGGCGGCGCGCATAACCTCACCGCGCGGATAACGGACGCCGATGGCTTTACCTCAACCAGCACGCCCAACACTTTCATTACCATCTTTCAAGTCCTGCCCGAACAGCGCAAGTGGTTCGTGAGCACAACACCCTCGGGCGCGGCGGATGGTTCCTCCTGGGCCAACGCCACAACCTTTTCAGCGGCGGTGGCCAACGCCTGCTATTGGGGCAATGGAAGCCTCTTCCTCAAAGAGGGACTCTATCCGATGGAATTCGACCTCACCATCACCACCGGCGTGGCCATTTACGGCGGCTTCGATGGAACCGAGCCGGAAGCGGGCGTTCCGGGCAATCGCATCGCGACGTTCGCGGCGGACAATCCCACCACTCTCAGCGGCAGCGGCATCCGGCGCGTGCTGTCCGTCAACACGAGCGGCCAGGTTCGCTTTGACGGACTCGGATTCGAGAATGGATATTCGACCGGCAATGGCGCCGCCCTCCTCTCAACTTATGCGGACCTGACCGTCACCACCTGTACGTTCCTCTCGAACTGGAGCAATGGCGGCAATGGCGGCGCCGT
>JAPLSP010000026.1 GCA_026398575.1 Candidatus Sumerlaeota bacterium | reverse complement strand
ACTCGATGATTACGAGTTTACGCCGGATGACGACGTGCTCGAGGGGGAAATCGAAAAAGGGAAACGGTACACGGAAAGCGACTTCAACCGCATCATTGAAATCAAGGAACGCGAAGCGCACCGTGTGCAGTTGTTCATGGGGATGATGAACCAGGCGGAAAAGACGCTGGTGTTTTGCGCCACGCAGGATCACGCGCTCGCGGTGCGCGACCTGATCAACCAGATGAAGACGAGCCGAGACCCGAACTACTGCCATCGGGTGACGGCCAACGACGGCGCGCTGGGTGAACAGCATCTGCGGGAATTTCAGGACAACGAAAAGACGATCCCGACGATCCTAACCACGTCGCAAAAACTCGCCACGGGCGTGGACGCGCGCAACATCCGCAATATCATCCTGATGCGCCCGATCAACTCCATCATCGAGTTCAAGCAGATCATCGGGCGCGGCACGCGGCTTTACGATGGGAAGGACTACTTCACGATTTATGACTTCGTGAAGGCGCATCATCACTTCAGCGATCCGGAGTGGGACGGGGAACCGCTCGAACCGGAGACCTGCCCGAAATGTGGCTGTCACCCGTGTGAGTGTCCATGTCCCAAGTGCGGCAAGCGCCCTTGTGAATGTGTCTGCCCCAAATGTGGCAAGAGGCCATGCGAGTGTCCATGTCCCAGGTGTGGCAAGCGCCCCTGTGAATGCGTGTGCCCCAAGTGCGGCAAGCGTCCATGTGAGTGCAATAAAAAGGTCAGGGTGAAGCTTGCCGACGGCAAGGAGCGCGCCATCCAGCACATGACCGTGACAAGTTTCTGGCATCCTGACGGGACGCCAATGTCCGCGCAGCAATTCATGGAAGCGCTTTTCGGAAATCTGCCGGAGTTCTTCAATGACGAAGAGGAGCTTCGGGCCTTGTGGAGCGCGCCGGATACGCGCAGGAAGTTGTTGGAAGGACTGGCGGAGAGAGGCTTCGGCGGCGAGCAACTGGCCGAGATGCAAAAGATCATAGACGCCGAGAAGAGCGATATCTTCGACGTGCTTGCCTATGTGGCCTATGCCCTTCCGCCGCTCACTCGCGAGGAGCGCGCTGCACTGGCCAAGATTATCATCATGGCACAATACGACAGCAAGCAGCAGGCCTTCCTTGACTTTGTGCTGTCGCACTATGTTAGCGTCGGGGTGGAAGAACTCGACCAGAGCAAACTGACCCCACTTCTCCGACTCAGGTACCACAACTCCATCGCCGACGCCGTGGCCGACTTGGGAAGACCGGAAGAGATAGGAAAATTTTTCTCGGGTTTCCAGAAGTACCTGTATCAGCAACAGGCCGCCGCATAACCCGCATTAACGCGAATTCTTGTGCATGGGCTTGACAGCCCGGCAATCGGCGATTATACTCCATAGTTCCCTTTCCGCTGTGACCTACGTGTGACCTAAAGCAAAACCGCCCGGACCATGCGATCCGGGCGGCTCTTAATTTCCTTTGTATTTCTTCGTCTTTTTTGGTGGAGGTAGGGGGAGTTGAACCCCCGACCTCTTGACTGCCAGTCAAGCGCTCTCCCAACTGAGCTATACCCCCGCATTCAAGACGCCTTTTGCCTGTGACGCGCGCGAAAGGACAGGGAGTTTATTTACACTTCTGTTGCGGCGTCAAGCGCGGAATCGGGCAAACTGAATAAAATTCATTGATTCATAAATTCAACGTCATTTTTATGGCAGGGCGTCAGGCGCCGGGCAGCCTTTTCCTGACGGCGGCAGTCTTTTCCTAGCCTTGAAGTGCGGCAGGCGCCCTCCTGTTTCAATGGCTGCCGGCGCCTAACGATCATAAATTCAGCGTTCTAAATAAATTCGCTCGTTTCAAGCGCCAATCCAGACAATTGGCACGGTGTTTGTTCCTTCCCTTGGGGGGCAATTCCAGAGCGGAGGCAAACCGAGCCATGCAGGAAGTCTATTTGGGCCTTTCCGGAGCCATTGCGGCCGAGCGCCGCATGGCCGTCATCGCCAACAACCTGGCAAACGCCAGCAGCGCCGGCTTCAAATCCGAACATGTGGCCATGAACATGGTTAATGCCGGACCAAATTATGAGCTGTTGCGCCAAAGCTCGGCCGCCGATCTGAAGGTCAACCCTCCACAGGCTTCTTTCTATCAGACGCTATACGCCAATATCTGCGACAACACCACAGACTTTATGCCCGGCGTGGCGCGCCAGACCGGCGCCAAAACGGACGTGATGCTGTGTGGCGACGGATTCTTTGTCGTCAAGACTCCCAAGGGCGACCGATACACGCGCGCCGGGAATTTCGCCGTGACCAAAGAAGGCATACTGGTTACAGAGAGCGGAAACCCGGTGGCCGATCGGAACGGCAAAAGCATCACGATTGACACTCCGAATTTCACCATCACGCCCAACGGCGCCGTCGTCAACGATAAAGGCAAGACTACGGGCGCGATCCAGGTGGTTCGTTTTGCGAACCCCCAGGCTTTGGAAAAAGAAGGCGCCAATCTGTTCCGCGCCAAGGATCCCTCCAAAACCCCTCAACCGCTCGCAGACAACGACGTCCAGATGGACCAGGGTTTTGTCGAGATGTCCAATGTGCAGATCGTGGATGAGCTGGTGGATATGATTGCAACCCAGCGCGCGTATGAAGCTTATCAAAAACTGGTCCATGCCAGTGAAGATATGAACAACCAGCTGCTGGGGGCCGTGGCGGCGCAATGACGGTAAGGCAGGGGGCAGGGGTCAGGGGTCAGGGGCTAGGAAAGACATGGATAGCGAATCTGAGAGCAAAGTGAATTTCAAATAAATTGCAGTATGGTTCTCAGAGGGCAGCAAGCTGTTGCGCACCAAGAAATAAGGAGACAAGCCATGAAGGAGCCGAACAAAAAAATCCGATCCTATCGTGATTTGGTGGCATGGCAGAAAGCGATGGACTTGGCTCTTCTAGTTTATCAAACGACGAAAGCATTCCCTGACGAGGAAAAGTTTGGCCTGACAAATCAGATTCGGCGCGCATCAGTGTCCGTCCCTTCGAATATCGCGGAAGGCCATGCGCGCCTTTATACAGCGGATTTTCGCCACCATCTTTCGATTGCGCGCGGATCACTGGCGGAAGTTGAAACACAATTACAGTTGGCGGTTCGGTTATCTTATCTCAATAGAAGCAAAGGCCTCGAGGTTTGGAGATGCGCTCAGGAAACGGGACGGTTGTTGAACGGATTGATAAAATCCATAGAAAATCTGAAATAATTGTTTTCAACGCGCCGATCTCGGAATCCTGGCCCCTGGCCCCTGACCCCTGACCCCTGACCCCTAAAATCCAAATGCAAGGGAGTATTACCCATGTCCATCCGCGCTCTTTACACCGCCGCCAGCGGGATGAAATCCCAGCAGATCAATATTGACGTCATCTCGCACAATCTGGCGAACGTCAACACCAACGGCTACAAGATGGGCCGCGCCGATTTCCAGGACTTGCTCTATCAATCGGTCCGTCCCGCCGGCGCCAGCGCCACCACGGGCACCGAGGTCCCCACCGGCATCAGCATTGGCTTGGGATCGCAGCCTTCGGCGGTGCAAAAACTCTTCTCTCCCGGCAGCTTCGCCAACACGGGCAATCCGCTGGACCTGGCGATCAATAACGACGGCTTTTTCCGTGTCACGCTGGCCAACGGCGACACGGCCTATACGCGCGCCGGTTCGTTCAAAAAAGACAGCACGGGCCGCATGGTGACGAGCGACGGCGATCCCCTCGGCGACAACATCACCATCCCGACAAACGCCGAGCAAATCAATATCGGCATGGACGGAACGGTCTCGATCATCGCCAATAACCAGCCGCAGACGATCGGCAATATCCAGTTGGCGCGCTTTTCGAATCCCGCCGGGCTCAATGCCATGGGACGCAACCTGTTCAGGGAATCCACCTCTTCAGGCCGCCCGACCATCGGTACCCCGGGCCAGAATGGCATCGGCGAAATCACGCAAGGTTTTCTGGAATTATCCAACGTTGCGGTCGTGGATGAATTGGTCAATATGATCGTGGCGCAGCGCGCTTATGAGGTTAACTCCAAGGCGATCCAGACCAGCGACGAGATGCTGCAGACGGCGAATAACGCCAAGCGGTAAGGACAGGGGGCAGGGGGCAGGGAGAGGGGAGACGCGGAGACGCGGAGAGGGGAGACGCGGAGATGCGGAGACGCGGAGACGCGGAGAGGAGAGACGCGGAGACGCGGAGAGGGCTAGCGAGAAGTCCGTGTCGGTCCGTGTCGGTCCGTGTCGGTCCGTGTCAGACGCGGAGAGGAACCCAGAACTCGGATCTATGAACTCGGAACCATGAACTTGGAACTGTGAACTGTGAACTTGGGAAGAGGAACATTGCCATGAAAAACTTGAGAGCGGGTCTTGTGGGAGTTTGCTTCTGCCTGGCGGCGGCAAATGCGCAACCGATTCCAGCCAGCTCGCAAACGTTGACCGTTTCATTGGCGGCGATGAATGTGCCGCAATTGGCGGACAGTCCCGAGCCCAAGGTTCAAGCTCAAACGCGCGTCGCGTCCGCGCTTCCCACGATGTCCGCGCTGGCGGAAATGGCCGGCGGGTGGAAAAGCGCCGAAGCCAGCCAGGCGGGAAAACAGGCTTCGCCCAACACCAAACTATCCATCGCCGTGCGCGAGTTGACGATTGTCCCGGGGGACGTCGTGCTGTTGAAGGACGTGGCGGCGATCTCGGGGGCTGACGAGGCCGCGCGCGCCAAGGCGGCGGCGATCAACCTGGGTCTCTTGCCGCGCCTGAACAGCAGCGTGCGCCTGACCGCGCCGATCATCGAGGCCTGCCTGCGCAAAGAGGGATTCAACAAAGAGGAAACGCACTTGTGGGTTCCGCCGCAGGCGTCCGTATCGCGCGAAGCGCAGGTCTTGCGGCGCGAAGACGTCATGCGCGAAGCAGCCAAGATCATGCAGGCCGCCTCGGGACAGAATCCGGACGATCTCGTGCTGCGCGACTGGAACCTGCCCACCGATTCGCAGATTCCGGCCGGCGCCTCGCAGGTGAAGATCGAACCGCGCCAGCGCGGCGCCATCGTCGGCATCCAACCTTTCGACGTCGTCGTGAACGTGGACGGCAAGGAAGCGATGCGGACGCGCGGGTCGGTTTTCGTGGACGTGATGGTTCCCGTCGTGCGCGCGGCGGCGGCGGTGGACGTGGGCGAGACCATTCAGCGCCGGCACATCAGCATCGCCCGGGCGCCGCAATCGAGCCTCCCGACCCGCGCCCTGTGCGACGCGGACAAGGCCGTCGGCAAAATCTGCGCCCGCGCGATCCAGTTGGGCGACGTGTTGCGCGGCGACAGCCTCAAGAGCCAGATTCTGGTCAACCGCAACGACGTGGTGATCATGGCGGTCAACGCGCCGCGTATGCATCTGCAAACCAAAGGCGTGGCCAAGACCGCCGGCGGCGAAGGCGACATTATCACTGTCATCAATCCGACGTCCGGCAGGGAAACCATGGCGCGCGTCGTCGGACCGCAACGAGTCGAGGTTATTTACTAGTTTTCGGTTTTCAGTTTTCGGTTTTCGGTTCATAACTACGATCCCCTTTTGCTCCATAATTGCTGAAAGCTGAAAACCGAAAACCGAAAACAGGATGGGAAAAAATGGATTTTCTCGGATCAAAGAACAAGGGCGAAGGAACTTGGCTGGTAAGATTGCCCGGTTTGAGCAGTCTTTCCTTCGGCTGGATATGCCCCCAACATAATTTCCTGCCCTCCGAAATTCAAGGCGCCTGCAAGCGACTCGGAGTTCCTTTGTCCTTATTCGTTGGTCTGATGAAACACAACGCGCGCCGCGCGATTTTTTGCGTCGGAAAAAACTGTCACGCGCACCACCCAATGCGGTAGATGGGCAACTAGACGTTGGGAAATCAGACTTAGTACTTATATCCGAAAATACGATAACATGAAGATCATAGCGAATGCTCATGCAGAAAGAGAAGACTAAAATGAAAACCACTAAATACCATCGGTTTCTGGCGCCTGCGATCCTGGCATTATACGCCGCCGGATGCGCCAGCTGGTTCTCGTCCAAAGTCGAGGCGCCGCCCGTCGTCCGCCCGACGGCGTTCATGCATCCGAAAGTCACGGAAGGATCGCTCTGGTCCGGCAATGACAGCTTCACGCTTTTCGCCGACGCCAAAGCCTGCGGCGCGGGCGACCTGGTGACGGTCAAGATTCTCGAAGACTCCAAGGCCGCGCGCTCCTCGAAGACCGACATGACCCGCGCATCGGATATAGACGCCGGCGTCAGCAACTTCTTCGGCCTGGAATCGTATCTCAAAGGCGGGAGCAACGCCTTGAGCCCGACTTCCCAAAAAGGCGGCCTTCAGAATGTGGATCCGGCCCACATGATCAAAAGCAACAGCACGGCGAGTTTCAAGGCCGACGCCTCGATGGCTCTTGCCGGGTCGGTGGTGGCCAACGTGACGGCCCAGGTCATCGAGCAACGCCCGGACGGCAATTTGCGCATTTTCGGCAGCTCGGTTATCACGATCAACAATGACGATCAGGTCGTCACCGTTAGCGGGCTGATCCGCCCCGTTGATATCGCCGACGACAACACGATCCTCTCATCACAAATTGCCGATGCCCGCGTTCTCTATAGCGGACGCGGTCCTGTAACGATGTCCACACGGCCGGGCTGGGGATTCCGTTTGTTCTACGGCTTGTGGCCTTTCTAAGGAGGCTGGAGGCTGGAGACGAGAGGCAAGAGGTTTTGAACCCGAAAGCGATTTCCTGAACAGAAAGGCAGAGCGACGATGAGGCGAACGATGGCAAAGCTCCTGATAGTAGTGCTGGGATTGGCGCTGACCGCAGCGCCCGCTTGGGCGATACGGCTCAAGGATATTTCCCACGTGATCGGCGTGCGCGACAATCAGCTGCTCGGATACGGTCTTGTGGTCGGTCTCCACGGCACCGGCGACGGCATCAACGCGGGATTCAGCTATCAGAGCCTGGTTGCATTCCTGAAGCGCAACGGCATCGTGGTGCCGGGGGAAATCCGGGCCGAAAACATCGCCGCCGTCATCGTCACGGCCAAGCTGCCGCCTTTCGCCCGTCCCGGCTCGCGCATTGACGTGACGGTGGCTTCGGTGGCCGACGCCAAAACCTTGCAAGGCGGGCAGTTGATCATGACGCCGTTGAAAGCGGGCGATGGCAAGGTTTACGCCGTAGCCCAGGGCGCCGTGATGATCGGCGGTTTCCAGGCCAAATCCGGCGGAACTTCGATCGTTGAGAATCACCCGACCGTCGGGCAGATCCCGGGTGGCGCCTTGATCGAGCGCGAAGTCGCCATTGACCTGAGCGCCAAGTCGCAAATCTCATTCGCGCTGCATAACCCGGATTTCGTCACGGCGCAGCGCGTAGCCGAGGCGATCAATAAAACCATGAAAGGCGAAATCGCGCAGCCCATTGACGCTGGGACTATTGGTGTGCTGACGCCGGCGGAATACCAGGGGCGCATGGTGGAGTTTATTGCGCAACTCGAGACAATTCCCGTCAATCCGGACCAGCCGGCCCGCGTGGTGCTGGATGAGCGGACGGGAACCATCATCATGGGAGAAAACGTGCGGGTTTCGACCGTGGCGATCGCTCATGGCAACCTTTCGATCACCATCACATCCGAGGAGAGCGTTTCGCAGCCACTGCCTTTTTCGCAAGGCAAGACGGAAAAAACCGTCTCGACAGCCATCCAAGCTGAAAAAGAAAAAAGAAACATGGTGATCATCCCCGAAAGTGTGACGATCACCGAACTGGTATCGGGCTTGAACGCCCTGGGAGTCAGCCCGCGTGATTTAATTATCGTCCTGCAGTCCATTAAAGCTTGGGGTCGGGGTTCAGGTTGTCAGTCCACTTCGTCCACCAGGTCCACCCAGTCCACCCCAAAGAATCAAAAAAATATAGGTAATGGCAATGGCTGATTCGATTAAAAGCATTCCTTCAATTATGATGCCGCGCTCATTATCAAATATGGGCGTTTCGGTGACGAATACCGGCGCCGGTCTTGGGGTCAAGCCGCAGGCGCGCCTGAATGGATTGGCGGCGATAGACATTCCCGATCAGTTGCGTTCAAGCAGCCTTTCAAAGGAAGAGAAACTCCAGCTGGCCGCCAAGCAATTTGAAACCCTTCTGATCCAGCAAATGCTCAAAGCCATGCGCGACACCGTCCCCGAAGGCGGCTTGATGAAGAAGAATTCGGGGGAAAAGATGTTTCAGGATATGATGGACCAGCAGCTGTCCAATGATTTGAGTTCGAGCTTCGGCCTGGGACTGGGCGACGCGATCGTCCGTCAATTGGGCGAAGCCGGAAATCCTGCAAAGAAAGGAGGGCAAACTCGCGGCGCGAAATGAAGGAAGAGCGCTAAAGTCTGGCATGAGGCATCCGATAAATATCAGAGAAGGTTCTCATGATGTGCGATAAAGGCGCCGAAAAATGAAAATCTCCCGGAGCAAACCTGTTGGCGGGGCTTCGCCCGTCTCCAAAACCACCGGCAAGGCGCCGGCCGGAGAACAGGGCGTTGCGGCGCCCAAAGTCGAGCCCGCTGCGCCAACGGTGGACGTGAATATTTCAGACGCCACGCATTTCATCTCGTCAGCAAAAGCGGCGTTGAGCGGTGTGCCTGACGTCCGTGTGGAACGGGTCAGCGAAATCCGGCTTGCCGTTGACAGCGGCGCATACAAAGTGGACAGCCAGGCTTTGGCCCGTGAGATCGTCAACGAAGCATTGCGTGAATCGGCTGCCTTGACCCCAAAAAAGCGCTAAGCGGCGCGGGTTGATTACCCCCAGCGCCGGCAATCTGCATCCTGTTGCGTTTCGGATCATCGCTGAATCACGATCGCGAAGCCATCATCTTCTTCCTTCCTTTTTGTTTTCATCGCGCGCCGCGATCCGTTTGCCGCTGGCAATGGATCAACTGTATTCGCAATTGATCGCGATCCTCACGCGCGAAGCCGAGCAATATCTCGCGTTGGAAGAAATATTGGGCGAAGAGACGGCGCGCCTAGTGGCCAATGACGCCGAAGGCGTGATCGCCGTCACGCGGCGCAAAGACACGCTGGCCCTGCAGATTCGTTCCCTCGAAGAATCGCGTTTCCTGTTGACGGACAAATTCGCGCGCTCCCTGGGGCGCAAAGCCGATGGACTGACGGTCTCGGACCTTTGCGAAACCGCTCCCCCGCGGCTCGCATCGGCTTTATGCCAGGCGCGCGACGGCCTGAAAGCCGTGGTCGAGCGCGCCTCGGTTCTCAACGACCGCAACCGGCAATTGGCCGAAAACTCCCTGCGGCTGATCCAGGGAACCATGGAAATTTTCCAGCGGCAATTGCGCGCCAGCATCGCGCCCGCCGCCGGCTATGGCCGCCCACCGGCCCGCGCCGCGACTTCCATCGGCGGACTGGTTGTCCGCCAGCAGGTCTGATCCCACTTCCAGAAAGGAACCCACACTCATGATCCCATCCCTCACGCTCTTTGGAACGCTCAACGCGGCCAGCCAAGGCTTGTTCACCAACCGCGTCGCCTTGCAGATTGCAGGCCAGAACATGGCCAATGCCAACACGCTGGGCTATTCGCGCCAGCGTCCCGTCATCCAAACGCTGCTCCAGTACTCCGGCGCGAGCGTGACGGATATCCAGCGGCTGCGCAACCAATTCCTAGACCAGCAAAGAACCGTCGCGGGCAGCATCCTGGGATTCGCCTCGCAGCGCAATCAAACCTTGACGCAGCTGGAAAGCATCTTCGACGAGAACAACACCCCGGGGGCCATGGCGATGTTGGATCAGTTCTTCAACGCCGTTCACGACCTGTCGCTCAATCCTTCCGGCGCCGCCGAGCGCGAGGCGCTGCGCGGATCCGCCGCCGCGCTGCAAGCGCAGATCAACAGCACCCATCAGCGTCTGGACAGCCTGCGATCAAGCGCCGACGGCCAAGTCCGCAACATGGTCGTCCAGATCAATCAACTCACCGCCCAGATCGCAAACCTCAATCAGCGCATCACACACAATCAAAGCGCCGGCATGATGTGCAATGAGCTGGTTGACCAGCGCGGCGAACTGACGAATCAATTGGCCCAGTTGATCCCCATCCAGACGGTCAATTCAGGCGATGGCATTTATTCCATCGCTTTACCCAACGGATTGAATCTCGTCTCGGGGGATCAGGCCGCTACCCTGACGGCCAATGGCGCCGCCGACAATAACGGCATGGCCGATATCGGATTAGCCTACCCAAACGGTCCGTCGGTGGATATCACTCAGTGGCTCACGCAAGGCCAGCTCGGCGGCTTGATCGCAAGCCGCGACGGGGACATCAAGACTCAAATCAATCAGCTGGACATGTTTGCCGCCCGGCTGGCCACTGCATTCAACGTACAGCATCGCCAGGGCTGGACGCAGGGGGCGGTTCCATCCCAGAATGTGGATTTTTTCGGCCAAACGCCGGTTTATGTTCACGGCAAGGCCGCCAATACCGGCGCCGCCGCTGTGACGGCGTCGAGCGTGACGGACCAGTCCCAGCTGACGTTTCACGATTACGAAATTCGCTTTGGCGCGGGCGGCGCCTATCAAATCTATGACTTGACGGCGGGGACCAACACCGGTCCATTCGCCTATACATCCGGAACGCCGATCGTATTCAATGGCATGAGCGTCACCATTTCGAATGGAGCGGGAGCGCCCGCGGCCGGCGACACTTTTACGGTGAACTCTTACACCACGGCCGCGCGCGCGCTGGACCTGAGCGCGGCCGTCAAAGCCAATATTGACAATATCGCGGCCTCCGCCGACGGCGCCGCGGGTGATAACCGGAACGCGCTGGCCCTGGCCGCCTTGCAGAATCTAGGCATTTTTGCCAATGGCGCCCAGACGTTTTCCCAGTATCTCGGCGCAAACCAGACAGCCTTGGGCATCGCCACCCAGGGCTCGAATCAGGATGTGGACTCTCAGAGCCTGGCCATCGAACAGATCAACAGCTACATTGATCAAACCAGCGGCGTTTCGCTAGATGAAGAATCCACGCTCATGATCCAGTATCAACGCGCCTTCCAAGCCAATTCGCGCGTGATCACCGTCGTGGATGAATTGCTTCAATCAGTAATCAGCATGATATAAGACTCAGTTCCGAGTTCATAGTTCATAGTTCCGAGTTACAGGTTCCGAGTTCTTAGGTCTGAGTTCTCAAGTCTGAGATTCAAGTTAAGATCTCTAAAATTGGGTCATCACAGCAGAAAGGGGATGAATAATGAGTGGATTGGAGCGCTTTGAAGATATCGAAGGATGGAAAAAAGCACGGGAATTGGCAAAAAATATCTACCATGCTACTGCATCAGGCAATTTCTCCAAAGATTTTGGCCTTCGTGATCAAATTCGCAGAGCCAGTGTTTCCATCATGTCCAATATTGCGGAAGGATTTGATCGTGGTGGCAATAAGGAATTCCTGAATTTTCTCGCTATGTCAAAAGGATCGGTTGGAGAAGTAAAAAGCCAACTATATATAGCGATGGATGTCGGATATATTACCGAAGATGAATTTCAAAAGCTTTATTCATTAGCATCGGAGGTCAGCAAGCTAATCGGCGGTTTTATCAGATACTTACAGCAATCGGATATGCGCGGTTCTTCGCGCAAAGCCAATCTATAATCAAATCCCGAATTCAAGGCGCCAAGCACGAAACCCGAAACTCGAAACGATGAAACTAGTACTATGAACTCGGAACTATGAACTCGGAACTGTGAACTCGGAACTCGGAACAGGAGACCCCCCCATGCGCATCACCAACAACGCCATCTTTGAGGCTTTCCGCAACAATCTCCAGCGCGTGTCCAAAGGCTTGATGGATTCGCAGGAGGTGATGTCAACCCAGAAGCGGGTTAATCGCGTTTCGGACGATCCGCTGGGCGCCAGCGTCATTCAGCTCACCACCCGTCAGCTGAACGGCGTCAATCAATATGTGCGCAACATCGGGCTGGTCGAATCGAATTCGAAGATCGTTGACGCCCAGTTGTCCCAATGCGACGAACTGCTGTCGCGCGCCAAGGAGCTGATGCTGTCGCAAGCCAACAACGCCACCACTTCGAGCGACACGCGCCAGGCCGTCGCCGCCGAGATGGTCTCGCTGCGCCAGCAGCTGTTGTCCATCGCCAATACCCGGATCGGCTCGCGCTATCTCTTCGCGGGAACCGCCGACACGCAACAGCCCTTCGATCCGATGACCGTGACGTCAACAGCCGGCGCCGGCAACACGGGCGGCGCCACCGCCACAGCGCAGGCGGCCAATGAGGCCGCCATGACGGGACACGCCTATCGCATCGCATTCACCGCTCCGAATCTCTATGACGTCCTCGATGTCACGACGGGCGCGACCATCTCCTCGGGCAATGCTTATGCTTCCGGCGGCAATATCTCTTTCGACGGCCTGCTGGTGACGGTCACGAACAATCCCGGCGCCCCTGCTGCCGGCGACGTCTTCAACATCTCCACAACGCTCCCCGGCGTCTATCATGGCAACAGCAATGAGATGCAGGTGGAGATCGAGCAATCGTCGCGCGTCGCATACAGCCTGCCGGGAGACCGCGTTTTCCAGGGGGCGGGACTGCCCGCGGGCGTCAACCTGTTCACCACCCTCAACAACGCCATTGACGCCCTGCGGAGCAACGACGCCACGGCCATTGACGCCGCGCTGAATCAGCTGGATCAAGCCTCGCATCAGATCAACAACGAACGCGCCGTTATCGGCGCGCGCATGAACCGCTATGACTCGGCGCAAACGCGCCTCCAGGCGCAGAGCGTCGAAATGCAGTCGCAGCGCTCCCTGATCCAGGACGCCGATCTGGTTGACGCCGCCACCGAATACAATCGCCAGGAAGTGGCTTATAAAGCCGCCTTGAGCGTCACGGGCCAGATCGGCCAACTCTCTCTGCTTGACTTTCTCCAGTAAAGATCGGCTATAATTCTTTCCAGACGCATTTGAAGCCCGCGCCAAACGGATAGGGGAGGGTTTTGCATTATGCTGATCCTGACGCGCAAATCGGGTGAAAGCATCAATATCGGCCAGGACATCGTCGTCCGCGTGCTGGAAATCAAAGGCAGCCAGGCGCGCATCGGCGTGGAAGCGCCCCGGCATATCACCGTGCATCGCGAAGAAGTCTATCAGGCGGTGCAGAAGCGCAACGAACAAGCCGCCCGCCGCACGCCCGACTCATTGGGCGGCGTCCGAAAACTCTGGATAGAGCGCGATCAGCGGTCTTCCGCAGAATCCAAATCTGGGAGCGGCAACGTATGAGATTTCACACGACGCGATTCGGAGAACTCGAAGTGCCGGATGAGACGATCATCGTCATCCGGGAGGGCATCCTTGGATTTCCCGAGGAGTCCCGTTACGTGCTGCTCGATCACGACGCCGAAGGAACCCCTTTCAAGTGGCTCCAATCCATTGAAAATCCGTCCCTGGCTTTTGTTGTCATGGACCCTTCGGAAATCGTGCCGGAATATTCCGAGCGGATCGGCGCGGAAGCCGCCGAGCAATTGGACGCGGCCGGAACCGAAGACCTGATCCCGATGGTCATCTGCACGATCCCTCACGAAAATCCGGCCCGCATGACGGCTAATCTGCGGGCGCCGATTGTGGTCAACGCCCTGGATCGCGCCGGACGCCAGATCATTTTGAATGACGATGTCTATCAGTTCGATCATTGCATTTTCTCGGAATCTGCTTCTCCCGCTGACAGCGCCGGCGAAAAGAATAGCTGACAGTAGATCAGCCTTCAGTATTGCTGCGGCAATTACATGGATAACGCCCTCCTGCAAAACTTGATCCAATCGGCTCGCGCCGCCGCCGCGCGCGCCTACGAACCCTATTCGCGCTTCCGTGTTGGCGCCGCTCTGCTCGGCAGCGATGGCGTTATCTACAGCGGCTGCAACGTGGAAAACGCCTCTTATGGCCTGACCATCTGCGCCGAACGCGCGGCTGTCTTTGCCGCCATCGCCGGCGGCTGCAAAAATTTCGATGCGCTCGTCATCTACACCCCCACCCCACAGCCGCAACCCCCTTGCGGCGCCTGCCGGCAGGTTCTGGCGGAATTTTCTCCCAAGATGTTGATCATCTCTGTCTGCGATGGTCCCGAACGCTTGAATTTGTCTTTGGAAGAATTGCTGCCTTATCGCTTCAATCTCTAGAGCCATTATCTGAACAATAAGAAGCGGGCTGTATCCAGATTGGCGCCGGATGGTAGGCCGCTCCG
>JAPLSP010000536.1 GCA_026398575.1 Candidatus Sumerlaeota bacterium | reverse complement strand
TTGGCCGCGCTGCGGATGGTGAGATTGAAGAAAACGACGTCCTCTCCTCCCGCCACAAACAGGCCATGGCCTCCGCCCTCGCCCAGCCAGCGCGGGTCGAGCACATAGATGTCGCCGATAGAAAACAGCGCGGCTGTCTTGCCGTTCTCAAACCGGAAACGGAAGCGCCGTCCCTCCAGCCGTTCAAAGCCGGCATGAGACACCACCAGTTGGACGTCCCGCTTCATGGCAAAGCCGTCGCTCTCGGTCACGATCATGCCTTTGCGATCGCGGTCGAAGACCGGCCATGCATCCGGCAGCGCGTGGCCAGGCAGAATCTCCGCCTCGATCCGGCCCGCCTTCGAATCTACTGCCACCACGCGTCCGGCGGTGTACGCCGGCGGATCGAAGTCCAGGATGAAGTTCTTCACCAACACCCGCCGGCAATTGCGCAGATCCACCCATTCAACGGGATGAGTGAAGACGATGGTCGCCCCGCCTCCATCAATGGTGAGGTCGTTGACATCTTTGAATGCGATGAACTGCCTCGCGGCGCCGGGGTCCAGACGATAGACGCCCTTTTCGAACTTCACCACGACGGGCGCGCGAGCTGCCGCCTCGGCGAAGGTCTTTTGTATGTCAGCGAACGTCGCGTTATTCTTGATCTCGATGACACGCTCCGGCTTCTTCACCGAAAATGTCCGCGCCACCGCCCAGGGACCGGCCGCGCCCCGCGCATCCACGCCCGCCACCCGCCACCAGTAGGCGCCTGGCGCGAGTTCCTTGTCTGGCACATACCAGCCGATGACGGCAGCGATGCGGTCCTTGTCCACGACCTTGGCGAACTCCTTGTCGGAGGCGATCTCGATGTCGTACGAGGGCATGGCCTCCGGTTTGGCGTCGAGCAACCGCTGCCATTGGAAATGTGGAATGCTCATCGTCAGCGCTGCCTGGTCAGCCGGCTCGATGAGCGCGGGCGGGTTGTCTGCATGAAGCGCGGGCAGTGGCGCCAGCAGCAAAGCCATGAGCGCCAGCGCGGTTGTTCTGGTTTGGGTATGCTTTGCTTTCATCTACCTGCTTTCAGCCAAAACGCCGAATAGGACGAAAAAAAGCGACCGGCAATACCGCGCCGCCGGCGAATTTGGCGCCTAACCGCTGCCCTTTGGCAACCGGGAAAGTGAACGTGGAAACTGCGCGTGGAAAGTGAACGTGGAAAGTGAAAGTGGCGGAACTTTTAGCGAAATACCGATTTCCTCACGCGCCAGGCGGCGGCTTTCAGGACGCAGAAAGAAATGAAAAGCAGGACGGCAGTATGGATGATGACGATGATCAGCCAGGCGCCTGGGGCGCTCCTTTCGTGAATGGGGAAAATTGAATGCACGCCCCATGGGCCGTAGTCGGGCGGGAAGAAATAGAAATAGGGCGAGATCAAAGGACCGGCAAACCCGGTGATGGCGGCTGTATATCGAAAGTCTGGAGTCGCCTCATGCATGTGGGTGATTTCAAGGATGCCCACTACCACAAAGGGAAGGACTAAGAGAAACAAGATCCCGAGATAACTGACAATGATGGAGACAATGTTGCGCTTGAATACCGATGAGAAGAAAAGACTCAGCGACGCATAGACCAACACAAAGCAGGCGATGGTCGGCGCATGCAGGAGCAAACTCCATAAGTCCTCCAGGATTCGCCCTCTGGACATCAATCCGCCCCGACTATAGCTGTTCTCCATCAGCGATACAACGATATTGATGCCAACGGGCAGGATCAAAAGGCTCAAGCATATCACCCCGAGAAAACGGAGGGCGAGACGCAGCTTGCCCCAGACGATCTGCCAGGGCGTCAGGAGCGTGGTTTGAAGCAGCTCGAACGTGCCTTCCTCCTTCTCGCGGCTGATGCCCGTGGCGGCGACGACCGGGATGAAGGGCAGCAGAATGCTGAGCGTCCAGACCGCGACCTGCCTGGCCCAATTTTCCCTCGAACCGGTCGTCATGCAGGCGAATCCGACGAATATCGAAAGGAACATTGCCAGATACGTCAGGCGAAGAAGAACCCGGGTCTTGACCAGCCCCCCGACGCGCAATTCCTTGATATAAAGCGCATTCTGATGGTCCTTGATTTCTTCCGCGCGCCGCAGGGGATCAATCAGATAGTAGGGGAATCGCCTGCGCCGTTCGCGAAGCAGTTCCTGATCGTCAATGATTTTCCCCGCCGTGATGACCTTGCGCGGTTCGGCGTACTTCATTCCTTTCCATGCAAGATAACTTGAGAAAAGGAATAATACCATTTGGCAGATGCAATGCTTGAAAAAGATTGGGGCATGAAAAAATTGAACGCCTGAAGAAATGCCTCCCTGCGATCCGCTGAAATATTGACGGCTATATACAATCCACGTCGTGAGTGGCGAAAGCGAAAATAACAGAGAGTTCTCCATGGATCTGGAACTGCGAGCGATATGGAAGATGCCTGATTCATAGATAATAATAATGATAAAAGGCACGCCTACCGCAAGGAAGAGCACGATCAGCAGCGCGGCAAACAAGGCCGGCGTCGTCCGGCGGAAGCGAACCGAGCACGCCAGCCCGATCATGCCATAGGTCAGCACCACGCCCGCCGTCATGACCGCGGAGAACAAAAATTCCTCCATCCCGATTCCGCCCAGCTGGAAACTCAAACCCGCGATCGGCAGCAGGCATACGAGAAGGATGATTTGAAAGAAAAGCGCGGCGACCCACTTGCCGGCCAGAAGGTCGAAGCGCGTGAGCCGCGTGCAATACAGCAAATCCAGCGTCTTGTTTTCGCGCTCCGAGGTGATCACCGTGGCGGTCATGATCGGCGAGATGAGCCCCAGGGCGATCATCTGGGCGATGCTGAGGACGTTAAACATCTGGCGCGAAAAGTTGGCGCGCGCCGCAATTCCGACGCCCGGCGCTTCGGCGATCCAATAAATGACGAACGTGCAGGCGGTCACCACCAGGATAAACTCCAGCGCAAAGAACGCCTTGCCGCTGCGCAAGACAGTCCGCATCTCCTTCATCGCCACGGCCGGAATACCACGCATATCAATAGGCCCTCAAAATAGCCGAACCAGGAATAATAATGTAAAATGTAAAATGTAAAATGAGAAATGAAAAAAGAAACATCAATGTAAAATGCAAAATGAGAAATGAGAAATGAGAAATGAAAAAAAGAAACATCAATGTAAAATGAGAAATGAGAAATGAGAAATGAGAAATGAAAAACAGCAATGTAAAATGTAAAATGAGAAATGAGAAATGAAAAACAGCAATGTAAAATGTAAAATGAGAAATGAGAAATAAGA
>JAPLSP010000098.1 GCA_026398575.1 Candidatus Sumerlaeota bacterium | reverse complement strand
TTATTTATGACTTGGGCAATAAACAGTGGAATATCCCCAAGCTGCGGGAATTGCTGGAAGACATCCTGCCCAAAAAAGCAGCCTTTGATAATTATGAGGTGGAGCACAATTTCTCGACTATCGGCCGGCGCGTAATGCTTTTGAATGCCCGGCAAATTGAACGGGGGTCGGGAAAAGAACGGATCATCCTTCTGGCCATAGAAGATATTACCGAACGCAAGGAAATTGAAGCCGGCCTGGAAAAGACCCGAAAGGAACTGGCGGTCATTAAAAAATCAGCGGATGAGTCTCTCGAATACGCCGAGAGCATCATCAACACCGTGCGTGAACCTCTGATCTCTCTGGATCAAGATCTGAGAGTCGTCACCGCCAGCCGCTCCTTCTATGAAGTCTTCAAGGTAAACCACAAAGAGACCGTGGGACAGCTGATCTATGACCTGGGCAACAAGCAGTGGGACATCCCCAAGTTGCGGGAACTGCTGGAAACCATCCTGCCCCAAAAGGCAACCTTCGACAATTATGAAGTGGAACACGATTTTTCCACCATTGGCAAGCGCATCATGCTTTTGAATGCCCGGCAGATTCAAAGAGGGTCGGGAAAAGAACGGATCATTCTCCTTGCCATCGAAGACATCACCGAGCGCAAGCAGGTTGAAAAGGCGTTGCACGCCGCCAAGCAGGCCGTCGAGGCCGCCAGCCGGGCAAAGAGCGAGTTTCTGGCCAATATGAGCCATGAACTCCGGACTCCGCTCAATTCCATCATCGGTTTCTCGGAAGTGCTTCACGATCAAACATTCGGTCCGCTTACCCACAAGCAAACGAGATATGTGGACAACGTGCTGACAGCCGGACAACACCTGCTGAGCCTGATCAACGACATCCTCGATATCTCCAAGGTCGAGGCGGGCAAGATGACCGTGGAGGCAAGATCGTTCCCGGTGAGACCGATGCTGGACAACGCATTGGTTCTGGTGAAAGAGCGCGCGCTCAAACACGGGCTTATGCTCAGTCTGGAAACCCCGGCCGACCTGACGGTCTCGGCCGACGAACGGATGCTCAAACAGATTCTGTTCAACCTGCTCTCCAATGCAGTGAAATTCTCTGAGCCGGGAGGGCGGGTCGCCATAACCGCCGAACGCGCTGGGGACGATCTGTGCGTGAGCGTGGCGGACACAGGCATCGGCATCAAACTCGAAGACCAGGCGCGCCTGTTCACGGAGTTCGAGCAATTGGATTCCGGATATGACCGGATGCATCAAGGCACGGGTCTGGGCCTGGCTCTTACTCGCAAGTTCGTGGAACTGCACGGTGGGCGCATCTGGGTGGAGAGCGAGGGGGAAGGAAAAGGCAGCACGTTTCGCTTCACGCTTCCACTGATCTACGAAGATCGCAAGAACCCAACGGATCTCGGGGTGACGACATGAACAAACGAAAAGTGCTGCTCATCGAAGACAACCTGATGAACATGGAACTGGCGACGGATTTGCTGGAAGCAGCCGGTTTCCAGGTTTTGAAGGCCGAAAGGGCAGAGGACGGAATCGCCATCGCCATCGCGCAACAGCCCGACATTATTCTCATGGATATAGGGCTTCCGGGCATGGATGGGCTGGAGGCGACAAGACGGCTCAAGCAGGATGCCAGAACGGCCCGGATTCCCATCGTAGCCCTTACGGCCTCGGCAATGCTAGGAGACGATGACAGGGCCCAATCCGCCGGCTGCTGTGGGTACATTGCCAAGCCGATTGATACGCGCCTGTTTGCCAAGACGGTCGCCGCATTCATGGAAAAGGAAAAAACATAGGAGGCGGAACACGGGTCGCAATCTTTGAATGGAACAGGAGGCAACAGAGATAACGGAGAAGGATTGTTTCTCTGTTCACTCCGTTGCCTCCTGTTTAAGAATTTTGCTTGTTTTTCTCCGCCGGATTTGAATAATGACGGAGTGGTTTAATGCGCGCGAAATCCTGAACAGGAGGGAACAGGAGACAACAGAGATAACGGAGGAGAAGAATTTTTTCTCTGTTCTCTCCGTTGCCTCCTGTTTAAGAATTTCGCTTGTTTTTCTCTGCCGGATTTGAATAATGACGGAGTGGTTTAATGCGCGCGAAATCCTGAACAGGAGGGAACAGGAGACAACAGAGATAACGGAGGAGAAGAATTTTTTCTCTGTTCTCTCCATTGCCTCCTGTTTATCGTATCCACCATGCATCCTTTATTTCAAAAAGCGGATGGGCTGACTGGGAATATTATCGCCGCGGCCATCGAGGTCCATCGGGATAAGGGTCCGGGGCTTATCGAATCCATTTATGAGTGGTGTTTGCTGAAAGAACTTGGGCTGAGAGCTCTCGCGTGCCTCAGCCAGAAGATAATCCTGATCAAGTACAAAGGCTTCACGCGCGAAGAGCCGCTTCGGTTCGACGTGCTGGTCGAAGGCTGTGTACTGGTGGAAGCCAAGGCCGTTGAGAAAATTCTTCCCATCCACAAGGCCCAGCTTTTGAGTTACATGAAACTACTCGACGTGCCCATCGGCTTGTTGATCAATTTTCACGAGATGAAAGTGACCGACGGCATCAGTCGGCTGATTCTGCCTGGAGCAAACCAATGACGGGTTTCGCGACCGCGCAAAATCATGAACAGGAGGGAACAGGAGACAACAGAGATAACGGAGAGGAATTTTTTCTCTGCTCTCTCCATTGCCTCCTGTTTATCACATCCACGACCGCCACCAGCAGCGAATACGAAATCACCGGCCTGACGCGCGGCCAGCAATACTGGGTCCGCGTGCGCGCCGTGCGCGCCGGCCAACCCGGTCCGTGGTCCGATCAGGCGACGAGAGTGGCGAATATTTGAGCGGTTAAGGCCCATGAGGGTAGACGGCAAAAGTTGGCTGTCACCGAAATTTCCTTATAACATTGAGAACCCGAGATGAGCATTTTGAGCGTGTTGTTCGGAAAAAGGCGCGTGATTGGCGTGGAGATGTTCGTCGGTCCTACCGAGCTAGCTGCACAGTTAGCAGCCCAAGGCAAAAAGATGCTGGCGCTCTCCGACGCCGACGATCTGGATAAGCTGGTTGCACGTACCGACACGGATTTGAGGCTGGATGGTGAACTCGTCGCATTTTGCAAGACGCACTTCAATATCGCCCATGCCGCAAGCATTCCGGTCAATGACTAACACTTAACTGAAGCTGAATGGGCGGCTTTCCTTAAGAAGAGATTCGGCGGAAACAAATGGAAGTGCTCTCGCTATCAGGGCCTTTCAATAGAATGGGTGGTGGTTGTCGTATTCGGATGACGGGATGACGGGGACAGGGATGACGGGGACAGGATACGAATTAGCTTTACGCACCCGATGAATGAACATCCCCTCCAAATCTTGCAGACGTTTCGACCGACGAAAGAATACGATATGGAGTGCGGCGGCTTGCCGCCGCTTGAGAACGCGAGGGCGGTCTGGCAGAATTAGGAAGAGGCATAGGCTGATGGAACGGCGCAAACGTGTGTTGGTCGTTGATGATGAGGCGTCGAATCGAGAACTGCTCGAGGCGCTCCTCACGAGCTTGGGGCATGACGTGGATATGGCCGCCGATGGTTGCACAGCTTTGGAAAAACTCGACCCTTCCCATGACCTGGTTCTGCTCGACGTGATGATGCCCGGGATAGACGGATATGAAGTGGTGCGGCGCATTCGAAACGAATCATCTGTTTCCGATATTCCCATCTGCATGGTCACGGCCCTTTCGGGCAAAGAAGAGCGCCTGCGCGCTGTGGAAGCCGGCGTGAACGATTTCATTGCCAAGCCCATTGACAAGACGGAACTGCAGGTGCGCACGGCATCGTTGCTGAAGACGAAAGAAGCCCAGGACACCATTAAACGCTGCCAGGCGGAGCTGGAGGCGCAGAATCGCATCTTGCAGGAGAACTCCGAGCAACTCCGTAAATTGGGCGAACAGAAAGACGAGTTCCTGAGAATTGCCAGTCACGACCTGAAAAGCCCCCTCACATGCATTCTCGGTTTTGCGTCCCTCATAGACTCCCAGACCCCGCCCGGCGCTGCGATGACAGCGGAAACGCGCGGTTGGACCGAAAAAATTGCCGGGCACTGCCGGGTCATGCAGAAGATCATCGAGGATTTTCTCGATTTTCAGGCGATGGAGGATGGTCAGATCAAGCTGACCCTGGAGACGGTGGATATAAACGAACTGGCGCGCGACGTGCTTGAGCGAAATGCCGGCTACGCGGCAAAGAAGCGGATCACGCCCCACTTGGACTTGGAGGGCGGCTCGCTCCTCGTGAACGCGGACAAGAGCCGGCTCAACCAAGTGTTGGAGAATTTCGTAAGCAACGCCATCAAATTCAGCCCGCAGGGGAAACAGGTCACTGTTTGCACACGGAAAACAGAACGCGGCGTCTTGGTAGAAGTCAGGGATTCAGGTCCGGGGCTCACCGATGAAGATATGAAGAAGCTGTTCGTGAAATATGCGAAACTCAGCAACATGCCCACTGGCGGCGAGAAAAGTTCCGGTCTGGGGCTTGCCATCTGCCGGAAAGTTGTCGAAATGCAAGGTGGGAAGACTGGCGCCCGGAACAATCCCGAGGGCGGCGCAACGTTCTGGTTTGAACTTCCCGGGCGCCTGTCGGAGAATTACGTGCCGCTTATTAAGTGAGCTTTCTTATCTGCTGAAAAGGGAAAAGCAGGGAAAAACGCGCGTGCCCAATTCGTGCCCATCTTGGGCATGAAAACGGGTAAGAATGGGTTTTTGAAATTACCCACTTAGTTAACAAAAACTGAAACAATTCTTTTATTTGCTTGTACTTTTGTGGAGCCACCGCCCGGGATCGAACCGGAGACCTCCTGCTTACCATGCAGGTGCTCTACCTACTGAGCTACGGTGGCGTCAGGGCGAGACGCGGGTGAAGGCCGGCTGAAAAAGCCTTGAAACAAACCTTGACCTGCGTGTCGCCGCGCGCTTGGCGCAGTTGCGTGGACGGAGAATCTATTTTTTTCATCCTGAGCAGGTCAAGCTTCGTTTTTCGCAATTCGCTATCGAGCTTTCGTTTAATGCAATTTTTTCCCGAGCTTCGAAATCGCTTTTCATTTGCGACGCCGATTTTTGTGGACATGATCCCAAGAGGTCATCTAAATCCTAGGACAGGACATTTTGCCTGGTCCCGGTCCTTGGGCTTTGCCAGGCGTCCGCCGGAAAGCCAGGTTCTCCGACGGGCGCCTGGGAGCCTGTCGGAGTACTCGGTTTTCCAGTGTGTCTCCCCCATGAAAAGCGCTGGCCTTTGGGCGTTTTCATGGGGGAGACACGCGGTTCTCCGACTGGCGCCCGGCGCGGCGATTTCGGCCTGTTCTTCGAAGGGAGGCGCATTGCAATGGAGAAGATGCCTTCAGCCCGCCTCGTTTGGATTTTCTTTGCGTTCCTCATTGTCGCGGTGATCGTGTACACCGTTGCGATCACCCAGATGCAACCGCCTATTGTCAGGGAAGTCCCCATTGTATTGCGGCCATCGCCTCCCGCCAAAAAAATTCCAAAGGCGCTGAAGGCGGAGGATTATGCCCGGCCATTGGATCGCGAGACGCTGGCGAAGTTGGAATGGCTTCAGGAGAAGGCGGACCGGTGGGGCACGATTGACTGGCTGGATTCGCGGGTGCTGAAGCCGTATTTCGACGATGTCAATACCGCCATCTTCAACATCCACGGCGTCGAGATCCGCAAGAATCAATTCCGCAACGCAAGGGTGGATTGGGGCGCCATCATCCAGGAATGCGCGAAAATCATGCATCTGGAGAAGCCGCCGCGCGCCTATGTGATCAACGATCCCAGCTGCAATATCTTCACCACGAATTTTCAGGATCCCATTCTTGTCATCCATGCGGGATTGATCCGCTGCTATGAGGACCCGGATGAGATCCGGTTCGTGGTCGGTCACGAGATGGGGCACATCGCCCTGAATCATGTTCGCTGGACGACGCTGGTCCGGCTGATCGTCGAGAAAGTCCAAAGCAAAGCCGAGTTCCTTCCCGACTCAGCAAAATTTCTGCCCTTTCTTCCGATTTTCAAGTGGTTCCGCGAGGCGGAGATGAGCGCGGATGCGGCCGGGCTGATCTGTTGCCAGAATCCAGGCGCAGCCGAGCGGGCGCTGGTGCGCTTGAATCTCGGGATGGCTGGACAGTCCCTTGGCGAGCTGAACGTGGAGGAATACATGGCTCAGAATCGCGAAAAGGATTTGTCGGCCTTCTCGGAAAAGGTTCTGTTGATGCAAGCTTTGGCGCAGGATCATCCCTTTATTTACTCTCGCATTGAGGAATTGCGCAAATATGCGAAATCCGACAAATACACTCAATTGTATAAGTAATGACAAAAATCATGGATGACAAAATCGCCGTTAGCGCCTATAAAAAGGAGATGGAAACTTTGAGTATGAATACCGCGATACGCTTGGACTTGTTGGTTGGACGGCGCAATTTATTGCTGGTTTTATCCCTTGTTGCGATGGCTGCCTGCAGCCGCCAGCCGGATTACATGGCAGTGTTTCAAGATGTGAAAAACTTGGAACCACGTGCCAAAGTGGTTTGCGGCAACGTGATCGTCGGGCAGGTCATCGGCGTTGACAAGCAGGCGGATGGAACGACCCAGGTTAGCATCAAGGTGGCAAAGCCGTATCAGTCTTTTATCAGAGAAAAGACTGTTTTCTTCATCCACTCTGAGAAATCGGGGAGCAAGACGCAGAGCTACCTGCGATTGAACGTCCTCGAGGGCGCCGGTCCTTTATTGCCGCGAGGAAGCGTTGTGCGGGGAGCGGAAACCGAGCTGGATACGAACGAGCCGGCTTTCGTCACGAACTGGAAGGTCACCGTTGTGATTGGCTTGCTGGGCCTCGCAGCGATGGCGGGATTGATCAGGGCATTCCGGAAAAATCTGAAAGGCGTGCTTCTATTTCCGACGCTTGGCGCATGCTTGGTTCTCGCAGCGTGGTTGGATAATCCGCTCAGCCAGGTGCTGGCCGATTTCGTGCCGTTCGAATGGAGGCCCGATTTGCTGGCGTTTGTCTTGTTGCTCCTGGCGACGTATGTGATCGCCGGCGTGATGATGGTCATGATCATGCGTCCCTTTTTCCAGATTCCGCGGCGGGGCGCCCGAGCCAAAACGATTCCCGGCCGCAGGGCGGTCTGACAACTTTCCGATGGAAATGGCCGGGTGAAATCCTAAAGGATAGCCGCGCGCGCATGAATGAAAGGCGGCAGGGCCTGGCGCCATTGCTGATTTTCTTGCGCGCGGTCGAGTTATATTGCGCTAAATCACCCTTCGGAATTTGAGTTTATGTTTCGTATCCGCTTGTTGGTCTGGATGGCTTGTGTGTTCGCGGCGTCTTTCTGGGCGCCGCCGCGCGCCCGAACGCAGGACGCCGGCGCGCCCGCGACGGATCGCTGGTGGAACAACGCCTGGCGCGAGCGCTATCGCGTGACGTTCGACGATCTGAGCGAGGAAAGCGGCGGCGAGCTGGGGTTGGTTACTTTTCACCCGCAATTGGCTTCGCTGGATGACCCCTATGACATCCGGGCGATTTTGCCGCCGGGGCCGGGGCAGGACGACGCCGCTACGGTTCCCGTCAAAGTCTTGTATTGGGCGCCGCATGGCGATATGACGTGCCTTCTGGCGCTCGAGCCGCTGCGCCGGCGCCAGCAATCCACGCTTTATCTCTACATGGACAATCCGGCGGCCAAACCGGAGTTTTACGATTATCCCTGGGCCGATCCCATGGTGCTGATCGGCTCGCGCCTGCGCCGCGATTATCAGCGCCATGGCGAATGGATCTGGCGTAAAGACGACCGCTTTGGGGCAGTCCATATCGGCAGCGACGCCGACAGCCCGACCACGCGCTCGACGCATTCCATCACCGGCTTCCCTTCGATCTCCTGCCATCCACATCAAACGCGCGTGGTCCAGATGGTGTGGCTCGATCCGGCCGATCCGCCGGAAGCCATCAGTGTGGACTTCATGTCCGAGGGGCAGATATGCGCGGCCTGCTGGTGCACCAGCGAACCGCCCAAAAACACGCTGGCCTCCGTCGGAGCGCTTCGCATCGGGCCGCTTCCCGAACCGGGTAAGTGGGCGCGGATGATCGTGACGGGCGAGCAGCTGAAGCTGAAGAAGCGCGTGCGGCTGGAGGGCCTCGGATTCTCGGTCTATGGCGGGACGGTCAAATGGGGCCCGACGGCTTTTGGCGCGCTGCCGGCGGTCGGCCAGGCTACGCTGCGCCAGGTGCTCATCGAAGAAACGGACGGCGTCCCGCAGGTCGAAACCATCGCCCTCAAATCGGTCGAGGCCTCGCTGACGACAAGCAGTCTGCGCCTGAATATTATCAATGCGCCGCTGTTTGCCGAAGCCGGCAAATCGCTCTTCGTCACGTACTTTGTGTCGCCCTGGTATAAATACGCCGGCGATCTGCCGGACTGCGTGCTGCGGATTCGCTCGCTGAACGCGGCGGGCGTCGAGATCGCGGCGCGCGAGGAATCGGTGGTCTTCACGGGGGGCGACAACTGGCAACGCGCCGTCGAGATCGAGCCGGCGCGCTGGGCTGGGGCCGAATGCCTCAGCGCCGAATTGCTTTGCCGCGACCGCCTCCTGACGTCGGCGCGCCTGCGATTGATTCCGATTCCCACTTTCAAGAATGAAAGCATCGCCGCATTGAAAGCCAATGGGCGGCTGCTTCAAATCGGCCCGGACGTTGTAACGTTTGTGGCCCAGCCTGCCAGCCTCTGGAAGGCGGCGGCGCCGCGAACGCCCCTGGCCTCCACGACCACGGCCTCCGCCGCGCAGACCTCCAACATGCTGACTTTTACCTCGGATATCTATGCGGCGCCGTCGCCGGGAGAGACCCTGATCAACAGCGACGATCCCCGGCTGGGGGTCGAGGAGCGGGTTTCGGCCTATACGCGCCGCGCGGCTTCCGAATGGGTCGTGGCCGCCTCGGGAAACGGCAGGCCGCCTTTCTTTGTCAACGCGCGCATTGTCATTACCCGCGATTTTCTGGATATCGGCTTGAACCTCAATGAAACCGAGCTCTATCTGCGCGGGATCATCCAACTCCTGCAGCGCCGGCCCGACGTCCAAGTCACCATGGATATCACCGCGTTGTGGTCCGGCGAGCTGTCCAAGCGCGAACGCGCCCTCCTCGTCAAGTGCCTTGAAGCGCAGTCTATTTTGCGTTAAAAAGCCCCAAAAGCCATTGCGATCTGTGAACTGCTGTCTTCGGGATTTTTATTTGCTTGGTGGTTATCGCCATTGGCTATATGTCGTCTTCAACTGCGTAGCAAAGCCCGATCTTCATCCCATTCAAGACCCCGCCCGCCTCGGATGGGAGCCTTTGATTAAGATCGAGCATTATCACGTGGACGCCGGCAAGATTTTGCGCGAGGGGCAATAATGGATATTAATGAGCAGATATTTTCAGCATTGAGTTTGGGAGAGGCAAAGGACTGGGAGTTCAAGTCTGCCAAAGGCGGAGTTCCCGGCAGCCTCTGGGAAACCTATAGCGCGATGGCCAATACCGAAGGCGGCTGCATTGTGTTGGGCATCGAGGATGACGGCGCTGTCAGCGGTCTGAATGATCTGGAGAAAATCAAAAAGAGCTTTGGGGCTACAGTCAATAATCGTGGGAAGGTTAGCCTCAATCTGTTGACAGATGAGAGCGTCAAGGAGATCGAGATTGAGGGCAAGAAAGTATTGGCCATCTATGTTCCCCAAGCCAACCGGCGGCAGCGGCCTGTCTATATTGACCAGAATCCCCTGACGGGAACTTACCGCAGAAACTACGAGGGCGATTTTCACTGCTCAGCCGACGAAGTGGGGCGCATGCTGGCGGATCAGGCGGAGGAGCCTGCCGACAGCCGGATTCTGGAGCATTTCGGCCTCGATGAGTTAGACGAAACAAGTCTGAAGCAATATCGCCAGAGCTTTTCCGCCCGCTCTCCCGCGCATCCCTGGCTGCTCGATGACGTGAAATCATTCCTGGAAAAACTCGGTGGATGGCGCAAAGAGCGCGCTTCGGGGCGCGAAGGGCTCACCCTCGCAGGATTGTTGATGTTTGGGAAAGACAGCGCCATACGCGATCCGGCAGCGGTTCCCGGATTCCATCTCGACTATCGTGAAAAACTATCCGATGACCCGGACGTACGATGGACCGACCGCCTGACCATTGACGGGACATGGACAGCGAATCTCTTCCAGTTTTTTCAAAGGGTGATTCAGCGCCTCACCGCCGACCTCAAGATTCCTTTCCAACTGCGGAATCTCCGACGGAAAGATGACACTATCGTTCACGAAGCGATTCGGGAAGCCTTGGTCAATGCCTTGATCCACGCTGACTATCGCGGACAAGGCGGGATCATTGTCGAGAAATACCGGGACCGCTTTGAACTCTCGAATCCAGGTACGCTCTTGCTGCCCGTGGATCAGATGCTGGCCGGCGGCGTGAGTGAATGCCGCAACAAAGCGCTGCAAACCATGTTCCTGATGATCGGTGGAGTGGAAAAGGCGGGATCGGGAATTGACAAGATATGGCAGGGATGGAAATCCCAGCATTGGCGCTTTCCGAGCATTCAGCCGGGAACTCAGCCGGACCGGGTCAAGCTGATCCTTCCGATGGTTAGTTTGCTACCCCAGGAGTCTCTGCGCCGGTTTCAGTCGCGGTTTGGCGGCAAGTTCAAGCCGCTGAATAAACTGGAAGTTCAGGCTCTAGTGACGGCGGATATTGAAGGCGGAGTTTCCAATCAGCGGCTTCGCGAAATATCGGAAGAGCATTCCTCCGACGTTTCGAAGATTCTTCAGAGCCTTGCGATGAGAGGCTTTCTGCGCCAGCAGGGACAAAAACGAGGCACAACATATCGCTTGCCTGAAGAGAAGTCAGCATCGGGTGGGCGCGCATCATCTCCTGCGGGGGACTCCACACATAAGGGGAACTCCACACATAAGGAGGACTCCACACATAACGGGGACTCCACGCATAAAGATGGTGCAGATAAAAGGCTACTAAATAAGGACTTATGTTGCGAAGGGGACTCCACGCATAAGGGAGACTCCACGCATAAGGGAGACTCCACGCATAAGGGAGACTCCACGCATAAGGGAGACTCCTCGCAAAACGAGCTGGTGGATTACTCATATCAGCTAGATAATCTGCCAGAGAAAGAATTAAAAAATCTAAAGACAATCGCCGCGCCTGCATTTCAAAGAACGCGCCTGCCCCCAACTCAAACCCGGCAAATAATATTTGATCTGTGCGAAGGGCGATATTTTACGGCGGCTGATCTTGGCGAGCTGATGAACCGATATCCCGCGAGCTTGCGAGAACGCTTTCTGACTCCCATGGTCGAAGAAGGACTGCTGTTGCGCAAGTATCTCAATGAGCCCAATCGCCCTGACCAGGCCTATACCGCAAAAAAACAAAGGTGAAAAGCCCATGACCGTTGCCTATCCCAAACGCCTCAAAGAAGTTGACCTGCCGATCAAAAGCGCATTTCGGCGCATGCGCGGCAGGAGAAGAGTATTTGGCATGGGCATATTTCAGCGCTGAATATCCGGTAGGCGCGGCGGCCGCTGGCGGCGTGCCGGGCGGTGATTTGCGTGGCGCTTTGGCCTGACCCGGCGGATTTCATTTGCCCGCAAATTTTAAGGGACGAGTAATCTGCGGAACATAGGCTAGAATTCGCGGTAGGTGTCGGCGAGGATTTGGGCGCTGGCGGTCCAGGAATAGCGTTGTTCGTTGATGTGGCCTTGCGTAACCAGACGCTGACGGAATTCGCTGTCGCCGAGGGCGCGCGTGACGGCGTAGCGGCAGGATTCTTCGTCATAGGGATCGAAATAGATCGCGCCCTCGCCGCCGACTTCCGGGAGGCTGGCGGCGTCGGAAGAAGCGACGGGCGTCCCGACGCGCTGCGCCTCGAGGACGGGGAGGCCGAAGCCTTCGAAGGTGGAGGGCTGGATGTAGAGCGCAGCGCCTTGATAAAGCAGCGGCATATCCTCGAGCTCGATCCAGTCCAACATGCGCGCCCATTGGTCCGTGCCCGTGCGCGCGATGGACTCGTGCAATTTGCCGCCCTTGCCTTTGCCGCAGCCGGCGATTATTAGCGGCGTTTCGATCTTGCCGTCTTGCCACAGCGGCTTCAAGGCGCGCAACAGGAAGAGGTGGTTCTTGTGCGGCTTGTCTATCCCGACCGCCAGAAGGTATTCGCTCGGAAGCCCCATGCGATGGCGGAAATCCCGGATCGTGGCCAGGTCTTCGGCCGGCTGGAATTTTTCGTCCACGGCGTTTGGCAAGAGGCGCGTGCGGTCTTCCGGCACGCTGAGGCGGTCCAAGACGGTACGGCGCGTGAATTCCGAATCGCAAAGGATCATATCGGCGCGCTTGGCGACCTGGCGATGGGTATAGCGCGCGTAAGCGATCTTGAGCGCCGAGCCCAGCTGCCACGGGAAGAGCAGATGGATGAGGTCGTGGATCGTGACGATGAGCGGGTCTTCGTAGCGGTAGGGGATGTTATAGTGCGGCACGTGCAGCGCCCGCGCCCCCGGCCAGCGCCGCGGAAACCAATACTGATTCCAGACGCTGTAGATCGGCGCCACGTAGCGCTCGACCTGAAAGCCGCGCTGCATCCGGAAGGCCGTGATTTCGTTCAGATCGCCGAGCAACGTCATTTCCGGCGGATGGCGCAATTTTCGGAGCGCGCGCAGCAGTCCGCGGATTTGCGTCCCGATGCCGGAATAGGAAATCATGCGTGCGTCGAAGGCGATGGTCATAAGGGACGGTTCTCGGTTTTCGGTTTTCGGTTTTCAGATTATGATTTCGCAATTTCCTTGCTGTCCTTGATGCCAAGGAAATCAGCTATAAATTCGCGCGCGCGCTTCGCCTCCCGAGAAAAAGGCTTGCGCCGCGTTCGTATTGCAGTAAAATGCTTGACCTCTTGCGGCGAATTCAAGGCCAGAAGTCGTATCGGAGTTAATATTTTATTTTTCCGCAGGTAGGTCCCGGACGCCGGACGGGACAAAGCAGTTAGGCAAACAGCATGGTCCCGTCCAGCGTCCGGGACCTACATGTGGCGGATAAACGGAGAGGTGACCGAGTGGTTGAAGGTGCACGCTTGGAAAGCGTGTTAGCTGCAAGGCTACGCGGGTTCAAATCCCGCCCTCTCCGCCATATCCCCAACCTGGCAGCGCGGAAGATCCTTCCGAATGCTTGACAACCCGTCCGCAAAGATTCGCGCGCAATGGTTTTCGTCGCTGGTGATATTGGCGGCGGGAATCATTTTTCTGTGTGCTGCTTTCTCGGGATGCCATCCCGCGCGCAAAGCCGGGGCCCCCGAGCCCGTTTCGCAGACAACCTCATCATCGCTTGCCATACACGAATCGGATTGGCGCCAACCAGCAGGTCAAGCTGTTCGCGGACAGGCCGAAGCGACTTCGGCTGCCGCGAGCCTCGCCACAACAAGCCAGACGCAAACCACAACGAGCGGCGCCAAATCCAACCATGCCTCCCGCCGAAATGACGGCAGCGCGGCGGTTCTCTCCGGCACGGTCTGCCTTCTCAGCGTCTATGTCAGCGACGCCGCGTCTTCCTGGCCCCTCAAGGATTTAGCGGAGGTCGAAAAGCGGCTGAAAGACACGCAGGATTTCATCCTCGATCAGGCGCGCCTCGATCACATCGCCGTCAGGTTCGCCCCGGCGACGTCCGTGACGGTCTGGTACGAGGGAAATATTCCAACCGACATGTGGGCCAGCCCGAAGTGGACCGAGACGGTCATTCAGCAGGCGGCCCGGCGGTTGAGCGATTCATGCAGTGAAGAGAATCTAAAAAGCGCCAACGATCTCATGCGATTCCTGAAGAAAATCTACGCCGCCGATCAGGCATTGACGCTCATCCACGTCAACAAATCCGCAACCTCCTATAACCTTACTTTTTATAAAGGCGTCGGCGCGACGTATCAAGCGGAGCGATCCGTCATGTTCATGCGTTACGCCAAAGGCAATCCCACATGCGCCGCGTCCTACGTCCACGAAATCCTCCACAACTTCGGCGCCGGCGAACTCTATTTTCCGTTTGACAAGGAAAGCGTCCGGAAAGATCAAGCGAAGAAGCTATGGCCGAATGAAATCATGTATCGCGTGGACTATAACCTGGGCAAGCTCACCCTCGGCGAATACACAGCCTATCGCATCGGCTGGTTGGACCGGATGAATCCGGAATACAAGAAATTCGACGATTAGTGATACTTTCAGCAACGTGGCATCACTATTCAATTCTCATCAAGTCTGATTATCATCGTTTGGCAGATTCAGAAAGAACGCAAAGCATTTCGATATCTCTAAACTGTGAAAACGTAATCCAATTCAAAAATGCATCCTTTGCTACTGGGAATGAAACTGCGAGATTGGCGGCCAATAATCGTAGAACGTTTAGGTTCAGTCAGTAACCGGGCATGAGGAAAGGCGCTTTTCACCGAATCTATCAACCCTGTTGAAATCCCGCTTTCATCGAGCCCTATCGCTCCAATTCGAATGACCATCTTGGCAGTTTTTTTTACGAGCGGAGCAATCCCTGCCCAAGATTCCTGCAAGAATGTCCAATACTTGTCCTCTTTTTCATGCCGGTCATCTTTGGAGATTCTTCCATAGGTGGGACGAGGTTCGCCTCCCAAGAACCAGAGCCGAAGCCACTGGTCTTCTTCATAACGAGTAACTCCTATATAGGGCGGAGAGGTTATGACGAGAGAAACTTTCTCTCTTAGATCAGCAAAACAATCAGATGATTTTCGTGCGTCCATCAGTTCCACTTTGCCTTCAGAGCATGTCGTCAAGCCATTAAGGCGGTACTCCGCTTTGGCGCATAGCATTTCAAATACTCGGCGCTTTTTAGGAAAGAGCTTATGCCTCTTCCAATATCGTAGGGAGTACTCTGGTTTAAGGCAGATAGTACGGGGCATTTGATTACTGAAATAAGCCTTTGATCGGTCCATCTCGCCATGAAGTGAGCCGATAATCAACGCCGCGATAAATCGCTCGATCTTATCATGGCGCCAATCCAACGAAGACCGCAAAAAAAGCAGTTCGCGCAATGTCGTTGAATAAAAGGCTCGACGAAAAAATGGTGGGAGATCCAAACGCTGCTCCTCCCAAATGCATGGACCCACTTGCTTATAGCGCAACTCCAGCTCGCTAATTCGCTCTATAACCTCATCAATAGACGGTCGCTCTGCCTTGGCTCTAGAGATGCAAAATGCTACTGGGTTAATATCCGAACCTGCAGCATTGCGGCCCAAAATGAGCGACTCAAGAATTGTCGTTCCCCGGCCGCAAAATGGATCGAAAACCCAGTCATTCTTGCGCGTATGCTTTTCCACCTGCTCCTTTACAAATCCTTCAGGGAACATTGCGAAGTAGGGGCAAATGGCATGCAGAGCTACTCGTTTTTCATACGGCAAATCGTCCGGCAAATGGCATCACCCCTTTCCTGCTGTCCTATACTCCGTTTTGTGTCTTCATTGAAATCTTAAGCAAAGATTAACGTAAGCAGGCTACACAGGTAATTCCCACTCGATCCTGCAGCAGTCCAGCAACCGATCAGCAAAGCGACCAGAAGAGGTTTCATGATGCGCAAATGAGACTATGCGACAACGATCGAACAACAACCGAGCACGACGTGCCTGCATTATCCACCTGTCTTCATCATATAGGCGATGAGGTATGAATACTGAGCGCAGAAGCGTGCTCACCTTGCCAGCTATCATCCATTGCTCCCAAAACGCATCCGGATCGAGTTCCGATAATTTGTCAGTCCAATTGAATCCAGCGGCGCATTGGCCAAATATTATGATCTGACTTGGGCGTCCATCCAGGAATTTCTTCCAGGCCACTAAATCCAACTTGCTGTCCTTGGTCGCAAGCAATCTCTGCTTCTTGAATCCTTCACCCTCTGCAAGTTCCTTTGCAAGGCCTTTAATTTTGTCTTCAAACCGCTTAGCCGAGGTCCTTCCCATTCGGCTGCTTGTTCCAAAGACAACCGCCTCTCCCCCTACATAGCTTTTCGCGGAGCAGCATGCTAACTCCTCGAAGAGCAACCATGGATTCTGCAGAGCGCCTTTTCTCTGTTTCCATTGATAATATGAAAGCGCTAAGCAGAATACATACGCTGGGTATTTTTTCGGTTCGCCTCTGAGCTCTATGTAGCTATTCTTTCTCTCAAATGGGTACGCTTCATTTCCCGTTGCTTTCTCTCGCCGCTCAATCTCGGTAAAAACATTTCCCAAACGCTCATCAGGATTTGCGCAGCTAAGCCGATTAAGCTCACGCTCCAAATTACCTGCACTGGCGCTCCGATTCGATGCTGACAAGGCGGAAAGCTCTAGCCAATCCGCTAGCTCTTCAACGCGAAACGGCGACTTAGGAAATTCGATAGCGGCCATGATTTATCACTTTTTCAGTTTGGCGATATTGCGCATTTCTCCGAGGAGACTATTGGTCAGAGCTTCAATTGATTCCATTTGCTCCAGCAGATCACGGCTTCCCTTGTATCCCGTGGTCACAGTTCCCTTCGCTTCCTGCAATGCATCCTTGGCTTGAATCAGCGCGTCTTCAAACCGGCGATTGTCGCCAAGGCTGATGGCATAGGCGCGAGGCAGTGTGATTCCTGATCGTAACGCTGATAAAGCATGTTTGTTTCCAATGACTGCGCGAAGATAAGACAAATCTGGAGCTTGGGTTTGGATAACGGGCTCTATATCGCGTTCTTTGCTTCCAAATAGCCAGATCATTAATTCTTCGAGCTGAGGAAGGTATTTTTTCTCAATCGGTTTTTCATTCAGGGATTTTGCTGGATCTGTTCCCAGGAAATTCTGTATCTCCGGATAGTCTGCAGCAGTATACAAATGTGAAAAATAGAAGCGATTTCGATATAGATCCTCGCGCTGAAACTTTGTCATTTGCTCAGCTTGTTCGAGCAGCACATAGCCGCGATAGATGCGTTTGACGGTACTATGTTGATCCCCAATGACCCTTGTAATCTCCTCAAGACTTTTTTTATATTCGCGTCTTACTTTGGCGATATAAGCAGCTTTGCTTAATGAATCCCATTCCTTTGGGCCGTTCACATGCCGAAACCCAAAATAGGCCCACAGATCCTCCCGCCTTTTGTAAATAGAGACAGGCAGCTTGCGGAGTTTTTCTTTATCACGCTCATTGATGTGCGGCAAATCCGTCGCTTTGACTTTCTCGCGAAGCTTATCATCCAGCAACAATTTTACAGCTGTAAGCCGGCGATTCCCTTCAACAACAATATATTTGTCATTCTCTTCGGGTGCAGGTATCGCAAATAGAGGCTCCTCTTCAAAGAAGCCATTTTCGGCGATAGACAGCGCTACTTCATCAACGGCCATCTCGCGCCACATCGCTTTGATAAGCTCATCTTGATCTGTGGATTTAGAGACGGATTCCAATCGCGGATTTTCAGGATCCAATAATAACTGACCCACCCTAAGTGGCTCAATCTGAAGTACTTTGTCTGAAGATAGATAGCTCATGATCTTCATCCCGATCTGTAGGCGTAAAATTCTAGCTCGCCACAAAGCATCTTGTCCTATATTTTTCGGTAAATATTCTAGCACTTATGAGCTAGCGCGACAAGGGCAAGTTTCAGGCGCAAAGAACTCCGCAACGATTCTGGAGAGGCTCTTTGACAGAACATCGCGCGGATATTGCCCTTGAAGGCCTGCATCATAGAGCATAGGCTTAGTTGGTTTCGTGGAAATTCAAAAAACAATCAGATGGGATCGGTCTTCACAATGAGCTCTATTCGCGTTCGCATCGCTCCATCGCCCACCGGCGACCTTCACGTTGGCACGGCTTACATCAGTTTGTTCAATTATTGTTTCGCCAAGAAGCATGGCGGGCAGTTTATTTTGCGCATTGAGGACACCGATCAGGCGCGCTCGCGGCGGCAGTATGAGGAGCGCATTTATCAGGGGCTGCGCTGGCTGGGCGTCAAGTATGACGAAGGGCCGGACGTGGGCGGGCCGTGTGGGCCTTACCGGCAGTCGGAGCGCTCGGCGATTTATCAGGAGCATTGCCGGATGCTTGCCGAGAAGGGGCATGTGTATCCCTGCTTCTGCACGCCCGAGACGCTCGAAAAAATCCGGCATGAGCAGCGCCTGCGCAAGGAGCCGCCCGGATATGACGGCCGCTGCCGGCGCCTCGACCCCGAACATGCGCGACAACGCATCGCGGCGGGCGAACCGCACGTCTGGCGTCTCGCGGTGCCCGATCAGGGCGACTGCGAGATCAAGGACGCGCTCTTCGGCGACATCAAATATGATTACAAGCAGATTGACGATCAGGTGCTGCTCAAGTCCGACGGGCTGCCCACGTATCACCTAGCCAACGTCGTGGATGACCATCTGATGGGTATCACGCACGTCATCCGCGGCGAGGACTGGATGCCCTCGACGCCGAAGCATATTTATCTCTACCAATGTTTCGGCTGGACACCGCCGGTTTGGACGCACATTCCGCTGTTGCTGAATCCGGACCGCACGAAGATGTCGAAGCGCAAGAACCCGACGTCGGTGTTTTATTATCGCGACGCCGGATTTCTGCCCGAAGCGATGCTGAATTATCTGGCGATGATCGGATACTCGCGGCCAAACATGACGGACGAGATGTTCTCGCTCGACGAGATGATCTCGGACTTCGACATCAAGAATATCAGTCTGGGCGGATCGGTCTTCGATACGCAAAAACTGACGTGGCTCAACGGGCGGTATCTGCGCGAAAAGCATACGCCCGCAGCGCTGCTCGAACGCTTCAAGCAGTGGCGCTTCAACGACGACTTCCTCGGCCAGATCATGCCGCTCGTCCATGAGCGCATCGAAACGCTGGGCGACATGATGAGCCAGTGCAAATTTTTCTGGCAGCGGCAGGTGGAGGTGGACACGCAGGACATCATCCCAAAAGGGCGCGCGCCCGAAGACGTGACGAACGCGCTGCAATGCCTGCTCTGGGAATTCGAGGACAAGGATGACTGGTCGCCGGCGGGCGTCGAGGCGGCCATCAAGGAAGTGGCCGCGTTCATGGACTGGAAGATGCGCGACGCGACGGGCATCCTCTTCCGCGCGGTCATGGGCAGCAAAGTCGGCACGCCGCTGTATGAGTCCATGAGCATCCTGGGCAAAGACCTGAGCCGCGAACGGATGCGCCGCGTGATCGAACTGCTGGGCGCGCCGGGCAGGAAGAAGCTGGAGGAGCTGGAGAAACGCTATAAATCGCGCGCGAAGACGCCGCCTGCCCAGGCTCAGTCTCAGTCTCAGGAGCTGGCTCAAGCGCCGGCTATCCCGGCGGAGAAGCAATGATGAAAGCTCAATATAATCGTGAAGATGATGTGCTGATGCTTCGCCTGAGCCAAGGCCAGATTGATTACGCCGAAGAGACGGAAGGTGTGATTGTCCACTTCACCAAGGACAATCACCCGGTCTTGCTGGAAGTTCTGGACGCCAGCGATTGGCTTTCCCGTCTCAATCGCCTGACTGCTCGCGCCAAGAGCGGGCTAGAGATTGCCGTCTAAAGCACTCCTACCCAAGCAATGATTGCACGAATGCATTAAGCCTGCCATTAGGGAAGTCGCTACGTTCATAGGTGAAATATCATGAAAACGATGGATATCGAGCATACAACACTAGGCGCATGCGTGTCCGACGCCCAGCATGATCGCGTCATCCTTACTCACGATGGCAAACCAGTCGCATTGCTTGTTGGCATGATGGATTTGGATGAAGAGCAGATTCGCTTAGGACAGAGCGACCAATTTTGGAAACTGATCGCTCAGCGGCGGTCACAAACAACGCTCAGCCGCGAACAGCTTCTGCAGCGGACGTGATGATTTTGAGCAAGGAGGTTTTAGAAATCATGTTGGCTACTGTCGAAGGAATCTATCGTCATGGCAAGGTCGAGCTGATCGAAGCGCCTCAGGATTGGAACGAGGAAGCGCCGGTGCTTGTTACATGCTTGACTGAGTCGCATGAAAAAAATACAATTGATCTGAGAGCGCGAGGAATCAACGAGGAAGAGGCTGCCGAACTGCGCGACCACTTGTCCGCTTTCGCCGAAGATTGGGACAGCCCGGAAATGAGCGCTTATGACAACTATCAAGCCCCCCACCTGTAAACGCGGCGATGTCGTTTTAGCGTTGTTCCCGCATTCCAACTTGCGCTCTGCCAAGCCGCGCCCGGCTTTGGTCATGCTCTGAATTTATGATGAAAAAGATCTGCCGACCAGAATCAGCATAAACATGAAACCCACCCGAGATCAGATTCTGGACGTTTTCCAATCTCATCCGGGAACCGCTTTCCGTTTGTCCCAAATCATTCAGCAGGCTGCCGTCGGCAAGCATGGGCGTTCCGAGCTGCTGAAGATGTTGAATGATCTGCGCCACGAGGGACGCATTATTCTGACGCATGACAAGCGCTATACGCTGGCGTCTCGCGGCGCGCAGCAAACCGGCGGCGGCGGCGGGCCTTCGCCTTCGGAAATATATGGCCGACAGACGCGGTCCACAAAAGACTCGACCAAGTATCCATCGAAGCAGGACGCCAAGGATCGGCCGCGCGGGCTTGAATCCGGAAAGAGGCTGGCGGTTTCCGGACGGCAGCGGCGTCTCGAAGATTTTCGCGCAGCGGGGGAAATTATCGGACGATTGAGCGTGCATGAGCGTGGCTTTGGTTTCGTCCGGCGCGAGTCGGCGAAGGAATCCCGGACTCAGATTGAAAAAGAACCTGACGAGGATTTCCAGCGGGAAGAGAAAAATCAAAGCGCACCCCTAAAACCTTACCCCCTGCGCCCCCTCTCCGAAAACGAAGAGGAGAAAGATGAGGACATTGGCCGCAAGCGCACGGCGATTCCGCTCCTACCCGATCTCTATATCTCGCCGCGGATGATGGGCGATGCGCTGCATGGCGATCTGGTCGCCGCGCGAACGCTCGACAAGAGCGACCCGCGCCGCCCCGAAGGGCGGGTGGTTCAGGTTTTGGAGCGCGGGATCAAACAGGTGGTGGGGCGCTTTGTGCGCTCTGGCAAGCGCGGCGGAATCGTCTTCCCGCGCGATCAACGCCTCTCGCGCAATGTCCATATTGACCATCCTCCGCACGCTGTCGAATTGCCCGATGGCGCCTGGGTGACCACGCGCATTCTGGAGTTCCCTCCCGCGCCTCATGACCTGGTGGGCGAGATCATCGAAGTGCTGGGCGACGAGGCGACGCGCGGCATTGACATCCTCGCCGTCCTGCGCGATCGCGGCATCGAGATGGATTTCCCCGAGGCGGTGAAAAGCGAAACAGCGCGGCTGCCCGAGGATCCTTCGCCTTCCGAGATCGCCGGGCGCGAAGATTTTCGCGGGCGCGTCGCGTTCACGGTGGACCCGCCGGGCGCGAAGGATTTTGACGACGCGCTTTCCGTCGAGCCGCTGAGCAAAGGCGGCTGGCGGCTCTTCGTCCACATCGCCGACGTTGCGCACTACGTCCAGCCCGGGTCGGCTCTTGACGCCGAGGCCATGCGCCGCTCGACGAGCATCTATCCGGTGGACCGTGTTGTCCCGATGCTGCCCGAGGCGCTCTCGGGAGGCTTGTGCAGCCTCAAGCCCGAACGCGACCGTCTGACCATGACGGTGGAGATGGAAATTTCACCACTAGGCCACGTCACGCGCCATCGCCTTTGTAACAGCGTGATTCATTCGCGCTATCGGATCACGTATCAGGAACTCCAGGCTTTTTATGACGGCCATGACGATCCCGGCGCGCGCCGTTTGAGCGCGATCGAACCGGATTTGCAGGAACTGCTCCGCCTGATGCGCGTTTTGCGCGAACGGCGGTTCGAGCGCGGCGCCCTCGACCTTGACCTGCCGGAAACCGAAGTGGAATTCGACGAGGCCGGCGCAGTGAAGAACATCTATCGCGCGCCGCGTTACGACAGTCACCGCATTATCGAAGAGTGCATGATCCTCGCCAATGAATCGGTCGCGGCCTTCATGCGCGACGCCGGCGTCGGCATTCTTTATCGCGTTCATGACCAGCCGTTGCGCGAAGACATCGCGCGTCTGGCGGTGGTCCTGGCGGCGCGCGGCATCCGCATTTCGCTTAAATCCGGCGCGCGGCTGAGCTATCAGATACAGGAGGCCTTGAAGGCCACGGAGGGATTCGAGGCGGCGCCGATCTTCAACCGCGTGATCCTGCGCGCGCTGACCGAGGCGCGCTATGACCACCGCAACACGGGCCACTTCGGCCTGGCCAGCCGCGCCTATACGCATTTCACCTCGCCCATCCGCCGCTATCCGGACCTGCTGACGCATCGCGCGTTAAAGAAGGTTTTGGCGGCGCCGGACGGCAAGCCTTCGGGGAAATGGATTCACGAATGGGAGGAGGCGCTGCCGGCGCTGGGCGCGCAATGCTCGGACCTGGAGCGCGAAGCCGCCGGCATCGAAAACGAAGCCACGCGCATCTGCACGCTGGATTTCATGCGCCGCTACGTGGGAGAATCTTTCCAAGGACATATCGCGGGCGTGGCGCCCTTCGGCCTGTTCATCGAGTTGCGCCGCTGGCCGGTCGAAGGACTGCTGCACGTTCGCGATCTGAGCAGCGACCTGTTTGATTTCGATCCGGCGACGCTGTGTCTGCGCGGACGCAGAACCAAACACCTGTATCATATCGGGCAGCGGCTGGAGGTCATTGTTCAGAAGGTGGATGTTCAGCGGCAGGAGATGCAGTTGCTCTTGGATATGCCAACAAGGCGCAGGCTCCATAGGTAGGCGCTTTTATTTCTTTGAATTGTGCAAGGATTAATGCGAAATCAAAGACCGGCTTCAAAATTAGGGTGCTATTTTGAAACGGTTGCTTTAGAAATCGTACCCTATTTTGAAAGGATAACTTTAGAAATTGCACCCTATTTTGATAGGACAGCTTTAGAAATTGCACCTTATTTTTAAATCTTGAATATAGAAATTGCCCTTTACTTCTAAAAGATAGCCATTATAATTGCCTTGTTTTTCTAAATTGCCAAGGCAAGTAGAATGAAAAGATTTATACTTGACAAATTAGCGAACTGGAACTCCAGCCTTACGCGCAAGCCTCTGATTTTGCGCGGTATGCGGCAAGTTGGCAAAACTTGGGCAGTTATGGAGTTCGCCAAACAGTATTTCCCATCCCGTATGCACGTCCTGGATTTTGAAAAGCGCAAGGAGACGCGCGAAGTATTTGAAAAAGACCTGACGCCACGCCGCCTCCTGGCTGAGTTGGAAATCTACCTTAAGGAGAAGATTGACCCCGAAAATGATCTGCTTTTCCTGGACGAGATTCAAGGTTGTCCGCGCGCAATAGTTGCCTTGCGTTATTTCTTTGAGGAGATGCCTTCCCTCCGCGTTATTGCAGCCGGTTCTTTGCTCGAATTCGCCATGGGATCAATGTCGTTTCCCGTTGGGCGAGTTCAATACCTTGATCTGTATCCTATGAGTTTTCCGGAATTTCTCCTTGCGATCGGCAACGAACCGGCCTTGAAAGCTGTGCTCAGTCCCCCGCGCGAGTTTTCTGAGAGTACACACAGTCACCTGATGGACGAGCTAAAGCGGTATTTCTTCATTGGAGGAATGCCTTTATGCATCCAGACGTACATCCAAACCGGCAGTATGCTCGCGTCAATGACAGTCCTGAATGACTTACTGCAAAGCTTCCATGATGACTTCGCGAAATATACCCCGCAGTGCGATCGGCGATGCTTGAGCCAGGTGCTAAAAGCAGCTGCGCGTCGCGCAGGACAACGAGTTAAATACACGAGTCTTTCGGAAGACTTTTCGATACCCACCATCAAGAAAGCCTTCGATCTCTTGAGCATGGCGCGTCTTGTGCGGCGCGTCCCATCGGCCAATCCGGCGGGCTTGCCGTTGGGGGCTTCGGTATCTGAAAAACGCTTCAAGAGCCTCGTTTCAGATATTGGAATCATGCAGGCATTGAGCGGGATGCCGGTGAACGTGGAATATGAAAAGACGGATTTGCTCGAGATATACCAAGGCGCCATGGCCGAACAATTCGTGGGCCAAGAATTGCTGGCTGCTGGACAGGATCCTCT
>JAPLSP010000013.1 GCA_026398575.1 Candidatus Sumerlaeota bacterium | reverse complement strand
TATAGAATCGCCAAAAAGAAGGCGGCAAGCCACCTTACTCCAAAAGCTGGCGCCCCTTCTGAGCGCATTGCTTTCGTACCTTCGGCAAAAATACGTGATCGTAATTCTGAGTCAGGACACTATGGCCGGCGCGGAGACTTGGGTTCGGGGGGCGCGGGCTGCTGGCGTTGGTTTTGGCGTTTGCGCTCGATTTCCACCAGGCGGCTCAGGAGTCGCCGCTGGTATTGCGTCAGAATCTCGTTCTGGGCCAGCGTCAGCGAGATGCGCAGTTTTTCGATCTCGCTTTCGATTTCCTTGATTTTATCCACCAGGGCGAAGGCCTCTTTTTCGTGCACGGTATCGCTGGTGAGCATCAATTCCAAATCCAGCCGCGTCAGATCGGCCTTGGCTTTGAGGTCAATGGTCTTGCGGCGGGTTTCATAGACCTTTTCCTTGATCTGCGCCATCTGCTTTTCGGTCAGGCCCAGCTGGTCCGCCATATCCGACATGGCGAAAGGCCACAACGCCTCCCACTCTTCGGCGGGACGAAGACCGGATGGCATATCGAATTCGCGCGCCGCAGGCCGGTTGGCGCCCGAAGCGGAAGACGATGTTTCACGATCGCCGGATGGCTGCGCAAAACCTGCCGCGCCCAGAAGCGTTACTGCGATCACGATAACGGCTAAAAATTTCACGGAGATATTTCCTTTAATGCCCCTGCAATATGCAGGGCAATGTTAACCCTCTCGCGGGGTGAAGAGTCAATTGATCATTTGATCCCGCCCTTAGTGATCTGAGTCATAAATTCAGGGACGTATTCCTGTCTAAGGGACGAGAGCAATGCGCTCCTATCCGCATGAATCTTCTCTTCCTACATGAGTATTTGCGATGATTTTATGTCATCGTATTTACGAATATGAGTACTTAGCGTTCGGGCGCCGGGCTCACTTCTTTGAACCGGTCCATCAGATCATCCATTGCGTAAATGGCGACGGCGCCGCGCTTGAACATGGGAATCGCTTCGAGCGCCAGCGTTTCCGCGCCCAAGGGGCCATACGTCTGGCGCTCCAGGTCCCCCACCACAAGATAGCGAAAATTGAAGCGCTTCAATTCCTTGAGCGCCCAGGGAATATTCGCGCCGGAATACAGCGCCTTCAGCATCTCCGTGCGATAGACGATCATATTCTCCACGCCAGGTCCCTGCCAGGCGCGCACGTGCTGATCCCACGCCAATGGAGCGCAGGTTCCCGCAAAGGTGGCGAAGCGTCCCGCTTTTGAATAGGCGTCGCCGCCCGCCTCGCAGACAAAGATTTGGCCCGGTGTTTGTGTTCGCAGCCAGTCAATCGCCTCAATCTCTTCGCGATCCAATCCCCACAAACTGGCCGCCAGCACGCCGTCCAGTTCGAACTGGCGCTGCTGCATGATCGAGAGGCCGTTGGGGACTTCCAGGCGGCGCGCAAAGGAGCGGATGTGCAATCCGGCGATGGGGTAGAGCAGCGCCAGCGCCACGACGCCGCCCAGCGCCAATGCCGCCGGCCATTTGCGCTTCTCATTTTCGAACAGACGCGTCCATGCCCAAACCGCCGCCAGCGTCCAGGCGGTCCAGATGAAATAATGGATCTTGAAAACGGTATTGATGCGGGCGTTGGCCTCGGCGAAAATATCATCCAGATACACCAGCTCGCATCCAATCGCCAGCACGGCGCCTGCCGCCACCAGCATGGCCGCGAAGACTTCCTCCAGCGAGGCGCCCGGCCTGGCCCACGCTTTCCAAAACAACCACGCCCCCAGCGCCGCAAAAGCGGGCATGGCCACGCCGAGCCAAAGCGTGACGCTGAGCCAACCCAGCGCCGCCGCCAGAACCCAGAACCATCGCTTCGGCGCTTCGAGGCAAAGCCATTCCTTCCACAGCCGCGGCGCGGTGGAAAGAACCAATGGAAGCAGGATCAGACCATATCGCGCCAGAAAATCCGCCAGCGTGGTTCGCAGTTCGCGCGGCGTCAATGCCAGCGGCCAGGCGATGCTGAAATGACGGCCCAGCAGATCGAAGGACACGGGGGCGGAATAAACAGGCGTGATGTAGCCTTTGCAGAAAGTGAGCTGTGCGATGATCACCGCCGCCGCAAAGCCCAGCGCCAGCCATCCCAGACGGACCAGAGCATCCCTTGGCGGGCGGTATGCGAAGGCAATCGCGCCAATAACGGCCGCCAGCGCGCCCAGGATACTGATGCTGACCGCGTCCCAGCTATTGGCGCACATCAGAAAACCGCTGATCCCCGCGAGCGCCAGCATCGCGCCCGCGCATTGAGCCGAGCGCTCCCGCAGATTGCCCCCCGCGAGGCGCCAGATGCGCTCCAGGTGCAGCAGCGCCATGAGCGCCGCCAACGTCAAAGGCAGTGCGGAGACGTGGGCGTGAAGATCGCCCAGCAGGAAGCTGAAGGCTGGAAATTCGAATATTTCTTCCGTGCTGGAGCGCGAACACCCCCACCAATCGAATCCATTCCAGGCGCCGGCCAGCCCCTGCCAGCCGCCGTTCATGATTCCTCTCCCGAGTTGAAGCGCCGGATGCAGATTGCCGCCGACAACGAGCAGCACGACGGCCAGCAATGCCCATCGCGCTTTTCCCGTCAGGGCAAGCCCGAGGCTGAAGACGCCCGCGACGGTCAATCCCATCAACGCCGCCAGCGCCAGATTATAGTCCACCCCCGGCGCGATGCCGGATACCCGGAACCACGTGGCCCACAGCCAGTGTCCCAGATAGTAATAATTCGGTTTTACGCCGGCGAGCCACGGGGAATAAGGGGGGGCGTGCTCGGCGCGCAGCGAGGCGTTGTACCACGAGAAATCGGTGCACTTCTCCGCGCCCCATCCTTCGGGATTCCAGGTGATGGCCGGATTCATCGCGCGCAGATAAACGCCCGCCACCATGACCACGAGGACCAGGACTTCGATCCAGAATGTCAGCTTGATTTTTTCGATCATCCGCCGCGGCGCCGCGCTGTTCCAGAAAGACGCCCACGCCAGCGCGCCGACGCCGGCCATCAGGCACAACGTCAAGCCGGCGCTATTGCGGAATGCCAGGGCGGAAAACAGCCATTGGAGCGCCGCGATGAGCCAGAGGCCAAAAATTTTTCCGAGGACGTAGCCGCGATCCGGCAGCGAAGCGCCCGCCATCATGCCCAGCGGCCAGCATAGCCAGGCTACCGCCAGCATGATGATCCATGCCGGGAGAATCAATACGACAGAGGCGAGGAATTCGGGAATCAAAGGATTATGGTATAGTCGGCTTGCGTTTGATTTTCTGGTAGTCGCTTAAAAAATCCGAGCTTGTAAACGGGATGAAGAAGAAAATCCACACGGTGAAATGCGCTTCCGCGTATTGCGTGCCCGTGCCGCCCAGATACTTGCGCGTGTCTCTGGCGTAAGCGAAAGTGTTGAATTTGGCGCGCGACAGATAGGAGCCAAACTTGAAAAAAGCGATTTCCGGAGTTCTTACGGGGGTTTCGCCGATGCCCCCCAGCGGTATCGGCATGGCGGGAATGCCAAACAACAATTCCGATTTATCAATCGCCAGCGTTCCGCACCGCGGCTCCACAATGATCTCAGCCGTTTCCGCATTCGTTGTTATGTTCGCTCTGCCGCTGACCGCGCTACGGAAACTGCTGATGACGTATTCCTTGTCGTATGTATTAAGATAAGCCGTGTCCAGGAAAACTTTCTTGCCGTCAATCGGCAGATCACCCAGCGACAGCGCGCGGTCCGCCGCAACGCTGAGCAGCATTTGTTCCATCGCCGTTCGCTGCGTTCCGATGCCGGCCCATGGACTTCCACATCCGGCAACGGCCAGGAGCGGAGCTATAAGGAGCAGTGGAATCAACTTTTTAACCAACATGCAATACCATCCTCAATAAAATCGAAAGATCAATGGCAGGCGCCACCGACAGGCGCCAAGATTTCAGGCGCATTCCTCAAAGCGGCTTTATTTAGTCTGAATCTGGAGGGGTGTCGAGCCTTTTTTGCGTTACTGGGAGCGCCACTGGGAGCGCCGGCATCCCTGCCGGCGAGTGCATTCCATTCATTTCCCATAGCTCCCGAGAAAGCCAGCTCCCTTACCCACAGCCCATCCAAGAGCCATACGCCGATCAAGGTTTATCCCAAGCCCGCGACAAAAAAACTGCTGCTCATGCATTGACAAAACAATGTCAGACAAAACAATGTCAGACGAACTGGTCAATGGCTTTTCATGGAAGCATCACCAGGCAAAGGCTGCTATTGCTATTTGTCCGCCGGCTTGAGGCTCGCTGCATAATCGCCTTGGGCGAAGACGATATCCTGAAGTTCTTTAATGTGGCTCTGATAAATGCCGCGCGGCGTCGCGCTGTATTTGCGGCATAAGAACGCGGCCGCGCCCACGGCTACACCATCTTGAGCGCCGGTGTTCTGGATGCGCATGGCCGCATGGGCGATCCGGGTCGCGCTGACGCATCGTCCCGCCATCATCAGGTTCGACACATTGCGCGAATACAGGCAGCGGAAGGGGACGTCGAAAAGTTTTCTATCATTCAGCGAGACGCGCGGATCAACCTGAATCTGGAAATCATAATTCTTGGTCGGCACATGAAGGTCAAAGGGATTGCCGCCTTGAACGACCTTGTCGGGCTTCGTCAGATTTTCCCAGCTGTCGGCCTGGGTCATGATGTAGTCGCCCATGAGCCGCCGCGATTCGCGCTTGCCGAGGATGTAGTTGACGTTGCGCAATTCGAGGTTGGCGTTTTTGGCGGGGTTGTTCTTTTTGGCGGTGGCGAACGCGCCATAGATCGCGCGAAAAAGATAATCGCGAATTTCTTCGGCTTCCCCGATCATGTCGCGATAGTGCCCGTACTCCCATTTCCAGTCGCCGCTCGTGGCTGCCAGAGTCCGCGAGACACTCGTCGCCCACGGAACGTCCGGGAAGGACGAAGGCTGGCCGCCGTCGGCCGAACACCAGAACAGCGAGGCGCCCAGCGTCATCTTCACTGCTTTCTCCGGCGCCAGCGGTTCGTTGTGTTCGTCGCGCCCTTCCTGACCATAGCGGAAGTCCGCGCCCGCGTAGTATCCGATCCATCCATCGCCCGTGCAATCAATGAAGACCGGCGCCGTGAAGCGCAGTTCCTTGTTCGTATAAATATTCCGCGCGTCCACGGAGACGATGGCGTCGCCTTTCTTCTGCGCGCGAAAGACGCGCCATCCGAGGAACTGCTTGATGTTTTTTTCGGCGTCCACGGTTTGTTGGCGTTGTTTGGCCGCAGCCTCGACCGGACCATTGACCGGGTCCCACCACTTTGGGTCGGAGGGTTTATTGGCATAATCACCTGAGATTTCAGGGGCGATCAGCGTTCCGGGAATTCCCCACGGACCGAGATGAACTCTGATCTCAGGACTGTTGTTTCCGCCAAGGACCGGGCGGTCTTGCGCCAGCGCCACCTTGCATCCGAGGCGCGCGGCGGCGATGGCCGCCGAGCATCCCGCAAGGCCGCCGCCCACTACCACGACATCGAAGGCGCCCGCTGAGGCCGGCGGCTGATTGAGGCCGAGCAACGTCTCGCGCCAGCGGGTCATTTCTTCGCCGGCTTTTTCCGGAGGGCGGGCGTTGAGGTCGGTCGTGAAGTAAAGCGCGTCGCAGCGGCCATCGAAGCCGGTCAAATCGCGCAATTCGACGGCGACTTCCTTGCTGGCGACGTCAATCGTTCCGCCGTCCTGCCAGATCCATGCGCCGTCGCCCTTCGCGCCAAAGGTCTCCGCGACGGGCTTGCCGTCAATGATAACTTGGAATTGCCCCGGCGCCCAGGCCGGCTCGGGTACCCAATCTTTGGCGCGCACCCAGAGGCGGTATTTCCCCGGCGACGGAAAAGAGACGGTTGTCTTCGCATTGGCGCACGGCTTGCCAAGGCCATGCGCCAGAAGATACGGCGACCCCATGACATCCATGAATTGCTGATCCACCACCCATCCGCCCGTCTCGCGGAAACTCTCGGCCTCCATCAAAACCTGCCGCGCCTCCTCGGCGGCGGCCACGGAAGCCATTAAAAGAAACAGCGATGATATCAGCGATGATCGCTTCACGCGATTTTCCTATTCACCCTTCACGTCGAGGCAGGCGCCTTCTTTGGCGCTGCGAATGTAGATGCGGCCATCGCTCAGCGCGGGCGTGGTCCAGCACTTGCCGTTCAGGACTTTTGCCTGCGCCAGTTCCTTGTAGCCCGATGGCGAAGCCTCGGCGACCACGAGCCGCCCGTCATCCGAAAGCGCGAGGATTTTATCGCCGACGAGGATCACGTTGCCAGGGCCGAAACCGGGCTGCTCCCATTTGACTTTGCCCGTGGCGAGTTCCACGCACTTCATGGGGCCGGTCTTCCATTGCTTGAAGCTGAACATGCCGTAGAGATAGCCGTCTTTGCAGACAGGCGTGCTCCAGTGATTGGCCACCGGACGATCGCCGGGGCTTTTCCAAAGCTCGGTGGCGGTGAAGGCGTCGCCATTCTTTGCGATCTTGCAGGCGGCGCTGCCCACGCCATAGCCGGCGGAGCAATAAACAATGTCGCCCGAGACGACGGGGGAGATGGCGGTTGAAACCTTGAATGGGAAGCCATAATTCCACAGGGCTTTGCCATCCTTCGCCGCGACGGATACCAATCCGCTTTGACAGAAGAAGATCACCTGGCGCACGCCCTGAATCGTGCCGACCACGGGCGTCGAATGCGTGATGTGTTCATCCCCGGACTTCCAGACAATCTTGCCGTCTTTTTTATTGATGCCGAGAAACGTCTGGCCGGCGCCGCCTCCGGCGACGAAAACCAGGTCGCCATCAATAACGGGCGAAGCGGCGCTGTTCCATTCCGCATTGCGTCCGCTGTTCTCTTTTATCAAATCCTTGATCCAGATTTTCTTTCCGGTTTCCGCGTCGAAACAATAAAGGATAAGATTCTGCGTGAAGGCATAAACCTTGCCGTCATTCACCGTTGGCGTGGAACGCGGACCGTCGCCGCCGCTGTTGTCTTTGGCGCCGGAATCGCCGCCGCTTTTATACTTGCCGCTGTCCAGATCGGCGAACCAGAGTTCCTTGCCTGAGTCGGCGTCCAGAGCCACCAGGATTTCACGCGGCCCGCCGTTGAGGTCGCAGTTGACTTCAGTATAAGCTTTCTTTCCGCTGATCGCAAACGAGCTGAAGCCATTCTTGAGCGGAACCTTCCAGATAACCTTCGGTCCGGAAGCCGGCCAGCTCAGATTCACTTTTTCCGTGCAGATTCCGTCCTGGTTTGCTCCGCGATACTGTGGCCAATCGGCGGCTGGCGCTGTGATCGCGCACAGAATCGAGAAGCAGGCAATCGCTGCAAAAGCTTTGATCACCCATCTTCCCCGGTCATTCATCGTCTTCTTACGCATAAACCTCTCCTGATTTATAAGTATGGAAAAATCGCTTCATCTCAATTTTCAATATGTTCCGAAAAAAAAAGTATGCAGCTGGGAACGGCGCCAGCTTTTGGAGTAAGGTGGCTTGCCGCCTTCTTTTTTGCGCCAAGGCCATTGAAACGCCACAAAGAAGGCGGCAAGCCACCTTACTCCAAAAGCTGGCGCTCATCCCAGCCGCATTGAATTTTTCCTTGGCGCTATTTTGCCGCTGGTTTAGATTCCGCCGGCTTTGCCGCGGGCGCGGGGGCGCTGTTCAGGTCTTCTTTGGGCGCAGGGATGGTCACGGCGCCGGTGGCGGCCCATTCGGTTCCGCGAACCGTGAGCGCGACGCAACCGG
>JAPLSP010000078.1 GCA_026398575.1 Candidatus Sumerlaeota bacterium | reverse complement strand
GGCAAGGCGACGGAAGGGTCGTTCCGCTCGCACCAGGTGCCGATGGGCGAGATGAGCCATCCGGGGCATCTGAAGTTGCTCGAGGAATGGCTGCAGAGCTACCGCCCGCAGGAGTTGTTCGACGCGGCGGGCCGGCTGCGGGCCGACCTTGCCGCCCTGGCCCCCAAGGGCGACCGCCGCATGAGCGCGACCCCCCACGCCAACGGCGGCCTCCTGCTGCACGACCTGCGCCTGCCCGACTTCCGCGACTATGACGTGGCGGTGCCGCAGCCCGGGGCCGTGGAGGCCGAGGCAACCCGGGTTCAGGGCGAGTTCGTCCGCGACGTGATCAAGCTCAACCCGGTCAGCTTCCGCGTCTTCAGCCCGGACGAGACGGCGTCCAACCGCTGGAACGCGGTCTTCGAAGTCACCGACCGCTGCCTGGTTGACAGGATTCTGCCGATTGACGACCACGTGGCGCCCGACGGACGCGTCATGGAAATGCTCAGCGAACATCAATGCCAGGGCTGGCTCGAAGGCTATCTGCTCACGGGCCGCCACGGCTTCTTCTCCTGTTACGAAGCGTTCATCCACATCATTGACTCGATGTTCAACCAGCACGCCAAATGGCTCAAGGTCACGCGCGGCATTCCCTGGCGCCGCCCGATCGCGTCGCTCAACTACCTGCTGACCTCGCACGTCTGGCGACAGGACCACAACGGCTTCAGCCATCAGGACCCCGGATTCATTGACCACGTCGCCAACAAGAAGTCGGAGGTGATCCGCATCTATCTGCCTCCCGACGCCAATACGCTGCTCAGCGTGACGGACCACTGCCTGCGCAGCCGCAACTACGTGAACGTCATTGTGGCCGGAAAGCAGCCGGCGCCGCAGTGGCTGACGATGGACGAAGCCGTCAAGCATTGCACGGCGGGAATCGGCATCTGGGAATGGGCCAGCAACGACCGCGGCGGAGAGCCCGACGTCGTCATGGCCTGCTGCGGCGACGTGCCGACGCTCGAAACTCTGGCGGCCGTCGAGATGCTGCGCCGGCACATCCCCGAACTGAAAATCCGCGTGATCAACGTCGTTGACCTGATGAAACTCCAGCCCGCCAGCGAACATCCGCACGGCCTCAACGACAAGGACTTCGACGTGCTGTTCACCAAAGACAAGCCGGTGATCTTCGCCTTCCACGGCTACCCGTGGCTGATCCATCGCCTGACCTATCGCCGAACCAACCACCCCAACCTCCACGTCCGCGGCTACAAGGAAGAAGGGACGACGACCACGCCGTTTGACATGGTCGTCCTGAACGACCTGGATCGCTTCCATTTAGTCGGCGACGTGATTGACCGCCTTCCGGCCTTGGGCGCCCGCGCCGCCTACGCCAAACAGGCGATCCGCGACAAACTCATCGAGCACCGCCGCTACATCAACAAACACGGCGACGACATGCCCGAAATCCGCAACTGGCGCTGGGGCGCAAGCCAAGCGGAAGAATCCGTCCGCGCAGCAAAGCCAGTGCGGAAAAAAGAATCCGGCAGCAAAGTGATGATCAAGCACACATCCACCGCAGGGGATAACGCGTGAGAGCAATAATGAAGTTTCCCCGCGCTGAATGATGGTATGTTGTCGTACCCTTTAATCCGTGTAATCCTGTAATCCGTGGTTAAATTTCAACCACGGATTACATGGATTAAACGGACACCGAATCGAGGAGCGGCATATTATCGCAGAAGGAGTCTTAAAAAATCATGCCCCTAAAATTCCATTTGGAATCCGCGGGGGAAATGAGATATTATTTTAACCGGCAAGTAAAACAGCAATTGTTGATCACTGATCGTTGCCCTTTGCGATCAGGCTTCATTTATAAGATGTTCATTGTTCATTCGAGTCCTTACAGTTATGAGTATTGATGTCACCAAACAAATATCGTACTGGCGGGATGGCTCTCTGGAGGACATGGAGGTCGCAGGCGAATTGCTTGAGAAACGGCGCTATCGTCATGGGCTATTCTTTGCTCATCTGGCGCTTGAGAAAGCGCTCAAAGCGCATGTCGCGAAAGATACGCAGATGATACCGCCCAAGATACATAATTTAATCCGCCTTTCAGAACAGACTTCTCTTGCGATCAGTCCGCTGCAAAAAGAGCTCCTGCGCGAATTCGATCAGTATCAGATTGAAGGGCGTTATCCTGGTTCAGCTCAAACCTTATTAGATATTCCTGCGGCACTTAAGGATTTTGAAAAAGCAAAAGAGACACACCAATGGTTGATAAATCAATTATAGCCAAGATCAGGCAATATCTCTCCGCGCTTTCCGCTCATGGGATTCATTCGCGCCAAGCGATCTTGTTCGGATCTTTTGCCCGAAATGAAGAGACACAATGGAGCGACATTGACTTGGTCGTTATCGCGCCGGAATTTGACAGCCCTCATAGCAGCGAGTTGGTTAAATGCCTCTGGCGCGCAACGCTCGCGGCAGACAACCGCATTGAGCCAATCCCCTGCGGCGAACAGGAATGGGAGAAGGATGATTCTCGTGCCATCCTTGAAGTCGCGCGGCAAGAAGGCATCCGCATCGCGGCGTAAAGCAGACGGGATATAAAGAGGTGATTCGGGCGCTGAAAGTATTGTTCGCATTTCGCCCGCGAGCGCTATGCCAAGATATTTTACATTAGTCTGAGCTTGAATTAATTCTCTTATCCTTCCAGCGCGGCGATGGCGGTCTTATTCGCGTCGAAAACTATTACTTCAAACGGTTCGAGTGTGAGCGTCTGCGGTTGGCCGGCTTCCAGGGTGAACATCTGGAGGCGCTGGTCTTTGTAAGGGGACGTGAGGGCGTAGCGTTTGGGTGCGCCGGAGGGGAGCTCGAAAACGGTCGCGGCGTCGAGGGCGATGGGCTGCGGTTTGTCGTCGGGATTGCGCAGCATCAATGTGGCTTTGCGCGGATTCCAGGCGGCATAGCCATAGACTTCCAGTTTCAGCGGGTCGCCGCCAACCCAGTGCGCATCCAACAAAACGTCCGCGTTCGCATGGGCCCACTTGGCGGCCTCGGCCACGCGGTCCCACGCGTCCGTCGTCATCATCGAAGGCGTGAGATACATTTCCTGAAGCATGGCGCCGTTGGCGAAGTAGGCGCGCGCATCGTTCTTCAGATTGGCGCCGCTCTTGCCGACACGGTCGCCCTGATAGGCGCGGCCATGAACCAGGCCGTGATGCATGACGGAGTTCAGCGGATAGAGCGGCGACCTTTCGACGAACTGCCTGCGGCAATAGCCGTCGCGGAAGGTGATCCATTTCTCGCGGTCGTCGCCCTTGCCCGCCCAGCCGACGTCACTGCTGCCGTCGCGCCAAGTCGTGTCCACGTGATTGAGCCAGAACGGCGAAGGCCACGTCCCGACGGTGACGTTGATGAACACGTCGGGATTCGCGGCGCGCAGATTGTGCGCAATATCCAGCAGCGCCATGAAGTGCGGGCTGACGCCTGAGCCTGCGCGATCCCACTTGAACGCGTTCACGCCGGCCTCGCGCATGAGCTGGAGGCAGCGGTCCTGGAACCATTTCTTATAGGCGGGACAGGCAAGGTCGAGTTCGCTGTTCTCCGGAATGAGTCCCATCTTGCGGGCCAGCGCCGTGCGCTCTTTGGCGCCGCCGTATCCGCCCAGCGGTGAAATCCAGACTCCCAGGCGCGCGCCAACCTTGTCCATTTTTTCTTTCATGCCGCGAAAGCCTTGTGGAAATCTGGCGGCATTCTCCTCCCACAAACCCTTGCCGGGATTGTCCCAGCCGTCGTCCGCGAGATAAGAAAGCACTGGCACGCCGCGCTTGCGCACGAGTTCCTCGTTGAAGCGGGCGACTACGTCCATCATTTTTTCCTCGTTCAACCCGGTCCCAAGGTCGTACCAGCAATTGTAATGCAAAAACGGCTTCGATGGCCGGGCGCGCTCGCGCTCCATATAATAAAGGAACGCGCGCCGCAACTGCCCCTCGGGCGCCACTCCCGCCACCGCGCCAAACGTATATGCTTGTGTCGGGGAGAGTTCTAGTTTGCAGCCAAAGCCAATGCGAACGTCCGCCGCATTGAGCGCGTTCTGCGCGCCGGGCAATTCAACTCCGAAAAACATGCCGCCGCCGGCCACAGGGCACCCGGGGACAGAGCCGATGGTTTTGGCGCTGGGAATGCGCGCATCCGTCAGTTCAATGCCGGAGAGCGATGTGGTCTTGTCCGCCGTCGAGAGTTCCAGCGTCTGCCGGATATAATTCGAATCATCGCGCAGCTCGGCCCGCCACCGCGCGCGGATGCCGCCTTCGTTGGTGAAGCCGGCTTCAATCGCCCCGCCGCCGATCCTGTCCGCGATTCGCAGTCCGTCCGCTTTGCCGGAAAGCCGCAGCATTTTTGGCGTCTCGGTCAGACGGAAACGGGAAGCGGGAAGATTGAACACCGGATAGGCGCTCAATCGCCCTCCCTTGATGATCTCGCCCGCGGCGGTCATGATGTTGAACACCGGCGCCTTCTCGCGTACGCCCACCAGAAGGAACCGCTGCCCGTCTTCCCAGATCAGCGCCAGCGCCGGGCTCCATGACATGCCCTGGTCCGTGTCCTTGTCTATGCGGCAGGAAATGAACTTGCATCCGGCCGGGAACGGATACTCCTGCGTCGCCGCCTGATTGGCCTTGGCCTTGATGGCAAAACGCCCCGAAGGATTCTGCGCCGGCGCCGGATTCAGTTCGCTGATCAGGCCTTCGCCGGGCACGCCGATATCGCCGGGATTGTCTTTCGCCTGCGCCTTGAGGTTCATCTTGCCGATGCGCACGAGCTTGGGTTCGCCGGGAAAATCCGCGCGTGGGAACGAGGCCAGGTCCATAAACGATTCCCCGTCCTTTGAAGCCTGCGCCACCACGGCGTTCGCATCCAGCCGCACCGCCACCACAAATCCGGGC
>JAPLSP010000051.1 GCA_026398575.1 Candidatus Sumerlaeota bacterium | reverse complement strand
GTTATCGTATTTACGAATATGAGTACTTAGGTCCCATATGTCCCTTTCCCCCCACCCGCCACAGCAAGCTTCAAAAAAACTGCTACCGCCCCAAAACCTCCGCGCGATAGCAAATTGTGTAGGCTTTCAGTGAAGGACGCGCAACGGGGACAGTCGCGCTGGAAGGAATAGATGCGCCGGCGGGGACAGCCGCGCCTGAAGAGACAGCCTTGTCTGAAGGAGAAACTTCCGCTTCGATTTCACAGAGAGCTTTTGCCGAATTATCTGTGCCCTTTAAATATTCGACGGCGCCAATGGCGCGAATGCCTCTGGCTGAAGGCGCGGCGCCGGACTCGGCGTTTGGTTTGTTCCCTTCGAGAGCGACGACGCGATAGGCGCCAATCCCTTCGAGCGCGCCCGACAGCGGCAAATGCGGCGGCGTTCCGGCGGGCGCGTCCTCGAGCGCGGTCTGATAAGCCGCCAGCGCCGATTCGGCCAAAAGCCGCGCCTGCATCCGCGCCGCATCGCGCTTGGTTTGCGCGTAGGCGATATCAAGGCGCGATAAAACAGTGAGATAGAGAGTCAGGCTTACCGGGATCAGCACCAAACAAAGAATGAGCGCTGTTCCGCGGCGGCGGGCGGAGCGGCGGCGGGATGCAACGAGGCGCGGCTGGCGGTGGATGTGGCTCATAGTCATTTGTCCTTTGCGCTTTTTCCAAGAACCGGCGTTGCGAAGACGGTCTGCGGCCACTGCCAGCGCTGTGCGCCGTCGTGATCGTTCGCCGTCCATGACATCTGGCAGCCTGCGCCGATTCGCTCGAAGCGCAAGTCGGAAATGTTTCTGGCCAGCGCGCGGGCATTCGTATTGGCGCCGCGCGCGGATTCGGCGCCTCCAGCCTGAAGATCCGAACGCCGCAACACGCCGCCTTCGATTGCGTAGCGGAGCGTGAGCACGCCGTCCGCCACCCCAGAGCGATGGATTGTCATCGCCTGTCCGCCGGAGGTGATTTCAATGCGCGAAGCCAGCGCCACGTCCTCGCGCCAGAGCGCGCGGACGCATTCGGATTCCTCGTTGATGTTCAGACGTGTTTCCAGGCGCTCTCGCGACTGATCGAGCGCCAGCATGAGCATCATAAATCCGACTGATAATATCGGGATGATCGCAACGACAATCATCAGTTCAAGCATCGTGAACCCGCTGCGCGCGCATCCCGCCATGCATCGAACCAAAGCCACCGCTGGCCATAGCCTTGGTCCTCTGAGTCGTGAACTCGGCGCCGCACTTTTTGCCTGAAGGTAATGTAATGCGGACAGGAATGGCGCCAGCTTTTGGAGTATAGGGGCGGAGATTCTCGCTTCGCTGCGAACTCCCGCTTGCCGCCTTCTTTTTGGCGATTCAATAGCCCTGGCGCAAAAGAAGGCGGCAAGCCACCTTACTCAAAAAGCTGGCGCTGCTCCGATCCGCATTTGTCTTTTCCACTCTAAATGAATATTGGCGATTAGCGATCTGTGGTAAGCAGTATGCATGAGTTATTTTCCTCCATTCTCTATCAAAGCCGCCAGCGTCACATCACGCGCCTCATATTCCGCGTGAATATGGACGGTGACGCGCGCCTCGCGCAGCCGCGGCGTGGGGCCGGGTTTGATCTCGACCACGGTGTCCTTGGCGAACGGGCGGTCCGCCAGCAGCTCATGTGCGCCATAGCGTCCGGGCGCCGGCGCCTCTGGAGCGGCGCGCAGCAAGGCGATCTCGTCTTCCGCCAGCGCAAGGGCGTCGCGCCAGTCATGTTGTATCATGAGACTCCGGTGGCTTTGCGAAGTCAGGTTCGCGATCCCGCCGGCGAATATCGCGATAATGGCAATAACGATCAGCAGCTCGATGAGTGTCACACTGTTTCGCGACGCTCTCAGGCGCGGCAGCTTTTCCGGCCGCCAGAGGGCGCGCAACCGCCGATGCGAGGGAAACAACAAGCCGGCCATGATCAGCGCAAGCCAGATCACGCTGCCGGTTGTCATCCCAAAGCCAATGAGAAAGTACAACGCCAACAATGGAAGCAGGGAAAGCGCGCGGCCTGGAATAGAGAAAAACACCAAACCCGGAAGAGCAAGCACGATCATGGCGATTTTCCCATACAACCCCGGCACAGAACTATTATGATAGTAAAAGGACTCCAGCGTATAGCGTGAATGCATCTCTAACTCAATGCCGGCGGCTCCCATCAGGCAAACGGCAAAGATCAACGCAAGTACCCGTGCGGAACGCACGGTCAATCGAGGCCTTAGGCTCAGAAACCGGAGGTGGAGCGCTGCTATAATGAAAAACATCGTCCAGAACACAGGGGGCGTTTCATCCGGTTTAGGGTCAAAGTATTTATAATAAGAGGGAGGCAGGTCGGGCGTTCTTACTCTATAGCGAAAAGCCGTTATTCTTTCAACGCCGTATCTTTCGACCAGCAGACAGCCAATACCCATCAACAATACAGTGATGATGATCGCCACGCCCGCCGGCGAGAAGCGCTGCTTCGTGTCTATGAAATTCCATCTCATGAGGCAGACTCCTTTTGCGTTCGCATCAGCGACCCCACCCCCGTCAACTTGCCCTACTGATCGGGCGCGGCAACCGCGGCAGGCGACGCGGCCGCCAATATTCGCCCAGGCGCCGATGCATTGGAAAACTCAAGCCGGCCATAGCAAGCGCCATCCAGAGAACGCTCATTGACGCGCATCCGGAAATTGTAAGGATATAGACCGCGAGCAAAGGCAGCATTGAAAGAAAACGCCCTGGCATTGAGAAAACGACAAACGGCCAAATGCCGCAAGTCAGGAAAATAAAGAGGAAACAGGCCTGCAATGTTGATGGATATTGGTCCTGCGCTATCGAAGTAGTGACAAATATCCCCAGCAGCAAAAGAACACTTATAAATATCGCGGAACTTCGCCGATTTTGGCCAGATAGCTGATGGCCGCTAAAATGACGCTGGACAGGAAAATGACCCCAATGATCCTTGCGCCTCTTGGTGAGAAAAGCTGTTTTGCGCTTGGCTGCTTCATGGAGTTGGCTCCTTCTGCGGCTTCTCCAGCGACGCCAATCCCGTCAATTCGCCCCACTGATCGGGCGCGGCGCGGCCTTCGCGCACAAGGGACAGCGCTGCTGGACGCGCGCTCACTGAAAAGCACAGCGTCCGCGCGATTTCCAATGCCGGGCGCCGAGCCTGAAGCGCTTCGGGGGTTTCGGCGCCGGGAATCACCCATTCGCCAATGGCCGTTCGTCCCTGATGTCCGCTTCCCAGGCACGCCCCGCATCCCACGCCCTGCGCCGCGACGCGCTCGGGCCATGTAGCCGCCTCGGGGATCAGTGCCAGCTCTTCCGGCTTGAGCGGGCGCAGGCGGCGGCACTGCGGGCAGACCAGACGCACCAGGCGCTGATTGAGCGTCCCGGCCAGCGCCGAAGCGATCACATAAGGCTCGCATCCCATTTGCTGCAAGCGCACGAGCGCCTCGGCGGGCGACAGCGTGTGCATTGAAGACAGCAGCCGGTGACCGGTCAGCGCGGCATGAAGCCCGACGGACGCCGTCTCCGCGTCGCGGATTTCGCCGATCATGATGACTTCCGGGTCCTGCCGCAGAATGGCCCGCAATCCGGCGGCGAATCCCAAGCCGCGCGCCGGATCGGCGGTCACCTGCGCGGCGCATGCGAGCGATTGCTCGACCGGGTCTTCGATCGTCACGATGGAAAGGGGCCGTCCGGCGCGTTCGAAGAGATCATGCAGCAGCGCATAGAGCGTCGTGCTTTTGCCGCAGCCGCTCGGGCCGATGACCAGCATGAGTCCATGCGGCCGCTGACACGCAGCGCGCAAGGCGTCGGTCATTTCATTCGGGAAACCCAATTCCTCCAGCTTGCGCAGCCGTTTGCCGCCGCTCATCAGACGGACGACGGCCTTTTCGCCGCGCAGAACCGGGATGATGGACAGACGCGCCTCGCCATCTTCGGATCGTCCGTTGAGGCTGAAACGGCCTTCCTGGACCAGTTGTCCGTCATAATCGGTGCAGCGGCCCAGAATCTTCAGCCGCGCGATCAAACGGACATGGATCGAAGATGAATACCGCGCCGCCTCGCGCAATTCGCCATCCACGCGCGCCCACAGCACCGCTTCATCCTCGCCGGGGAAAAAGTGCAGGTCCGTGGCGCCGCGCGCGCGCGCCCATTCGACGGCCTCGGCCAGCCAGATCGCGGCCCGCTCGACGCTCTCGGGCGGAGCGAGGACAAACGGTTCGCGCGCCGTCTGAGCGCCTGCGCTATTATTCATTGTCTCTGGTTCCTTTATCATATTTGCAGCACTGTGAATAGATTAATGCGGACAGCAACCGCACTCCAAATGCTGGCGCTACCCCTGACTGCATTGAATTCATTCCCTTCACCAAAAATATGTCACCTTGTCCCGTCCGGCGTCCGGGACCTACCGGCGTCCGGGACCTGCTATTTGATTAATCCTGCTATTTTGAACAAAGGCAGATACATGACCAGCATAATCGCGCCCAAAAGCACGCCAACCATCAACAGCAGGATCGGCTCGAATGTTTCGCGAATCACGGTCAGGCTGTGCGAAGCCCGGTCGCCATAGAACTGCCCCAAACTCCGCAGCGTTTCGGCCAGCCCTCCCTGGTCCTCGGCTGCGGCGATGACGGTGGCCATCGTCGCGGGGAAAAGCGGCTGGGCGGCGATCAGGTCACCCAGGCGCTCGCCCGCCTGATAGCGCCGGTGAAAATCCTCGACGGCGGCGCGCACATAAGAGTTGGACGAGGAATCCGCCAGCAAGCCCAGCGCCTCGGCCAGAGGGATGCGGTTTTGGAGCAGCAGCGAAAGATGATTGGCGAACAGCGCCGTCTCGAGCCGGCGCAAGGCCGGCCCTACCAGCGGCAGCATGAGCCAGAAGCGCCCGTATCCAAAGCCGCGCAACCGCAATCCCAGCGCCGCGCACATTAAGAATACAACCGGAACCAAAGCGATTGCGCCGATGATCCATAGCGGAAGACGTGTTTCAAAAAGCCTGATTGCGGCCGGAATGGGCATGTCCTGGCCCATCTCGGCATACATATCCGCGAATTTCGGCAGGAGAAAGGCCCCGATAAAACAGACGTCTAAAAAAAGCAGTATCGTTATCAGCAGCGGATAGACGGCGGCCCGGCGGAAACTCTCATACGTCTTGAGGCCCTCCTCCAACGCGCCGGCCAGCTGACTCAAAACGCCCGCCAGCGTCCGGCTGCGTTCGCCCAGCTGGACCAGTCGGCGATAGGCGGCGGGAAAAACTTTGGCGTTTTCCTCCATTGCATCGCTCAAACTGGCGCCGGTTTCGATGCGCGCGGCCATCGCCTCGACGGCGCGCGCGACCGCGCCCGGCTCGCTGTCGTGCGCATAAGCGCGCAGGATATCCGGCAGCGGCGCGCGCGCCGCCATCGCGCCGGCCGTATGGCGCGTGAACAGCGCCAGGTCTTCAATCCGCCGGGGCAGTGAGAAAAGTCTGAACATGAATCGCTCCTTATGGCAACCGCATATAGATATCGCCGCGCGAGACGGTTCCGTTGGTTGGGTCATACGCGATGCCGAACGCCAGGCCATCCGACAGGATGAGGGTCGCGTCTTTGCAGGGGTCTTTGGGAATCGTCTGTCCCGGACCTTTGCCCCAGATCATTCCGGCGACGAATCCTCCGAACATCGTTTCGGAGGTGGACGCGCTGCCGGCGGACAAAGGCGCCGGTGGTTTCCGGCCAGTTTGCGCGTTGGGCATAACAGGAGGCATTCCTCTTTCTCTGACCGTGTCAAGCCAGTCTCTTTTTTCGGACGATGCTTCGATAGAACCAACCCGGTCGAAAACTTCCAAAGGCGGATAGTAGAAGCGCAAGCCCTCTTCGGGCGAAACTTGAAGCGCGTTGAGATAGCTGTAATACGCGGGCCGGACTGGCAAGTTGGAACTGGAGGAGCGTCCTTCGCGGGTCGTCATAATGTCCTTGGGCAGCTGCGTGAGATACGCCATGGGGGTGGTGAGGACCAGCAGATCGGCGCCGTCGGGAGTATTCGCGATGCGGTTTGGCGGATAGGCGCGATGATCGCTGCGATAGCCTTCAACCGCCATTTTTATGGTCGTCAATTCCGATTTCGAGCGCGCAATGGCCGCCCGCGTTTTGGCTTCAAGGAAATTGGGAATAGCGATCGCCGCCAACACGCAAATAATCGTCAGCACAATCATGAGTTCAACGTAGGTAAAGCCGGCTGCATGTGGATTTTTTGCGTACGGATTTTTTGCGTACGGATTTGTCGCGCTTGGATTTGCAGCGCCCAGCCGCAGCGTTACGCATCTCCTTGAACGCCCGCGAATGGATAATTGTCGAATTGCCCGCCAATAGATCATAAGGAATTCCTTTCGATGCGCTTTAGCATTTCCGCCAGATTACCTGCATCTATTTTACCAAGCAGCCGCCCATCCCCAGCCTTTGCCTCCGCGCTCGTATCATCATATTCCTCTTCTATGTATGTCCCATGCCGCTCAATTTTTTTTCAGTAATCGAGCCTGCTTAATGGTGATGATGAATGAATATCTCTAAGAAGACATGGGTGGGAGAAGAAAGTATGGCTGAAGCCTCCATCGAGAAGCCGCGCTGAAGCGCGCTCATAAGATTTATGTTGCCCTTGCTCCCCGCCGGCTAAAGCCGGGGGCAAGGAGGAACCTGCTGAAGCAGGTTATCAAATGTCCACCCTCCAGCATTTGTCCCTCCAGGACATAATCAGCGATGGGAATGCGCAGTAGGCCGCTCGATCCGAGCGCGGCCTGATGTGTGTGCTTTCAAATCTCCCGAGCCGCTCTCGGTTCGAGCGGCCTACTGCGTATCGCTAAAGGATTACGTTCCGCCAATCCCGCTCTCGTTGAAATTTACTGGAATCGGCATCCGCAAGATTGACTCGATCCGGCCATGCGCGGCTTGCGCGGGGAGCGGGGGGCGTTGCGGCTTCGGGAACCGGCGCCAGCGCGAGAAGCGCCGCCGCGGCGCTTATCGCCGCCAAATCCTTCTCCGGCATTCCCAGCTCGCGCCAGGTCCTGCCAAGCAGTTTAAGTGTTTCCGCATTCGCCTGAACCAAGCCGATGCCCCGGATGGCCATGAGCCGCGTGGGGGCGGCGGCGCTCGCTTGCGCGGCGTTGCCGGGTGAGTAGCGTCCGGAATCGCGCGCGTTTCTTGCCGCGTTTCCTCCGCTACCCATGAATCCGGCGCCGAACCAGATCAGAAGCAGCGCAGCCGTCAGCGCCGTCGCAAAAGTCTCGCGCCGCAAAACGAAGCGCTGTCTCCGCGCCATCCCTCGTGCGGGCATGGCAGGCATGCGGCGATGAATCTGCGCCAGCACGCCCTCGAAATACAGCGCCGGCGGCTCTTTGAGCGGCGCGGCCTCAATCGCCGCGCGCAGCCGCTCGCTGAATTCCAGCGCCTCTGCGCATTCGCCGCACTGCCGCGCATGCGCAAGAATTTCCGCTCGCAGCCCTTCATGCAGTTCGCCCTGCACGGCGTCCGAGAGACTGGATTGAATCTTGTCACATATTCGCTTCATAGTATTTTTCATTTTTCATTTTTCATTTTACATTGTTCCTCTGCTTCTTCCTCCGCCTTCACCCATTCGCGCAGTTTCCGGCAGGCCAGCGAGTAGTGGCTTTTGGCGGCGCTCTCGCCGCAGCCCAGCACCCGGGCGATCTCGGCGTGAGGCAACCCCTGGAATCCCCGCAGGACGAACGCCGCGCCCTGGCGATCGGGCAGACGCGGGATGAGCGATTCGATCTGCGCCAGCAGGCCGTCGCGCCGCCGCGCTTCGTCGCGTTCGGCTTGAAGCCTCATGCTGGCGACGGCGATGACGCGCGCGGCGCCGTCCGATCCGTCATCCAGCGACTGGCTTGATCGCCGCCGCCGCAGGCAATCCACGGCGCGATTGACCGTCACACGATAGATCCACGTCGAGAGCGCTTCGGCGCTGCGCAGCGAACGCGCTTCCTTCGCCAGGCGGATGAAGACGTCTTGAAGCGTATCCTCGGCGTCTTCCCAGGCGCCCGTCAGGCGATAGGCCGTCGCATGGACGCGCGGGGCATAACGCCGGAACAGCGCGTCGAAGGCCTCACGGTCGCCGCCGCAATACGCTCGAAGAAGCCATTGATCCGACAGTTCCATCCTCGGTTTTCCTTGGAGGCTTCGATACTATAGACGCGCAACCCGGTAAAAGGATGAATCAAGAAACCGCTAATGTCCAATGTCCAACAGGGAATGTCCAATGTCCAACAAGAAACTGCTCAATGCCCAATTGGCGGTTTGCCATTGGACATTGGACATTCCCTGTTGGAAATTGGACATTATGCGGTCGGCCCTTGGAAATTGGGAATTCCCTGTTGGATATTGGACATTGCTTTATCGTTTATCCCAAATCAGCCAGGCCCAATTGGCGATGGCCGACAGGGGGATGGCGAAACGCAGGATGAACCAATCGCGGTTGCTGAGCGACCATCGCAGACGCGGCAGATTGCCGAACGAAACAACCAACCCATAGGGGACATAAAGCAGCCATGCCGCCCAGGCGATTGCGCACAGTGGATTATAACGGAATGCCGAAAAAACATCCAACCGCGCCAGCGCCAGCAACGCGCGCGTCGAGCCGCAGGTGAGGCATGGGTAACCCGTGATGGCATGGAACTGACATTGCAGCGGCGGCGGCCCCAGGAAATACACCCAGCCGATCACGCCCCCCATCGCGCACAAACCAACCAGACTCCATAGGAGCTCGTGATTCAGCTCATGAGGCTTCAATCGCCGAAGGCAAGCTTTCATGCGCCAGGAACCGCCTAATTATGCTGAGAGACAAGGGCCATAATACTGGCCAGTCCGAAGGCAAGTCCGATGCCGGCACAGCAAATGCAAAGCGCAATCGGCGTCAGCACGGCAGCTGCCGACTTGCCCATCGTGGTTTCCTGCGCCCGCGTCAGACCGATGATTATCACAACGATCATCCATATCATCGCGATAAGGCCGCCGCAAATCGGAATGACTCCCAACAAACCCAGCGCGCCATAGGCGTAGGCAAAGACGCGGAAGGTAGTCTCGAAAGGCTTGTTTGCGCCTTTGAACAGCATTAAAAGGAGATGGGTGATGCCGGCGCTGATAAACAGCCAAACCAGCGCGCCAATGGGCGCGAGGATGATGCCGCAGACGCCTCCGATCAGATTGCCTCCCACTTGCGCTGCCGCATCTTTGCCCATATGACTTCCGAAAACCGATAATATGCTGACGTTGAACATCATGTTGCAGAGCTGCCCGATGATGGTTCCGATCGAACCGCCAATCACCCCGAAGATTAGCGGCGCGCCAATGCCGCCTTCCTGGCGCATCGTGCGGAAGAACTTGTCCGGCTCCGCGAAAACGCCTTTGACGGTCTCCATCCAGCGTTGAAAGGCGGGCTTGCTCGTGTCTTCCCAGGGCGGACCGTTGCGCAAACCCATTTCCGGCGGTGGGACGGGCCCCTGACTTGTCGCGAATTCGCTCATGATGTTCTCCTTTCAGGAGTGGATAATGAGTAGCGGATGATGAGCAGGGGATGATGAGCAGTGGATGATGAGTATCCCCGGTCGCGCTTCAGCGAGAAAGATATCGTCAGCGCCACGCTCAGATCAATAGAAAATAAGCACTGGGAGCGCCGGCATCTCTGCCGGCGTGTCAAGCCGTTCTCACTCGCCGGCAGAGATGCCGGCGCTCCCAGTGGCACTCCCAGTGGCGCTCCCAGTAAATCGAACCTCCACCTTCTTGCCCAGATCCATCTCTCCCTTGAGCGGCAGCAGGACAAAATTATCCGTAACGATGGGCTTATATTCCTGTCCGCCCGTGATCGCGATGTTTTGAAGGCGCTCAGGCAGCAGAACAAAAGCAGGCCGTCCGCCCCAGGCGCCTTTGCGGCGCGGCGCAATGGTCAAAATATATTCACCTTTTTTCTTTTCGAGCGTATGCGTCCATGACGGATTATCCGCCGGCATGCGAACCTCCCACGCTGGATCGCCGTAAAACGCCACGGTGTCGCGATCCCAGAGCAGGCCGGCGGCGTCTTGATTGCTGACTTTGCTTTTTCTCACATTCGCGCTGATGGCGTTGGGATCGAAGTTGTCGAAGTTCACGCCCTTGAATTGCGCGAACTCCGTTTCGAGGCGGTGCAGCAGCGATTGATTGTTGAGAAAAACCGCCTGCGCCAGGGTGAAGCGGCTGCCATTGCCGATGAACAAATCATTCACGCCCCAGCCCATGTATCCATAGAACGTGACCACCGTGTATCCGAACATCTGATCCACGCCGCCCGAATGCATCAGCGCCAGCGCCATGCAATCGCGCCGCGGGATGTGCCCGATCAGGCAGTTGCCGACGGGCATGTAGATCTTCGGATTGGGCGAGACGATGTCGTATCGCTTGCGATTCGTATCCACTCCGAAGAGCTGCCCATCCTTGCACTGGAATGAGCCGCCCTTGAAGCTATAACCAATCTGCCAGTCGCGTTCGGTGGCGTGGCCGCTCGTCATGAAAAGGTCCGGCTTGAATTCATTGAAGGCGTCCACCAGCCCCTTGGTCGAGTCCGGCGGGCAATCCTCCTTCGTCGCGGCGCCGCCCGTTTTCTTCACGTGGCGGACGCCCGCTTTTCCTTCGTCATACTTGATTGCCTCGTCGAAGGCCTCCATCGGGAGGGCGCTCGTGCCTCCCAGCGCGCGACGCGGGATCAGCGGTTCGGTTTGTCGCGCGATGCGCAACGCGTCGGCGGCCTCATAGCCCGTGACGATCCCCCAGATCGTATCGCCGTAGGGATCATCATCGAGCGCGCGCGTCATGCGATGGATCGCGATGACGAAATCGCGCCCCGCCTCCTCCGGACGCGCCACAAACGCAGTATAGCGCGGCATAATCCTGGCAAGCGCCTCGCGCGCCCCGCCTACGCCGCCCGAATACACAATCAGCGCGCCATCATATTTCTTCCGCAAGACATCGGCCACTTCCTTCCATTCGGGAAGGGCGTAGGTGGCCGAGCTGACGACGACGGCGTAAGAGCCTTTAGCTTCGTAGGGCTGCGGTGAAGGCGATTCCGCGCTGCAATGAACGGCGCATAAGAATTGATGCGCGATTAGCAGCGCGAGAAGATTTCGAAATAAATTTTTCATTGTGTGATTCCCTATAGAACACGGATGGGACGGATCGGGCGGATCAGGACGGATTTTTATGATCCGTGGCGATCCGCCCGATCCGTCGCATCCGTGTTCCATAATATCATAATATCATGATCACTCGCCATCCGCTTGATCGCTTGGCATTCATTCTCAGGATTTTATCAGGCTTGTCCATGAATTCTTTGCGCGAGATATTCGAATACCTTCACGCAAGTTCTCGCATAAAATATTGCTACCGCCACTTCAGCAAGCCGCGTGACAGCGTTTGCCCATGCCGGATAGGTAATAGAATAACGGCCAGACACCCAGCTTTCCAGTATGTACTCCAGAAAGAAACTCACCAGCCCGAAAAGGACCAATGCGGCAATAATCATCGCACGCAACGGATGCGGCGATTCGACCGTCAGCCATGACGTCACTCGCGGAATCCAGCCCTTGCGCGCAGCAACGATTGCAGCGATGAGGATCAAGGCATTGACGATCACAAAGACGGGGCGGTGACCGTTGTGGGATCGCGTGAGGAAATTTACGCTCAACAAACTGAAGATAAACGCCACGTCGGTCGCCAGCCTGGCGCCTTGTTTCAGGCTCAGATCGGCGCAGGCGGCCATGGCAGCTGTTGCGCCAAGCCCTCCACGATCCAGAATGACTCGCGAGCACATCAGCATCGCCATCACGCCGGCAGGGATGCCGACAACAACGTGAGTGACAAGAGTATAAGCCCAGTCAATCAGTAACCATCTCGGAGAAAATGCGCCATTGGCCCATTGCCAAAGCGGTCCCAAGGCAAGGACAGCGAATACGACCAGGAAAGGACGCCAGCGTGGTTTCTGTATCCAGACCGACGCGCCGATCAAAAGTCCTATCAAGGAATACCTCAGGATCTCCCAGCCTGAGGGAAAGAGATCGTGTGGGGAGCGAATGACCCGAAACAGTATCAGGTTCAAAGTCGGTGTGAGCACGGAATACCAGAAAAAAGGCCTGAGAACGCCCGCTAGCATTGAGGCCAGCAGCGTCCGGCTGTCCAGCGATGTCAGCCAAACCTCGTTCCATTGTCCCGAAATCCGGCGCTCTTCCCAGTCGTGATAAAGCCAATATGCCATCGCGCATGCGATCGCCATGGGAACACCCAGGTACATCGCCGTCCAGAGGACTCTCGCCAGTAGGATCGAACCAACGCCTGAGAAACCGTAGGACACGTAGGACCACCAGTGACAGCCGTCCACGGCAAACAGCATCGCAGCGCGCATAGCGGTCCTGCGCGCCGATGGGTTCCATATCGCAAGCTTCTCCCCGCCCGCCAAGCCGGGGTAAATCAGCTCAGCGAACAGCCGCCAGCCGCGATAGGGATTTACCGAGGTATTGGGTATGGAAGGGATCATTTATTTGTTGATTGGCGGAAGGGGTGCTTTACCGCTGATAGAACACGGATGCGACGGATCGGGCGGATTTTCACGGATTTTTATGATCCGTGACGATCCGCCCGGTCCGTCCAATGCGGCTTGCAGTGCCCTGCGTGGCGCGCAGCAGATCGCCTGGCGCCACGCGCATCTGCAATCCACGCATCCCGGCGCTCACCGAAATGAACGGAAACGCCAGCGCCGATTCATCGAGGATGAAGGGATAGGGCTTCTTCGTCCCGATGGGCGAGACGCCGCCTCGCACATATCCCGTCAGCGGCTGCACCTCGCGCAACGGCGCCAGTTCAACGCGCTTGTTCCCGCTCGCCGCCGCCAGCGCTTTGAGGTCCAGCTCTTCGCCTCCCGGCAGACACGCCAGCAGCACGCCCGCCGCATCGCCCCTCGCCACCAGCGTCTTGAAAACCCGTTCGAGAGGCAAGCCCACCTTGCGCGCCACCGTCGGCGCCGAAAGGTCGCTCTCATCCACCTCGTACTCGCGCAGCTCATATGCGATCCCAATGCGGTCCAGAATGCGGACGGCGTTTGTTTTCTTCACTGAATCTCATCAGCCTTTCGTGTGATCTGAGTCACAGGCGCCAGAACCGCGGTCCGTATTCATGGCGCCTCTGCGTGCATCTTTTCCGATTGCCGCTCAAAGATCAGAGCGCACGTTCGCAAAAACAAAATTCCGAGCAAGACGTTTGCAGGAATCAATACTATTCGAAGCCAATAGAGTTCGGGTTCCCCTGTCATTGTGCCAGTTGAAATTGAGTCTATGAGATATCCAAGAGGCCCAAATATCACGGCGGCAATCGCCACTGTCCGCAGAGCATTCGACGTCTCACGCATTCGGCGCAACGTAAACCGCATCCCAAAGTAGAATCCTGTTACGGCGCCGGCATCAAGAAGAAGCAAGATGAAGACAATTCCTCCCAAGCCCCCCACAGCTTCTCCTCTTGCTTCAATAACAAGAATAGATGCCATGATAGCAGTTAACATGGATAATGCGTTTGTGAATTCCAGAATGCCTGTCAAAACCAGATCGGCGCAGGCTGCCGCTGGAAGCAGGACGCCGAGGCCTTTTCCTTCCATGATGATCCGCGCGCAGATGAGCAGAACCAAAACATTGGACGGGATGCCGACATAATAAGAGGCGCCGGCTCATATACTTTCGCGCAATGAAGGCAACCAATGCAAGACCAAGCAATGTGGCCAGCGGCAATGCGGCCAGCGGCAATGCGGCCAGCGGCGATGGGGCCCTTGTCCAGCCGAATCGCAAGCGAATCGGCGCGGATATGACCTGCCATAACAAGGGCCCCAAAATCATGAACCAGAACATGGGACGAAGCACGCCCATCAATAGCGAAGCCAGCATCGTCCGCCCGTCAATGGCCGTCAGCCAAACCTCTTCGAGCTGTCCTGAGGTTTTGCGTTCTGTCCAGTCGGTGAAGAGCCAATAGGCCATGCAGCACAAGCTCGCCATCGAAAGAGCGAATTTAAGAAAGGTATGGGAAAAGATGAGAAAGCGCGTGTAGTAAGCGCTTGCAAATTGCACAGAGGCCAAATACGGAACAACGCTCAAGGAGGCAATGCCGAGAAGCACCGCAACGCGCGCGGCGGTTTTACGCATCGGTTGCCGCCAGACGCTCACCACATCGCCGCCCGCCGAGCCGGGATAAATCAGCTCGGCGAACAGCCGCCAGCCGCCATAGGGATTCGCGGGAGGATTGGGCGCGGGAGGATTGGGCGTGGGAGGATAGGGAGTGGGAGGCGCCATTGATTCCCCGATTGGTGGAAGAGATGCTTAGCTGCTGATAGAACACGGATGCGACGGATCGGGCGGATCAGGACAGATTTTTTTTGATCCGTGACGATCCGCCCGATCCGTCGCATCCGTGTTCTATAACACAGAGTGATTCGCCGTCCGTCGCTACAAACTTGGCTGCACGTCCGCTCGGCATTCATTTTCAGGATTTGATCAGGCTTGTCCATGAATTCTTTGCGAGAGATCCGCAAACAGCGTCGCGCAGGTCCTCACATAGAATATTGCGATAAGCGCGTCAACGGGAAGTATGACAAGGGTCGCCCATGCCGAGGAAAAATCGTAACCCGTCATTACGATTAATTCATAGTCCGTAAGGAAACTTGTCGGGCCGATAATCACAGCGGCAATTGCCATTGCCCTCAAGGGATAAGGCGTTTCGATCAGCAGCCTGGATGTCCATCGCGGAATCAATCCCTTGCGCACAACGATTATTACAGCGATGACGAGCAAAGCCGTGATAACCAGCAATGCGGGACTATTCTCGTGGATGTATTGCCTGATTGCAGCGGCGCCCATTAAAATAAACATGATTCCGGCTATCCATAGCAGCTTGGCGCTCTGCCTCAAACTTATATCGGCGCATGCGGCAATGGAAGCCATTGGGCCAAGGCCCTTGCCATCCAAAAAAACGCGAGCGCATATCAGCATGGTCAGTATTCCCGCCAGTATGCCGATAACAGTGAACTCGAGGAAAGACTGCAACCAAACACGCAAGAGCCATCCGTATGACTGACCCAACTCGCGCAATAACCAAAGCGCCCACAAAGCACTAAAAACGATGGCGATTAAGAACGGGCGATATCGCAGTTTAAATAGCCAGATCAATATGCTGCATGCCAGCCCTGCCAAGGTCAGCAAGAGCAGTTCCCCCGAGTGGAACATGCTCTTGGGATGAAAAACCAGGATTTGGATAATAGGCACGCCGATCAGGGAGACCCAGAAAAACGGACGGAGAACGCCCGCCAGAAGAGCGGTCAGCAGCGTCCGGCTGTCAAGCGATGTCAGCCGCAGCTCGTCCCATTGTCCCAATGCTCGTCGTTCCTCCCAGTCGCAAAAGAGCCAATACGCCATGCAGCAGGCAATGGCCATGGGAACACCGAGGTATTCCATAACATTCAGGACTATTGATAGAATACGCATCGAAGTGACAGTAAAGAGACCGGAAAATGCAAAGGGCAAGTAAGCAGATACGAGGATTGCAAACAACGTCACTGCGCGCAGCACAGTCTTGCGCGCCGATGGATTCCATACCGCAAGCCGCTCGCCGCCGGCCGAGCCGGGATAGATCAGCTCGGCTAAAAGCCGCCAGCCGGTGTAGGGGTCCGTGGGGATTTGAGGGGCTGGAGGGGTCATGGTTTCCCTCAGCGCAACGAGATTTTTGCTAAGCGGCGGTCGGACCAAGTCAGTCTGATCGGATCGAGTCGGACTGGTCGGACCGGTCTGACGCGTCGGACTGGGTCTGATTGTGTCCGACCAGGGCTGAGCAGCTCATGCTGGTTCATCTTCCCGCTATCGGCTCTGCCTTTCCGATTTCCGCTTCCGGTTGCGCGTCTTCGCCTTCGGCTTCCGTTCCTTCCTTGCGCGCGCGCATCAGCGGGAAGAGGATCACGTCGCGGATCGAAGGCGAATCGGTCAGCAGCATCACGAGGCGGTCAATGCCGATGCCGATGCCCGAGGCCGGCGGCATGCCGTATTCGAGCGCCACGACGTAGTCTTCGTCCATGCTTTCGGTTTCGACGTCGCCCGCGGCGCGCTTGGCCACCTGCTCGGCGAAGCGCTCGTATTGGTCGCGCGGATCGTTGAGCTCGCTGTAGGCGTTGGCCATTTCGAGCCGGCCGACGAAGAGCTCGAAGCGCTCGACCACGTCGGGGCGCGCCTCGCTGGACTTGGCCAGCGGGCAAAGGCTCTTGGGATAGTCGAGGATATAAGTCGGCTGCATGAGCGAGGCTTCGATGAACTCCTCGAACAGCGCCACAATGATCTGGTCGTTGGTTTTCTGGGGAATTTCCCTGAGTAGTTTGGCGCGCGCCTCCGCGTCCATCTCCGCGCGGCTCTGGACATAATCTATTCCCATTTTGCGCGCCGCGTCTTCCGGACGGCTCCAGTCAACGTCCAACCCCAGGTCTTCGCGCACGCAATCCACTAGGCGCCGCCTGCGGAACGGAGGCGTGAAATCAACCTCCACGCCGCCATAAGAAACCTTCATTCCGCCCGTTGCCTCTTGGCACACCGTCGAAATCAGGTCCTCGATCAGTTTCATGCTGTCATTGTAATCATAGTAAGCCGTGTAGGCTTCCATCATCGTGAACTCGGGGTTGTGCCGCACCGAGATGCCTTCGTTGCGGAAGTTGCGGTTGATCTCGTACACGCGGTCGAAGCCGCCGACAACGAGGCGCTTGAGGTAAAGCTCGGGCGCGATCCGCAGATACAAATCCATATCGAGCGCGTTATGATGCGTGACGAAAGGCCGCGCCGCCGCGCCGCCATAGACCGGCTGCATCATCGGCGTCTCGACTTCCATGTATCCGCGCCCGTCCATGAAGCGGCGGATGGCGGAGACAACCGCGGCGCGCCGGCGGAACGTCTCGCGCACCGGCTCGTTCATGATCAGGTCCACGTAGCGCCGCCGGTACCGGATTTCCTGGTCCTTCAGCCCGTACCATTCGCTCGGGATCGGGCGCATCGCCTTGGTCAAGAGCATAAGGCGCTTGGCGACGATCGTGATCTCGCCGGTTTTAGTGCGAAAGACGGCCCCTTCGACGCCGGCAATATCGCCCGTGTCCATCAGCGATTCCTTATAGAGCGCATACCCGCGCTCATCCACGTCGCCCATCTTGACATAAACCTGAATCTTGCCGGATGCGTCCTGGATATGGAAAAACGCCGCCTTGCCCATGCGGCGGATGCTGAGCACGCGCCCGGCCACGCGCACGGATTGCGCCGAGGCGATCAGCGCGTCGGCGCCGTCCAGAATTTGCCGGCTCGAATGCGTTGGCGCATAGCGGCTGACAAACGGATTCACCCCTTCGGCCCGCAACCGCGCGGTCTTGTCGTAGCGGTTCAGAATGATGTCGTTGTGGTCGGCGAGAAATCTAGTCGAAGCTGTTGCCTTACGATAATATCTTGGCTTTCCTTGCGTACCGGCAAAATCAAGCCAACCACTTTCAGTTTTTCCCAAAAACTCAGGGTCCTTAAATCTAATTATGAAGCGGCCTTGAAAATCGTTGTCCGTTGATGGCAAATAATCGACAAAAGCACCTCTCCATATTTCATTTACCGCATTATTGCGATAATAGATTATTACGAGATCTATGTCCTGCAACCTTTGAGGATCAATAGGCCAATGGCCGCTCTCGGGTGGCAGGGCATTTAGATTAAGGAATGATCCATATTCTGAATGAATGCACGGCAAGCAAATCACACTCTTCCCAGCAGGCACTACGTCAAACAGCTTAACAAATGTATTCATAATAATAGCAATCCTGAATTTGATCAAGTTCTGATAGTGTTTCGCTTCGCAAGCAGCTGTCAATAATGTGTAGTAGAAAAATGTCTTTATCTGCCTTCGTTTCGACTGTCGTCAAGGGAGTATTTGGGATTTGGGATTTGCATGCGAATGCAACCCCTAAAAAACCAAATTGAATTATGGAAACTACTTGGGAACGTGCCTTAAATCGCGGGGAATTGCAGGCGTCAGATATCTGACTTTTCAAGATTCTTCCGCTTCAAGCAAATGCGCAATGTCTCTTGATCCATGAACAACGCGGATAATCTCTATCCCGCCTTCGCGAATGCGATAGAAGATGATATAAGGTTTTAGCGCCAGACTCCTGAGACCAGGAAATTCGCCTCTTGCTCTGCCCATTTTCGGTTGTTCGGCCAGAAGCTCAAAGGTCTGAAACAAACGGTCTATAAATCCGAGTCCGACAAGAAAATTATCCAGGGCAATATAATAGCCTATCTCTTGAATATCCAATCGAGCCAGCGGTGATAGGTGAATTTTGGGCTTCATTGGTTTTGTTTGAGCCGCTGCCGAATATGGTTCTTAATATCTTCCGCTGTTGGGGTGCAGTACTCTCCTGCATCCAATTGAGCTATTCCTGCCTGAAGCTCGCGCCGCAGCCAAAGGCGTTGCTTTTCAATCAGCACATCGCGTTCTTCCATCAGGTAAAGCGCTTCCCGTAAAACCTCGGAGGGAGTGCTATAAAGGCCGGAATCAATTCTATGTTGAATGATGTCTTCCAGCTCTGGCGCCAATGCTAAATTCATGATTCATACTCCCTTCAGATGCCATTACTCGACGCTTTCGATTTCGGCTGAATCAAATCATAGGATGAGCGGGGCAGTTGCGGTTTTTCCGGCTTGGCCGGTCTTTCCGCGCCGGCTGGCTTTTCCGAATTGGGCTGCTTTCCCAAGTTGGCTTGCTTCTCGGCGTTGGCTTGTTTTTCCGGAACGCCCAAATTATCATCGTTCGTTTCTTCTTCCTTCAAAGACGGCAGGACGGGAATGTTGAGAATGAGATCGTTTCCTTTCAGCAGTTCGCCATAGTCCAGGACGTTGGAGCCTTGCGCCAGCAGCGCGGTGGCCGGACCTTCCTTGCCGGGTGTGATGTCAAAGCAGATCAGATTCTCCGTGCGGACGGACAGCGTGCGGAACTTGATGCGGAACAGCTCTGCGCTGGGCGGCACGAAGCGGTCGGCCACCCCCATTTCGTAATTGAACTCGCCGATCTGGTTATCGGCTTCATTGGCGCGATGAAACGCGAAGGGGAAATCCTTGTGGGCGAAAGTGTCCAGCGCGTTGACCCCGCGGCGAATCCAGTTGCCCCGGTCCCAGTCCAGCATTTCGAGCGCCCCCGGATCGAACCACATCCGTATCCGGACGGTATCCATGAAAACCGAATTTGGATTTTCGAGCGAAACCGTCAGGGTAAATTGCTTGCCAACGCGGCTCCAGGGCGTATCGCTGCGCATGCGCAGCTTGATGCCCCCTTTGGTCGGCACGGCGGCATTCGCGAAGATGGGGCGGGCCAGGCGCTTCTCGGGAAGATCAATGACAATCTCTCCGTCCATCGTGCCGTCGGTGGTTTTATCCTTCGATCCCAGTTGATCCACGCCGAAACACCGCAGCGACGTCGTTCGTTCCCCCTCGCCGGGAAGACCATGGATGAACTCGATGCGCGCCGAGGTCAGGGGAATCACCGCCTTCCACCGCAGCTGCAGCAGCTCTTCATTCTTGAAATGATACGGCGAGGTGATCTTGTTGCGATAATACACCACGCCGCTGGTGGGATCGTTCTCATAGACGGGCTCGGATTTGGTGTGTTTGCGGACGTTCGCGTCGCTGACTTCCATCAACTGCAGCGCTTGCGGAGGATACTTCAGATAAATCTCGACGTCGTCGTATTTGGCATACTGGTCGTTCATGACCACCACGCGCGTATCGAAGGCCTCTCCCGCCAGAACGCTCTGGGAGAGAGGGTCTATTTGCAGGAGCGAGGCCGACTCCGGCGCCACGGGAGGTTTTTCTTCCACCTTCAGCTCGGCAGGGGGCGGAACCGGTGGCTTGGGCGTTGGCGGGGCTTGCGGAGGCGGTTTTTGAGCCGCTGCCTCGGCTGCTTCCTGGGCCTCGCGCCGGACCTTCAGCATTTCCGCCACGCGCTCTTGATGATACTTGATTCGTTGTTCCCGGGTTTTGATGTCATCCGTCGGGCCGCTGCCTTCGGGCGGGATGGACTTGATCTCTTGCGCGAAGAGGCAGGGCGCGGCCTGAAGCGCCCAGCAAATTGCCGCGCCGCAAATCGCGGCCAGCCATAGCGATTTCACGGTTTTATTTCTCATCGGGATTTTTCACCTTGAACCGGATTTGTTGCCCAATCATTGCTTGTTGTCCCTGATAGCTGACGGTATAGAGTTGGTAATAATATGTCTTGCCAGGTTGAACGTCGTAGTCAAGGTAGTTGTAATCATGAGGAGTGCTGGTATTGCCGTGACCTGAAATAATCTTGTTGGTTATGAGTTTGAAAGGGCCTTTTTCCGATTCGCTTCTTTTGATGAGGAAGCCATGATTATCTTCTTCCGATTGGGTCACCCAATGCAGCGTCGCATGGGGAGGGCTGGTGACCGCATCGGATGAAACCGGCTTGCTGGTCACAGCGCCCTGCGCCGTGGTTTTAGGATTTTGCGCAAACGATACTCCCGAACTTCCCCCGACGATAAGAAGCAAAAAACATGCACATGAATTTCCAAGGCTCTTGCGTCGCATGATTGAATCCATTGCCAACCTCTTTTGTTCATTTCGATAACGGAATATTATTCAGTTTTTTTTGAATCCAAAGCCGGACCTTGCGCGCAGCCAACACTCCTATAATCCTACTTCCATTGTGCGGCGCCAGGCAAGCAGGAAGAGAGCGGAAGGTTTTCAGCGGGCGCGCAGGAAGGCGATCACGGCGTTGGCGGCTTCTTCGCGGTCATAATCGTAGAAGACAATGTGGTCGGAGCGTTCGAGCCAGAGGATCTTTTTTTCCGGCGACGCCATCGTCTTCACCGCTTTTAACATGGCTGAGACGCTTGCGACTCCGTCATGCCGCGGGAATAGCGCCAAGACGGGGCAGGTGATGCGCCGCAAAGTTTCAGGATTCCGCGCCATTGCTGCCGGCGTCAGAATCTGCCGCACCGCCGCGGTTGAGGTGAAGCGATAGCCGATGATCTCATGGGCAAGAGAACGATCGTTCAGCGGGCAAAGGGAAATATAGTTTTTCAACATCGGCGTCATCCGCGCCGCTGTTTGAAGCCATGCTTCCAGCGGCAAGACGTACCACCACTTATAGGTCAGGCCATAGTAAGGCGCCGCCAATACAATGCCGTCCACCGGTTCCTCAGCGGCCAGCAGCGTGGTCAGCGCTCCCCCGAATGAATGAGCGATCACATAAACCCGCGCGTACTTGCGGCGAAGATGCTCATATTCCCGGCGGACGCAATCCACATAGTCCTCGCTTTGAGGATTGGCCCAATCGAGCGAAGACGTTCCATGTCCAGGCAACAGCATCATCCTCACGGCATATCCCTCATTTGCCAGCTGCGTCCCCAAATCCCTGAAAATATTCCGGCTTGCGCCGAAGCCGTGGATCAGGAGACAAGCCGAGCCGCTGGTTTCCGGATGGCCCGGCGCCGGCGCCAATGTGATCGGTTCCGCGCCGGTCAAAACGCCCGTCTTGGGATCGCGCTTTTCTTTGGCTTCAACTTCCCGGATGGTTTTGACCGAGACGCATGAGAATAAAAATATCACCGCCAGAGTGGAAATAAACGTTTTGAATTGCAAAATCCTCATGGATCACTTCCTCTTCAGCTTCATCTGTATTGTAATGGGCGCCTCACCGAGCTTGACCACGCAATCTTTCGACGCCGGCTGACATCCTTCGGCTTCCACCGTCAGCCGCCAGGTTCCCGCCTGCAAATCATGGAATGCGAATTGATTGCCGATCGCAATATCTTTGCCGAGATTCGCTTCGTCGGACATATCGCCTTCCGCCACAGGGACCAGCGTTCGCGAACCGCCGGGGCCCGTGACGGTGATGCGGCTGGGTATCGCCTCTGGCGCGAGGCCTTCCGGCATGATAATCATTCCCTGCAGCAAAGTCGTGGGACTCAGCGCAAAGGACAGATCAGCCTGCTCGCCGGGTTTGAGCGCGATGGGGATCAATGGCGGCGTTGCCTTCCAGCCTTCCACAACCAGCGATGCGCGATAGCGTCCGTCTGGAAACGGCCCGATTTCCTGATCGGGCATGGTGAGATCCACTTGGCTGTAAGTCTCCGATGAATCCGGCGCCGTATTGCCCTCTGCGGTCGTCTCAGGAATGAGCATTATCTGCCCCGAATCAGGCGGCTCAACAGCGCCGGGCGCCAAAGCGATCTGAAGCCGGATCGAGCTCATGACAGGCAGTGTGATATCGCCCAGGTTCTGATCGCGCTCCATGCTGTCGAGCGGGAATGTCCCGGGGATTTTGACCGTGGTATCCCTGATTGTCACTGTCAGGGAATACTTGCCCAGGAAGCGCCCGGAAAAAACGGCTTGCCCTCTGGCAACGCTCGCATATCCATTAGAGGAAATCTGAAGCGGATCATTCGCCGTATCGGAGAGGGCGTTCATCAACTGCAAGCTCGCGCTCTGCAGGTCCGAGAGCCTGAATTGCGTTGGCTTTGAGGGCAAAACGAATCGCACTGTAATCTTGTGATTCGCCATCATGATGAAGTCATGATCCGTCGCGCCTTTGACTTCTATCTTTTGCGATAGTTGCATGTCATTCGATACGTTGTCGCGCCTGCGCCCTCCGCCGGACTTGGTGATGTATGCGTTATAGCTGCCGTCGCGCAATCCCAGAATCTCGTAATGCCCCTGTTCGTTGGATGATGCGTTATACGACGCGGCGCCGGCGCCTTCTCCGCCGGCCGACGAAAGCGAGATTTGCGCGCCTTCGAGCGGTTTGCCGCTGATGTCCAGGACAAAGCCTTTCAGCGCGCCTGCGCCGCCGTATTGGATGTGTATCTCGCCCAGGTCCTGCTCCGCCTTGCGATTGTCGAGCGGCAATAATTCAGGCCGCTGCTGGGAGAATCCCTGACCCTCGGCAATTTCGCAGTTTATTTGCAGCGTATATTTGCCCTTGAAATTTCCCTCGAAGAACAATTGGTTATCCGAGATATCATGGCTATAAGCATTCGTATCAATTTTGTCCGCAGTGTCTTCTTCCCGAAGCTCTTTCTTCATGAGATTGGCGTATTTTATCGCCGGCGGTTTCATGGAATCCGGAATGCCTTCGAAAATAATTTTCATTGTGACTCGATGCTTATCGGCCATGTTGAAATCGCGCCGCGTCTCGCCTTTGATCTCAATCTCCTCCGACAAGTTGTTATCTGACCCGGAGTCGGGAACAGGATTGCTGACGTAAACGCTGACGGAATATTTGCCTTCTTCCAGCCCCTCGATTCGATATTCGCCTTTCTCGTCCGTGCTTGCATTGCGCGAAAGGCCGGCGCCCTTGAATTGCGCGCTGAGCGAAATATTCGCCTCGGGAATCGGCGTTTGCCCCTTGAGGACGCGGCCAAAGAGAATCGCCGAACCGCCTTCGACGCTGATGTCCAGCGTCTTGATTTCGCCATCCGCCAAACGGAACCTGGACGATTTATTGAAGCTGAGCTTCTCATCGCCTTTATTCACGAACATTTCATAGCCGCCCGCAGAGAGGCCGAAGATTTGATATAGGCCATTGGCGTCGGTCTGGGCTTGCAGGGATTGATCATCAATTACGATGTCGCTTGCGGCCCAACTCCGATTGTTTTTGCTGAGAGAGACGTTGGCTTCATCTACGGGCTTTCCACCAAATGTGACGGTTCCCTGAACGCTGCCGCCCGTTTTCAGGCCGATCCGGAGGACATGGACGCCGCCGTATTGCACGCGGTCTTCCGGCGCGATTGCCAGGCTGGCGTACTTTTCAGCCTTGATGGCTATTGCGCCGGGATTTTCGCCTTCCATAAATGAGAAGGCGCCTTGCTTGTCGGTCAACGTATGGATCGCTTCCCCGCCGGAAGCGTCATCACTGAAGTAATGCCGCCCATTCTCTTCGCTATCGCCATAGAGTGACACTTTCGCGCCGGCGATGGGCTTTTGAGTTGCCGCGTCGAAAACCACGCCTTTGGTTTCCACGCCTTTGGACAGCTTGAAATCAACCGGCTTTGCATCGCTCTCGGCCGTGGCCTTCAATTCTTCCTGCTGCTCCGGAATAAATCCGCGCGCCTGCGCCACCAGCGAATAAGATTGCCCTTGTTGCAGATCGTAAAGCGTAAAAGAGCCATCGCCGCTGTTGAAGAGCATTCCCACTCCGTAACTGTCTTCCCAAAGAACCGAATTGCAGGACTTGACGGTAAAAGATTTGACCGGCGCGTCGGTTCCCGCCTCCACAACGCGCCCTTTGATGACGCCGCCGTCTTTCATGACAAAGCGGGTTTCCTGATCCAGAGGAATGTCTTTGTTCGAAAGCGCCGTCCATCCCTTGCCTGAAATCTGCACGAGAGCTTTACGGTTTGAAAGGTCCTCGAAGCGGAATTTGCCTTCTGCGTCCGTGCGGATATTGCAGCGATCCGGACGATTGAACAAAACATTGTAGTCATCATTTTTTCCGCTCAATACCAGTCGGACCTCCAACCCCTCCAGCGGATCGCCCTTGCCGCTGACAACCATACCGCCGGCCCAATGCCCCTTTTCCAACGTGAAATTTACTTCCAAAGGCTCTTGCGCCGTGCCGCCTTCGGTTTGCTTCTTGATTCCCAGCGAGTAACCTTTTGCAAAAACCGCCAATACGTGATCGTGGCCAACCTGCCGTAATTCTTTTGCGCTCCTTGCCTCTTTCTTGATTTCCAGCCGGTAGGCGCCATCGTCTCCCGTCGAAGCCGGATCATCCGATTCGAGATTGTATTTATATCCCCAATAGACTTTGGCGCCGGCGATGGCGCTGCCCTCGGCGTTGGTGACGCGGCCTTTGAACGCTACGATTTTCTCCACTTTGCTGGTGGATTCGTCCAGGTTTGGGGTTTGCTCCGCATAGAGTTTGATTTTCAATTCGGTCGCGCGCGAGCCGGAGGCAAAGACCGGAATCGGTCCGGCGTCTCGCATCGAGAAGTTTTCTTTGGAGGCTTGTATTCTGGGAGGATTCCGGACGCTGATGTCCGCAATCCTGGCCTGGCCTTTCGCATCCGTCTTGGGATTGCTCCAGCCTTCGCGCGAGAATGAAAAATCGGACTCAGACAAGACTTCCGCCTCCGCTATGGGCGCGCCTTTTTGATCCACGACGGTGACCATGACGTCGCCGCCCGGTTCGAGCGCCAGATCGCAGGCGTTTTTGGCGCCTTTGATCAACTGAATCATGGTTTGCTGCGAAGCGTATCCTTTGGCCGCCGCCAGGATCGCCACGCGTCCGGCCGGCAGTCCCTCGAGCCGCCATGCGCCATCTGCGCCGCTTTTGGCCGCTGCGCTCATTCTATTTTCCGGATTGGCGCTGTTATATCTCTGGATTTCCGCGCCGGCAATGGATTGGCCGGTTTCCTGATTGTGGATGAAACCGCTCAGCACAAGGCCGGGTTTCAAGAACATATCGTGAGGACCGGAGCGCTCTCCCGGCTTCAGGTCAATGAACGGCGGTTCGCGTCCATCGCTGTTGGAAATCAAACCGCCCAGCGAGGCCACAACCTGCCGATAGCCTTTTGACAGTCCGATGATTTCGTACGCGCCCTGTGCGTCGGCGGTCGTGGCCAGCTCCGCGTCGTTCACAGGGCAAACCACGGCCCCGGCGGCGGGACGCTTGTCCTCCAGGAAAACTTTCCCAAAGATCGCGGCGCCGCGCGCGACCTTGATGAGCGTCTCTGTCTCAGGGGGACATTGGACATACGGCGCCTGAAACGCGATTTGAGGATGGCGGACCTGTACGAAGATCTCGGTCCATGCCTTTGGAAACGTGACCAACGCCGCGCCGGAAGAATCCGTCTTTGCCGCGCCGCCGATTTCACCCGGGTTCCCGCTGCATTGCACAATGGTGAGCGAGGTTCCCGCGACGCCTTCGCCCGTTTCTGCCCAGACAACCCGCACTCTGAGCTGCTTGCGATCCCCGACGATGACCACCGACGTGGCCGCGTCATTTTTCCCGGCGCCGCCGGATTTCTTTTTGGGCGGCCGGGCGCCGGAAGCCAGCGAATCCGAAGTCGTTTCCGCGCTTTTACTCTGTGCCGCTACGGATGAGGATTGCAGCGCTGGCTCTAATCGGTTCTTGTTTACAGAATAGGCAATGGCGATCAAAACGAGCGCGGATAAAAGCCCGGCAGCCAACAAGGTCTTCCTGCCCGCCATGCCGCGGACGGACTCATTGCTTGTCTGCATCATGCGATCCATCGGATTAGAAGCCTTCAGGCGGTTCGCTCTTGGCGGGTTTTCCGGGCGCGGCCATCGGCGCTTGTGAGCTGGGATTTTTTAATCCTCTTCTGTCGCCGCCTGGAAATTGGAAATGAACTCTGGGCCCTTTGTCAGTGAATTGCCCTGCATTCATGCCGAGGTTCATGGCCGCTTGCGATTTATCGGGCAAGGTGACGTCGTGCCGCATCGGACCTTTGATCTCCAGCGATTCTTCCAACATGCTGAAGCCTTTGTCGGCGGCCATTTCGACGTGAATGGTGTAGGCGCCTTCCTTCAATCCATTAAACGCGTATTGTCCGTCATTCTTTGTCGTCATCTGCAGCGCGGACTTGTCATCTTTATTTTGCGGATAGAGGACAACCTTGACGGACGCGGCGGGCGATTGGCCTATCAGAACGCGCCCTGATAATGAGCCCACGCCGCCGGCGCCAACGGACTTGGCCGGCAGGAGAACTTGCGGCTGAGGAGCCAGCGGCGGTGGCGCTGGCGGCTGAGGCGCCATACTAATGGCCGGGGCTTGCGAAGGCTTGGTCTCCGGGGCGTTGACCGCCGCCGCCTTGATTACCGGGCCTTTGATGTCAAGCGCCAGGGCGACGGTTGCGTTTGCGGCCTTGCCGGAAAGGGGCTGCGCAAGGCTTTGGTCTTGCTCGGGCGGCTTTCCACTATTCACCTGAAACCTATAAGCCGAGCCGGCCGCCACGGCGATGAAGACTGCGGCCAGGGACAGTTTGGCTAGTATCGCCCTGTGCTGCGAAGGCGCAACGTAGTTTGCGATTAGAGCGCTCTCATTCATGGGCGCGTTCCCGAATCTCAACCGATCTGCTTTTCATTGCTTGCGCGCATGTTTCTTCGTCTGCTCTTTCATAAAGCGTAATCCATCGCTGATGAGCAGCTTTTCGGTGTCATACATCCGCCGCCAGATTTTCACGGCGGGCACCAGCTTTTCCAGCAGCAATCCGAAGGCCTCGATCACAAGCAGGCCGTCGTAGCCAACTTCCGTCAGCGTCTCGAAGGTCTCATCCCAATGCACATTGCCCGAGCCGGGCGTGCTGCGGTCGTTTTCGGAGATGTGGACGTGCGCCAGCTGGCCTTTGAGCGCCTGGATCGCGCGCGGGGTGTTCTTCTCTTCGATGTGAGAATGGAAGGAGTCGTACATCGCGCGGCAGCGGGGATGGTTCACGTCGCGGCAGAAGCGCGCGAGGTCGGCGGTGGTGTTTATAAAATAGCACTCGAAGCGGTTGAGCGCTTCCAAGGCGAGGGTTCCTCCGCAGACATCGGCGTATTCGGCTACCTGCCGCATGCTTTCAACGCCCCACTTCCATTCATCCTTGGTCGGCCCGGCGCCGCTGAAAACGCCCAGGCCCGAGTGCATCGGCCCGGCAAGGACCGAGCATCCGGCAGCCTGCGCGCAATCGAGCGCCTTCTTGTTGTTCGCCACGCCCTTGGCGCGCACGGCGGGATCGGCGCTGATCGGATTATCGTCCGCGCCGCGCACGGTAACGGCGGTGCGGGCAAGGCCGACCTTGTCGAGGCGTTTTCCCCACGCGGCGTACTTGGGAACGTCGAATTCAAAGATCGGCAGTTCGACGGCGTCGTAGCCGATGGCTTTGATCTCATCGAGAATCGGGAACGCGGCGTCGGTAAGCACGTCGGTCCATAACAGGAGATTGATGCCGTATTGCATGGTGTCCTCCATTATCACTCATACGATATGGTTATGCGGCGAGCTTGGCAGAACGAGTCGCGGCGGCCCGGCGTATTTCCTGAATATGATGAATCATATCGGTGTCGAAGAAACGCGCGCCACAAGATTGGCACTTATAATGCCTAAGCCGTTTGACTACGAAACCATCATCCAGCCTGCAGGTTTCGGTTACCAGGGCGATAGTTACCTTGTCACATTCTGGACATGGGAAATCATCAAAGGCTGGTGTCAGCTTTGCTCGAGACAAAGGCATAAAAATACCAGTTCCGGCGTTATATCATCCGCCTTCATCTCACATTCCGCTTTTAGCGTAAATATAACATTGCCCGCGATGACAAGGCGTTTGATCTTCGTAAGAATATCCACAATAGCCTCCCTGCTGCGCAAGCCTATTTCGAAAATTCCTCGTGCGAAATAAACCAAGTTGGATTTTTCACAGAAGGCTTCAGTGGCGCCACGGAAAACTTAAAGATGGCCGCTCCGGACGGTTGCCTGTTTGGGGCACACCCGGGCAAGGCTGATAAGAAATGGCGGTTAGAATCCCGCCGGCGGGGCGCCTGCGGCCGGCTTGCCAGGCGCGGCTTCCACGGGACTCTCATAATCGTATCTTTGAATACGGGACTGCTCGCGTATGTCTCCATTATAATACGTCATAACCGAGATCGTATGCGTCTTGCTCATAAGAGATATCCAGTATTGCCGCCTTCTTGCCTGCGGGTCGCCCGGCGAATTGTTTCCGCAATCGGCGAATGTGCGGCGGGATACGGTTGTTACCGTCGCGTCGCCGTACGTAGAATTCAATCTGGTCCGAAGGCTTTCCGGCAATTCTTGAGGCGGAATATTCTCCCATACGATCAACATAGGCTTGGCTTTGTCCAGCGTATATATCTGCGGTTGCGCGTCGTGCCAATATACCGTCCATTCGTCCGCCTCGCCGTTGATAAAGATGCTCTTATACCAGAACAAGGAGGCGGCGTATTGCGGCATCTCGGCCCATTTATATTGGAAGATGCGCGTGGAATTGTTGCCTGGCTGATGAATTTCAATCACAACGCGCGTGGTGGGGACGTCTTCGGTTTTTACGGGGAGGGTTATCTGCCCATAGACTTTGCCGTCCGCATATTCCAGATGCGCCTCTCCCAAGCGCAGGGGACCCGATAGAACGATGTCATATAATCCTGTGCGCTGGACATGCGCGGCGGCTTGCGAAATGACGTAATCCGGCGCCAACCGAAGCAGCGTGCTCCCAAGCGTGGAAGGAAAGTCTGCCGGGGCGATAATCTGATAATCATTATTTCTGCCACGCATGTGAGTAAGGGAGACAGTGGACTGCGAATCGGCAGCGGCATCTTTGGCTGTGCCTTGCGCATGGGCAGCCGTCGCGCAAATCACAACCGCGGCGACGAATGCGGCAATGGCGGACATGCTGATTGAGGCCATAGCGGATACGGCAAAGGCCGAGGCAAGCGCCTTATCCCTGACCATAATTGTTTTCTCCAGGCAAAATTTTGCCGAATGCAGTTCGCCGAATGGACACATTGATCGCCAGCAAAGCCAGCAATCAATTCACGCCCTGCGCGGAATTCCGGGAACCGCCGCTAATACTGTTCGTCTTAATCTTAGACGTATCTATTGCCCAAAAAGTTCACAGGCTGTCGTAGCCGATTTCGGCAAGCATTTTGAGGTGTTGTACTTCGTGTGGCGGCGCGGATCGCTCACGTCCCTGCAAAAGCGCATGAGGTCGGCGGCGCAGTAGAGCGCCTTTTTGCGGATGTTATTGCTCTTCTTCTTTGTCCTTGAAAGAGACTTTTTTCGGCTTGCTCTCAAACAGCTTTTGCAAATCCGAGATATTCTCCATCTTTGTATCCCTGGCGCCCGCAATGCGAATCAGGTCATTTATGACATCATTCGTGTTTTCCTTTTTAATCACGCTCACAAAGCGGTTAATCTTGGGATCGAATATTAAAATCTCCGTTGAGTATGAGCTTTCAGATGATTTTATTTTTTCCCCGATGGTCACCTCTGCGCCATTCTCATCCTTACCCAACAGAAATTCCTTCTCTATGTCTTCGTATGAATAGAAAACCTTTAGTCCGCGCTGCTTATCCTTTGTGTTGAATAAGAAAAGTGCGGATTCACCCTTTGCCTCTCTTTTGCCTTGATAGTCTACCTCCGCCGTGCAGCTTGTAACTTCCCAAAGACGCTGCTTGTAGAGCATCCATACTGCAAATGCATAGGCGTGCGCACCCGGGCCTAATTCGGTAACCTGGCGAACCAGAATGGAATCGTTCGGGCCGCGCACGCTCACAATATGCCAGGGAGATTCCATGAAGAAAACACCTTTAACTTCCACCATACGCCCATCTGCATCAAACACTCCCAATCCGTTATCGGAGCGCTTGAAGTAGGCTTCGGTCATCGCCATGACCTGGTATTCGCGCCCATCGAAGGAATCGCGCAATGGGAATTTATACACATAATACCCGTCCAATTCCTCACGCGTGTAGTTCAGCGCTTTGCGAATAGCGGCGACGCGGGCCTTATCATCCGGGCAGATGGGATCTATTGGTTTTGCCTGCTGGGTGGAACAACCTGTCCCACCCAGAAGAACCAGCAGTAAAAACACAGATGCCTTAATATTGTTGGGAAGAGGGAGCATTGCAGCAGTCAGCATATTGAACCAGAGTATGGAGAGGATGCCAAATCTCTTAGGGTCTGTGCTGTATGGGCGCAAACACAACTATGCGGCAAGTTTGGAAGAGCGGGCGCTGGCGGCCCGACGCTGATCTTCAATATGTTGCATCGCATCATCGTCAAAGAAACGCGCGCCGCAAGACCTGCACTTGAAATGCTTAAGGCGTTTCACGACAAAACCATCCTCTTCGCGATAGTCTTCAATAACCTTCGCGATGGTCTTCTTGTCGCATTCCGGACATGGGAAGGTGTCAAATGTCCGTGTCTGTTTTGCTTGAGATAAAGACATAGAAATATCCCTCTCCCTCTTCGATTATTATTTTCCCCTTTTTATAAAGGCCAAGGCCACCCAAGGTCAAACCTTTGATAACATACAGTTTCTCTCTCTTTCGCGCGCTCGTCATTCGAGAACGCAGGACCTTGGAAATCGCTGAGGCATTCAAGATGGATTCATAGACAAGCTCCCGCGTCAGATCATCCTCTTTCATCTCGAGTTTTGCTTTTGCTGTAAAAATCACGTGTCGAGTAACAACCAGATGCTTGATCTAGGCAAGAATATCCATCACTGCCTCCCCATTGCGCAAGCCAGTTTCACCGATAGGGGACGATCAAAGGTACGACATGATGCAAAGTGGGCATCCGGCCCATGCAGATTTGAAACACATGAGCCGGATGTTCATTCATTATCAAACCTTCACCCACTTCTTCGCCGCCGCGCTCTTCAAAACGGCGTCGCAGACCTTCTGCGTTTCGAGCGCCTCGCGGAAGGTCGGCGAGCAGGGCACGCCCTTGTCCATGGCCGTCAGGAATTCGGACAGCTGGTGGACGAAAGATTCCCCGTAACCGATCGCCAGGCCCGGCACCCACCATTTATCCATGTAAGGATGCTTGCCGCCGTGGTCGGTGACGTGAATCGAACGCCAGCCGCGCAGATGCCCTTCGTCACGATGGTCGAACCATTCAAGGCGGTGCAGGTTGTGCAGGTCCCACCGGATCGAGGCGTGTTCGCCGTTGATCTCGAAGGTGTAGAGCGCCTTATGTCCGCGCGCGTAGCGGGTGGATTCGAAATTGCCGAGTGAGCCGTTGCCGAAGCGGCAGAAGAACGTGCAGGCGTCGTCAATGCCGACGGGTTCGATCTTGCCGGTCTCGGCGTTCTTGCGCTCCTTGATGAAGGTTTCGGTCATGGCGCAGACCGAGTCTATCGGCCCGTTGTGCCACAGCGCGGTGTCAATGCAATGCGCCAGCAGGTCGCCGGTCACGCCCGATCCGGCGGCCTTGACATCGAGGCGCCAGGTGGCCATGCCGCCTTGTGGGACATCCGCCGAGATGGTCCAGTCCTGCAGGAAGTTGGCGCGATAATGGAATATCTTCCCCAACCGTCCTTCGGCGATGAGGTTCTTGGCCAGCGTCACGGCGGGAACGCGCCGGTAGTTGAACGAGACCATGTTGGGCACGCCCGCTTTTTCGACGGCAGCGACCATTTTTTTGCCCTCGGCCGTGTTGAGCGCCAGGGGCTTTTCGCACAGGATCGCCTTGCCGGCTTTGGCGGCGGCGATGGCGATTTCGGCGTGCCGGTTGTTCGGCACGCAGATATCCACCACCTGGATCGTATCGTCCTCGATGACTTTCTTCCAGTCGGTCACATAGGACTGAAAGCCCCACTTGTCGGCGAAGGCTTTGGCCTCCGATTCCACCAGCCCGCAAATCGTCTTCAAGGTTGGGCGATACGGCACATCAAAAAAATGACAGACATTCGAGTAGGCGTTCGAATGGGTCCGCCCCATGAAGCCATACCCAATAATGCCGACGTTCAATGGTTTTTGCATGGCGATTATCCTTTCAGAATTTTTTGGAGAGTGAGCCGGACCGGTCAGACCCGTCCGACGCGTCCGACGGGTCCGACCAGTCCGACTGCTTTTTTGCAGGGCTCTATTCTTTCCACCCATGGGCGTCGCGAACGGCGAGCATCGCGCCAAGGATGTCGTTCCACGTTTGCGGCTTCATCATGATTTCATTCGAGAACATGCAGCCGTCCCAGCACAGGTGCCGGATTTTTTTGGTCAGAATCCCCTTCTCGTCGCGCAGCCACGATCCCGCGCGCTTTGGGATGTCGAGCTTGCCGTTCGGGTCAGTCGCCAGGCAGTGGCGGCCCGTCTTGTCATGCGAGCCCGAGCCTTTGACCGTCCCGTCGTTCTGTGCGATGTGCAGGTCAATCGTCCAGGGGCGCAGCGCGGTGGTGAGCTTGGCATAGCCGGCGTCGAAGGCTTTGGCGTCCTTCCAGTCAAAGCCCTGCGGCACGAGGGCGTCTTCCGGCGCGTTATAGCCCATCATATAGAGCAGCGTATGCGCCATGTCGGCCTGGAATCCCAACACGTCCGGGCGGTTGACCATTTCCAGCAATTGAATCATGCGCTTCCAGCTGTGGATGCCGCCCCAGCAGATTTCACCTTCGGCGGCGAGGCGTTCGCCGAAATCCTTGGCGATGTCGCACGCGGCGGCGAACGTTTTTGCGATCTTTTTTTGACTGCCTTCCGGGTCCTTGGCCCAATCCGCTACGCCGCAGGCCGAGTCAATCCGGATCACGCCGTTGGGCCGGACGCCCATCGCGCGCAGTTTCTTGCCGATCGCGCACGCCTTTTTCACCTGCGTGAGGAATTGTTCTTGCTCCTCGTCGCTGCCCATGGCCGAGCCGCCGCCCGTCGGCGGCCAGACCGGCGCGACCAGGCTGCCGATGTCGAGCTTCTTGGCGCGGACCTTGTCGGCCAGGCGTTTGAGATCGTCGTCCGACGAATCAATGTCCACGTGCGGCGCGCACAGGAACACGTCAATCCCGTCGAACTTGACGCCGTCCACCACGGCGGCGGCCGTCAGGTCAATCATCGTATCGAGGCCGATCGGGGGCTCGCCATCGCCGCCCTTGCCGACGACGCCGGGCCACGTCGCATTGTGCAGCTTCGGGTAATTGTTCGGATGTTTTGCCATGGATTTTTCTCCTTGGGGGATTAGAGGAAACACGGACTTGCACGGACTTGCACGGACGGACACGGACTTATGGATGACGCTTTAATGGCAGCAGGCGCACGGCATGTTGGGGTCGGCATCCGGGCCGAAGTGCTTGAGCATGACGATCGGGTCGGCCTTGCTCGGGTTCGTGATGGTCACGCCCTCTTTGGCTGCGGCCGCCGAGACAAAGAACTCATCATACGTCAGCTGCCCATAGCGGATCAGCGCGGGCGTCTCGATATCCCACACGCCCATCTTGCCATGTCCCTGGACCATATACATTCCGTAGGCGCCGCCGTCCTTGATCGTCACCTTGGCGCCGGGCAGGACCGTCAGCTCCTTGGCGCTGAAGTCATGGGACAGATAGCATATCCAGCGCTCCTCATATCCTTCGGCCCGCATTTCCTTCAAGGGGCGCACGGGAATCGGCGCCATGAAATGCTTCTTGCCAAAATCCGGATCCACGTTTTGCTTCCAGTCAATCACGTCAAGGAGGTAGTTGAGATTGCCGATCTCTTTCTTCGGCGAATTCTTCCAGAGCAATTCCTCGGGGATGACGCAATTGTGGGCGATGGATTCATACATCGCGAACACGTCGGAGGCTTTCTGCGGCTCGTAGGTGCACATGCTCCCCGGGGCGTGCAGGACGCCTGGCGGAACATTCCATCCCGTTCCGGGCTTCAGCGCGTAAGCCACCGACAGGTCCGTGATGCGGTTATTCCCCTCGGGGAAGCGGCGCAGAACCTCGCGCACCTGGGCCTTCGTCACGCCCGGCTGCAGGCCGAAGAAGGTATAGGGGAAGTCGCCGCCATGATTGTTGAGTTGCGGCGGAAAGTAGTAGGCCTCCGGCTTGCCCTTGGCGCTGACGCGGGCGGCGTGCTTGTCGTCGTGATGGATGTGGTGGGGCAGCGCGCCCTGGTTGTCGAAAAACTTCGAATACATCGGCCAGCATTTATGCTTCTTCCACAATTTCTCGCCGAGGAGCCCACCCTTGAGCTCGGCCACGGCGTCGCGCAGCAGAACCATCTCCTGCTTGCGGCCATCCTCAACCACAATGTGGCTCAAGCCTTCATTCTTGCTGGTCAGCGGGCCGTTGTCCGCCGGCGTTGTGGAAGAGAACCAGCGTTCATCCAATCCGCCGCGGTTTGACCCCAGAGCGTAGTAGTCGTCCGGATGCAGCTTGATCCGCCGCCCCGGTATGCAGAACACGCGCGGCACCCAGGTCGGCGTCAGCCGGACGATCCCTTTTCCCTGCTCCATTGCTTTTTCCGCTGTTTTTTTTGCGCTCATTCGTCATTCCTCCCTTTGAGCTTTCATTAACCCATTCGATACTCAGTCACTCTAATCCCGCCCGCCCCCTGACGGGCAAGCGTTTTCTGCAAAAATAGCTTTGTTGGCAAAGGCGGCCCGAGATGCGCGCCCTGCATGAAAATTATGACGGCAAGCTATTTGCGGCAAGGCCGACTTATATATAGAATCCGCCGCATAGGAGCGTGTCGGAGAATCGCGTGTCTCCCCATGAAAACGCCCAAAAACCGGCGCTTTTCATGGGGAGACACCCTCAGATATCGAGTTCTCCGACAGGCTCCATAAGCGGGAGGGGCTTCCGGGCTTGACTCCGCGCGCCCCAAAGAGCAGGATACCGCAAATATGAAATGCGCTCGCAGCTCGCCAAAAAAGCAACGAGCTCAAAAAGTATTCAATGCGCCGTGTCCGGCAAAGGAGAATGACCATGAAGACGATGAACCGATGGATAGGATTGGCAGGGGCTTTGATTCTGGCGGCGATGGCCGCCGCGCCCGTGATGGCGCAAACCGACGCGCCTCCCATTGTCGGCCGTGTGTATTACGCCGAAGGCGAACTGCTTCGATACGTTCCCGAAACGAAGGACTGGGTGGCCGTCGTGATGGATGCGCCCTTCGGCACGGAGGATACGCTCTTTGCCGGCGCCCAGGGAGTGGCTGAGTTGGTTATTCCCAATGACACCTGGATCCGGATGGGGAACAACACGCAGATCCAGTTCCTCGCCCTCAGGGACGATCTGACCGAAGTTGATATGGCCTCGGGTATGGCTCGCTTTTATAACAAGAGCGATAACGACGTCATCAAGGCGACGTGCGATTTCGGCTACGTTCTGGCGCCTGCGGGCGGGGCCTTTGATTTCTATGTGGGGCAGAACTCAGCCGAAGTGGTTCCCGTCAGGGGAACGATGACCTTTGTCCATTCCGGGACCCAGGCCCGATATGAGTTGACGGCGGGCATGCCTTCCATCCTGGCCGATCAGCGGCAGGTGTCCAACGGCGAGGGCACGGTTGACCAGGATTGGGATCGTTGGAATGCAGCCCGCGAGGATTTCTGGGCGCAAAGAGCCAGCGCCAGAAGCCAGTCGGCCGAATATCTGCCGCCCACGTTGCAGGCTGAGTCCTACGTCCTCGATCAGCAAGGACAATGGGATACGGTCAACTACGAGGGAAGGGAATGCCGCTTCTGGCGTCCCGTGCGCGTGGAGGCGGATTGGGCGCCGTTCACTGTGGGACGCTGGACGGAATGGGGCGGCGATCAGACGTGGGTTCCCGCCGAATCCTTCGGTTATATGACTCATCATTATGGCAACTGGGTCATGGTCGAAAGGAGATGGTATTGGGCGCCCCCGGTGGCGCGTGTGCAGGTGGGATTGCCGTTCCTCGATATCGGCTTCAGCTGGTGCCCCGGAAGGGTGTCGTGGATTCATTCGGAGGGCTATGTGGGGTGGGTGCCTCTGGCGCCTCGCGAGATCTATTATAGCCATCACCGCTGGGGCGGGCATCATTCCGAAATCATCAACATCAATATCAACATTAACATCAACATCGGGCATCATGCCTATCTCGATCACGCGGTCATTGTCCATCGCGATCACTTCTATGGCGTCAATAACTATCGCAACGTCCACGTGACCAATATCAATCATACCACCATCATCAATAACTATCATGCCGCTCCCGTCATCAACAACACGGTGATCAACAACTATACGGTCAATAATCAGCGATACAACTTCACCAACGTCACGGTAAACGAGAAACCCCACAACACTGTGATCAATCGCATCCAGCAGAACACGACAATCATCCAAACGGCAAAACATGAGAACGCCGCCGCCGTCAAGGAGCAGGTCGTCAAAATTCAGCCGGGCAAGATCGGCGCCGGCACGCGGATCGAGCAACCCAAGATCACCAGTCCCATGGTTCCGACAGGTGAAGTGAACCGTCCCAGAACCGAAATTAAGCTGCCTCAGAAGGAAGTGAAAGGGAGAACCGAAAAGCCCATTGACGTCACCTCTGGAATTGGCATCCGCCCGCCGCAGGGAGGCAAGCCAGGCCAACCTGGCCAGCCAACAATTCCCGGCCAGCCGACCGTCCCAAGCACAAGACCGACAGTGCCGAGCACAAGGCCGACAGAGCCAGGCACGAGGCCGACAGTGCCGAGCACAAGGCCGACTGAGCCGGGCGCAAGACCGACAGTGCCGAGCACAAG
>JAPLSP010000501.1 GCA_026398575.1 Candidatus Sumerlaeota bacterium | reverse complement strand
GATGTCTTTGCGCAGGGCCGCCAGGTCCGCATTGCGCGCCACGGCCAGCGCGAATAATTCCGCGGTCGAAGAGGAGGGGAGCGTGATTTCAGGCAGGCGCGGGGCGGCCAGCGGCGCATCCGCCTTGCGATTGAGCAGGCCGTTGAGCTCCGCCGCGAGACTTGGGATGGCGGCGGCCAGTCCGCGTTGATTGCTTTCGGCGGTTTGAATCTCCAACTCGATCTTGCGCATGTCCGCAAGCCCCGTATCCGCCATCTCATGATAGCGATGCAGCGCCACGGTGTAGGTTTCTTTGAGCAGGCGGATGGAATCCGAGGTCAGGCCGATCATGGCTTCGTTCAGCGCCAGTTGCGCATACACGGTCACGACGCGCCGCTGGAGCGAAAACTTGGCGGCGCGGAAGCGTTCTCCGGCGCCTTGCGCCTCGCGCAACGCCAGCTCGGCGCGGGCTTCGCGCTTGCCCCGTCCCGGAATATCCTGGCTCAGCCCCAAGCTGATCAGATTGAGGTTGAAGCCTTTTCCCCCGCCTCCGCTGAAGAGGCTTTCGAATTCCAGTGTGGGGTCCGGCAGCGCGCCGGCCTGCGGCACGCGCTCGATGGCCGCGCGCCAATCGAAATACGCCGCCTCGATATCGCCGCTGGCTTTGAAGGCATATTCCAGCGCCTCGGGCAGCGTCGCCGATACCGTCAAATCCGGCAAGACGCGTAGCCCAAGTTTTCGCTCAAAAGCAGGCTGCTCGATCGCGGCCTTGGCGCGTTCTTCCGGTTCGCCTTTGGGGGTGACAATCCAGCGGCACGCCGTGACAAGCAGCAGCCCCAAAGTGAGAATCAGAATGCGTTTCATGCCAGACGATCCTGGACAGGTTTTATGAATTTGGATTCAATCGCGCTTCGGCGTCAATCAAAAATGAGCCGTAGGTCGCGATGCGCTGGCCTAACTGCAAACCGCCACGAACGAAATAATAGGCGCCGGAGCGCGGTCCGAGCGTGACGGCTCGCGCATCGAACAAACCGGGCGCGCTCTCAACGAATACAATCTGTCGCGCGCCGGTGTCAATCACGGCGGTTTCCGGAATGCTCAGCACCCGTTCGACGCGCCACTTGGTCATTTTCATCGCGCAATTGCACAGGGTGCAAATGCCGGGATGATCGCTCAACTCCGCTGGATGCATCGGGCAGGTATAACCTTCGGCCCACTGGGATTCCGACGCAGCTTCAGGCGACGCGATCGTCTGCGTTGTCGAGCTTGGCGGAAGGCTTTTCTTCTCTTCCTTGATGTGTTTCTTGTTTGTCTTCATGCCGCAGAGCGCGCAGATATCCGTCGCCTTGTTGGAAACCGCTTCGGAATGCATCGGGCAATCGTAGTACTCCGCTCCCACCGCCAGAGAGGCGATATACCGCTCCGCGTCTTCTTTATTAGCGGTCGGCAGCTTTACGGATGCGCTTGTGGCAGTCCCCTTGTCCTTTGCGTCCCTTGCCTTCCCGCCTGCCCCTTCATCAACCCCCTGCTCAAATTTCCCCATCGGCGCGCGCAGCACCGCCGTCACATACATCCCCGGCTTCAGTTTATCGCCGGCATTGGGAATGACGACGCGGACTTTCAGCGACCGGCTGGCCGTGTCAAGCGTCGGATAGATGAAATCCACGGTTCCATAAAAAATCTCGCCAGGCCGCGAGACGCTGGATATTTCCACCGCCATCCCCTGCGCCACGGCGCCGATATCCGATTCGATCACCTGAATCTGCGCCCACAGCGACGAAAGATCGGCGACCGAGTAAAGCACGGTTCCCTCTTCGACCGTCTGACCCGCCAGGACATTTTTTTCCAGAACCGTTCCGGGAAGAGGAGAATACAGGGTGACATATTCACTGGCCGCCGCCGCGCTTCCGCGCGCCAGCTCATCCAGTTGTTTGTCCATAAATCCGGCCAGCTTCAGGCGCTGCCGGGCATAAACGGCCAGTTGCGCCGCGCGGGCTTTCTCCTCGGCGGAGGCGTCCTTCGAGGCTTCGGTCTTGCGCTGGCTCGAGAGGGCTTGCAGATATTCCTGCGAGGCGGCCATGAACTTGGGGCTGTAAATGCGCGCCAGCGGCTCGCCGGCTTTCACCGTCTGTCCCGTGGCATTGACCATCAGTTCCTCGACGCGCCCGGGAAACCGCGCCACGATCCTGGCCTGGCGCGTTTCATCCAGTTCCAGAACGCCATAGGAACGAACCGTGCGCGTCAGAAGACGATAAGCCACCGCTTCGATTTGAACGCCCGCTTGCATGATCCGTTCCGGCGAAATCTGCACGCGGGAGAGCGTTCCCTCCGGCAATTGCGCGGGAGCGCCTTTCTTGCGCTTCGTTAAATCCATGCCGCAAATCGGGCACTTGCCAGGGCGGTCGCGAATCACAAACGGATGCATCCCGCAATAATACTCAATGTCGCTTTCGCCGTCCGCTTTATGCTCGACGTGTCCTGCGCCGCCATGCGCCGCCGCCCGGTGGCGTTGCCAGCGCTCGTAATAGTTTTCGATATAGTCCCAGTATCCCACCACCAAGGCAGTCACCACGAGAATCGCAATGAACCGCAGACGAATCTCGAGCATTTTCAAGAAAAATACAACGCGCTTGAACCATCTGTGGGATGGCTGAGAGGTTTCGCTTCCCATGGTTCCCTCCTTTATTGCTTCTTCGCCGCTTCGTCCAACTTCCCAGTGTACACGAGCGGATTCTTCTGAATTTTTTCAATGCACGCTGGGCAACACAATTTGAAAAGGCGATTGCCCTGCACATAGGTAACCGGCTGGCCCATGGCGCCCAGGTCCTTACCGCTGACGACGCACGTCTTCAACGGATAGGCGGCGGACTGCTTTTCGATCACGGCTTTCTCAATCTGCGGGAAATATTTCGCCGGCTCCTTTTCAAAGCCCTTGACGCATCCTGTGCAGCAGAAGCGCACGAGACGATTTTTATAAACATACTCCACGGGCTTGCCCATGTCTCCCCCCAATTTCTCGCCGGTAACGACGCATTTTTCAAGGGGATAAAAAGGCTTTTGCTGCTCGATGATGGCTTTGTCAATCTTATCGAGATAGGTTTTAGGATCCGCCTTGAACTTGGCGATACAGTCCTGAGAGCAAAACCGGATTTCACGCCCCTCGTGGCTGTAAATCACAGGTTCTTTTGCAGGGTCCAGTTTGTTTCCTGTCACGGCGCAAAACGATAATGGATAGGGATCGCCTTTGAATGGCTGCGAAGGCTGTTCTATTTTAGCCATCGCATTCTCCGCGGCGCTGACGCGGATTGGCAACGTGTGTCCCATCCATATCGCCGCCAACAACATGGCGCAGGCTGCTTTCGCAAAATTGCGATAAGTCGAGTGGATCATTGCATTGCTCCTTGGATTGATATCTTATACCGTGAATGACGGTTTATGCCCATGAACTTAAAGAGTGATTAATCACTCCATGGCGGTCAATGAAAATATGCATAGGGGAAAACCTGATAATTAGGGTGGGGGAATGGCTGATAAGCGCGATGAATGGCGCCTTCCCATTCACTACGCGGATGCTACTTGGGGGCAAGGCCGATACTGCTCTATCGCGCGCGATAGTTGGCGCGCAGATGGGGTTCCTTATTCTTTTCTTCTTATCGGATTTCAAAATACAAACCGTCGCCAAAATCAAAATGATATTACAGATTTATCCGCGATTTTCCCACACGCGCGCTCTGGTTTTAAGTCTATATCAGCGTTTTTATTTGTCAAGCAGAAAACATGACTAAATCGCTAAACATAGTAGAGAATGAAATTCGCAACATAAATATGGCTTGAAAGCTAGGAGTTTCGCAAACTCCGTCTTCAAAATATGTCGCTTCGCGACGCTACATCCGCGTTATCCGGGAAATCCGTGGTTAAGTTTCAACCCCGGATTTCGCGGATAGCACGGATGATAGCGAACGACAATATGTTGTCGTTCACCGCGCGATAATTGCTAATGCAAATGTCTTTACCATTCGCTGCGCGGATATTGCTTGGGCGTCGGGCCGATCTTTTCGATCACGCGCGGATACTTGGCGCGGGGGTGGGGCTCTTTGGGGTTTCCTTGTTTCCGGATTTCAAAATACCAATCGTCGCCGAAATCAAAATGATAATACAGCTTCATCCGCGAAGGGAGTGGAAAGACCCGGTTCAGGGGATAATCGCCATAGTCGCTGCCTTCCTCATCGTCCCAGTCCCCTTCCTCATCGTCACCATCCTCATCCTCTTCCCCGCCTTCATCCTCATCCAAATCCTCCTTCTTCTTCTCCTTGCTTTCGTCATTCCCGGCGCTCGCGGATTCATCCGTTGGATCGCTTTTCTTCCCGCCTTTTTTAGCTGGCGCGGAAATCTCATCCGCCACTTCTTTGCCAAGCGTCGGCGATTGGGACACGAGACTCAGCAGCTTTTCAATGTCTCCTCCAGCCTGCCGGGCAATAGTAACAAACTCCTTGAACTGATCATAGAAAGGTTCAATTTCCTCTCCCTCAAAGCGAATTGTCTGATGGCGCCAATCTCTGCCCGCAAAGAACTCATGCATGTGGTCATTGTCAAAGCGGAATGTTTTCTGGATAAAGTAGTGCAAATCCTCCAGCATCGCCTCTTCCGCGATTTCAATAACCCGAACGCACTTCTTAAAGTATTGACTGGAATAGATCGGTTCGATGCTCAGAGTGTAAATCATGGTCGGCCGCCTTTAGGATTAATATTTTTGCCCCCCTGAAAGACGCCATTTTTTTGGGCGCTTTCAGGGGGGCGACAAGCCTTTCTCCTTCGCGTTCTTTGGACGCTATTATTACTTCGCGCCGTCGCCGGCAGGAAGAACCGACAGCAGCTCGACTTCGAAGATCAAGGTGGCCGCGGGAGGAATCACGGGCGGATTGCCCTGCTCGCCGTAGGCCAGGTCCGAAGGAATTACAAACTGATACTTGGCGCCTTCCTTCATCAGTTGGATGCCTTCCGTCCAGCCTTTGATGACTTGATTCAGCCCAAACGTGGCCGGCTCATTGCGTTTGTAGGAACTGTCGAATTCCGTCCCGTCAATCAACGTGCCGCGATAATTGACTTTGACCTGGTCGGTGGCTTTCGGAGATTTCCCTGTTCCTTCCTTGATGACCTTGTACTGCAATCCATCAGGCAGGGCTTTGACCCCCTCTTTCTTGGCGTTCTCTTCAAGGAATGTTTTGCCTTTGGACGAGAGCTCCTTGCCTTTTTCAGCCATTGCCTTGCGCTGCTTTTCCATCTCGGCTTTTTGCTTTTCCTGTTGCGCCACCTTGAGGCGGTCCATGACGCCCTTCATCTCTTCATCGCTCATCGTAGGCTGTTTGCCTTCGAGGACTTCTGTCAAGCCTTTGCTGAAAGTCACCGCATTAACGGAGATGCCTTCGTTCTGCAAATTCCGTCCCAGGCCCACGCCGATGCTGATGCTGGTTTTTTCCTTGTCCACTTTATTTTCCAAAGATTCCATCATCGCCTTGACCATCGTTTCGGGATTGATCTCCAGATTGTCGCGCTTCAGGCTGCGAGCAACGGTCACTCCCAGGCAATAGCTGACCTGGTCTTTGTCAACTGCGGGGTTTGGGACTGTTTTGGGCGGCTCCGTGGCCTCATTCTTGGCCGGCGCGGCGGCTGGTTTGTCGCCTTGCGCTGTCATTCGACTGGCCAGCAGGCCGATGGTGATCAGCAAAGCAGCCAGAATGACCGTAATCTTTTTCAACATTTCTTTCTCCTTATGAGTAGTGTTGCGCTGCAAAGGCGCGATGGTTTCAGGCCGGGCGGCGGAATTACAAGCAAATTATCGCGCCGGACGCAAATTCGGGCGAATCCCATGTAAGTGATCCAAGCGCCCGTAGTGGGGGTGACAAAATAATGACTGACAAAATAATACAAGACTTTCCTCCATCTGGCAATGCTCGTACGAATAAACAACTATTATTTTGTCGTCCATTATTTTGTCAATGCATGAACACCAGCATCCGGCCGCTGGCTTGGGATACGCCCTGCAAATTCGCAAAGTCACCGCTCGTTAGAACTGCGTGCCCTTCTTCACCGCCGACACCACGCGCATCACGTTGAGCGATTCCTCAGTCGTGATGGGGAACTTCCTGCCCTTGCGGATGGCGTCATAAAGATGATCCCAGAGAGCTTCCATCACGACCGGCTTTTTGGGCGCCACAGGAATGGTCTCCTCGATCCACACGAGTTTGTCCGGTGAACCGAATCCGCCTTCCTGGGGCGGCGTCTGGGCTGTGGCCTTGCGTGGCGCCAGTTTCGCTTTGGGATCGAGATAGCGAAGTGCAATCTGCGAGCCGTCGCATGTCAGCCCGCCCTTCGAGCCGAAGATGATATATTCCGGCTCGCGAATCGCCGCTCCGCCGCTGATCTCGATGTCAACGATCAGGCCGTCGGCGCCCGTCATGCAAATCTTCAGGTGGTCCTCGGCGTCGCCCCGCGCGGCAACCCTTTTCAGGTCGCTCCAAATCTTCGCCGGGAATCCGCCCAGGAACTGCAGCGCGTGGTCAATGATATGCGGCCCCCAATTGAGCAACTGGCCGCCGCCGCACTGCTTCAGGGTTTGCCAGTCGTCGCGGCGCTGATAGCCCAACCGGCGCAACTTGATCTCATACACCTTTCCCAGGATGCCCGAGGCCATGATCTCCCGGATATGATTGAAGGCCGGCTCGAACCGCCGATTGTGATTGACGAACAGTTTCCCTTTCGATCGGTCCGCAGCGGCCTTGATCTTCTTCGCATCCTGATATGTCACGGACAGCGGTTTCTCGACAAGGACGTGCTTGCCCGCGCGCAGGGCCAGGATGGCGTGAGGCGCGTGGTCGGGCGAGCGCGACGTAACGTCCACCAGTTCCACGTCCGGATCGGCGATCAGGTCCTCGATATTGCGATACGTCTTGCAGCCGAACCGCCCGGCCATGCGTTCGAGGCGGTCTTGTTCCACGTCGCAGGCGGCGGCGTACCGGAACTTGTCCAGCCGTTTCTCAACGATGGGCACGTGCATGCCCCAGCCCGCGCGTCCCAGTCCCACCAGCCCAATCCCGATGAGTTTGTCGGTCATTTCCCTTGTCTCCTTTTTTTGCCCAATACGGTTCATTAAGGGCCGTACTGAATCATTAATTTGATTGATTTTATCACGGCAAACGACGGCGCTGCAAGCGCCGATTGGCTGCGCAAAAATTCCCTTGCCAAACAATCGCTTGCATCGTAACCTTGCTCTGTGAATTGATAATGAGTGAGGGCTATGCGATTCCATCCTTCCCAAGGGCGGTTCTGGCGCCCGAAAGGAGCCGATCATGCTCAAAGCCGCTAAAACGACCGAAATTTTGGTCAAAATCAAAAATAAACCCGGCGAACTCGCCCGGTTGCTCGGGGTGATTGCCGCCGGCGGCATGAATGTCATCGCCTATATGGCTCAGTCGCATGAAGAAAATCATTCCTTGGCGCATCTGGTGGCCGAAGATTCCGACCTGGCCTCCCGGCTGCTGCAAACGGCTGGCTATTCCTTCATAACCCAGGAAGTTATTTGCATCGAAAAACGCAATCATGTCGGATCGGAAGTTGAGGTCACGCGACGTTTGGGCGCCGCAAACGTCAATATCTGCCATGCCTACGCGACCGCGACGGGCGAAGGCGCCTACATCTCGATTCTGCGCACAAACGATAACGACGCGGCGATCAAGGCGCTGACGCAAAAATGATCATTCCGCAGGTTTTCGCGCCACGATAAACGCGCCGGCGGTTTGAAGGTCTTCGTCGCTCAGCCTCTTGAACGCAGGCGCCAGGGACCCGCGCGTCAGTGAATTTGGCCGCCGCCGCCGTTTCACACTCACAATCTCGAGTCCGCATTGTTCCAGCAGCGCGACGTGGCGCGAACACGGCGCGCGGTTGATCAGATAAGGCCGCCGTCCGCGCATCAGCTTCCACGTCGCATCCGAACGCGCCCAATGTCCGTTCCACAGGCGCGACGTCCAGTGGCAATCAAAGTCAATCTCGTGCGTCACAAAGCCGCCTGGCCGCAGCCAGCGCGATTGCGCCGCAGTGCACTCCTCCAGGCGATCCACGTGTTCCAGCGCGGCTTGCGAATAAATCCAGTCCGCCGTTCCTTCCCGGATCACATCGGACGAGGTCCAGGGAGCGGCATATTCAAACGGGATGGGAGCGTTGAGCGCCGCGTGGCTGGTTCTTGCCGCGATCGCCTGGCGGATCGCCTCCAGACGCGCAGGCGCCAGACTGGCGCCGAGCCGTTCCTCCGTGAGGATATGGAGGGGAAATTCCCGATCCGGCGTTGGCCGCGTGCGGACCCGGAATAATTCCACGAGCCTCCCAAATATGTCCGCGTCGCGCGCGGCGCCCGCATAAGGCACGGCGTCCAGCGCATAGTATCCCCCCGCGCCGCTCAACAGCGCCGCGATCCCGATGCCCAGCGAATCTCCCGGACCGATCTCTGCGACGAGGGACGGTTGCGTATCGAACCCCGCCTCATGCGCCGCGCTCAGATGATCGAGCCAAACGCGATAGCAATAGTCGGCGGAAAATGTTCCGCCCGATCCGCGCGCCCGCAACAGCGCATTGCCTCCGGGCAAATAGCTGATGAGACCGGCGAGAATTTGTTTGAGAAAAGAAAGCATGAAGCAAAAGCGCCGCCCACTTGCAGAATCATTAACCACTCGCGGATGATTCTATCGTCTGCAGAAGCTGGGACGCAAGACTTGGTTTATGTGGCGCCGGATGGTAGGCCGCTCCGCTCCGTCGGGCGGCCATCGCGCGCCAGGGCCGTCCGACGGAGCGGAGCGGCCTACCATTCGGCGCCAACTCTAATGGACACGCTGAGTGTTTCATGAGGCTTGGCGCCTAGCTATAAGTCGGGATGCGCTCTGGGCATCGCCGCCCAGCAAGCCGTCAGTTTGGAATTGACTTGGCGGAGAGGGAGGTGGTATCCGCTTCACAGGAATAAACTGAAAATAGGAGAAGGCTTATGAACCATCGTCCGATCGCCGTCTTGATCCGCGCCGTTTTAATTCTCACCGCTGTCGGTTGCTTTGTCGCCGCCAGCCACGCCCAACCCCAGCCGCAGCCCCAAACCGCTCCGGCCACCTTGCAAGACGCCATCAAGGCCCGCACGGAGGTCGTCGCGCTGCGACAGGAGATCGCCGCCGCCGATATGCGCCAGCTGCTCGGCGAAGATAAAGCGAGCAAGGCCGCGAAGGGGATGCTTAAGGTCTTCGCCAAAGCCGAATCCAAGCAGGAGGAAGGCAATATCTTGCTGACGAAAGACCGCTACGGCGAAGCCGTCGAGTCGTATGCCGAAGCCGCCAAACTTTACCGCAAAGCCCTGGACTGGCGCAAAATCCAGAAAGCCCTCGCCAAAGCCGAGAGCAGCGCTGCCGCCGCGCAGCTGCAGGCCGAGGCCTCGGGCACGGCCAAACCCGAACAGCTCGCCGCCGCCAAGACCCTGCAGATCAACGCCGAGGGCTATCTCGAAGCAGGGGAGATTGACCAAGCCATCGCTGAATATGACAAGGCCTGCCAGGCCTTCTCCGCGCTGATCCCCAATGCCGGCCCGGCGACGCTCGAAAACGCCATCACCGCCCGCACCGCGATGCAGGCTGCCCGCGACCAGATCAAAGACCGCGCCCGCTTCGCCGCCGCGCGCCCGTCGCGGGACGACGCGGAAGCCAGGCAGCCCAAAGCCGGCTCGATGACGGACTTGGTGACCCGCGGCCAGAAAGCCGAATCCGCCGCCACCGATGCGCTGGAAGAACGCCAGTACACGCCGGCCCGCGCGCTGTTCGGCGCCGCCGAAAAACTCTACCGCGCCGCCGGCGTGCTCCAAGGCAAACGCGACGCCGTCGCAGCCTCGCGCGCCAGCGTTGAGGATACGATGAAGCTGGCCGACAAGGCGTTCAAGAGCGAAGCCCGCCCGGCCAGCTTCGAACGCGGCAAACAGGCGCTGGCCGATGCCGACAAAGCGCTGGCCGAGGACGACTTGGATGCCGCCAAGCCGCTGCTGACGGACGCCGCCGCGCAGTTCGCGGCGTCGCGATCTGAAGCGGATAAGATGAACGCGCTGACCGAGGCGCAGCAAGCGTGGGCCGCCGCGCTCGCTGCCGCCGATGAGGCGCTGCTCTCCAAACACGCCGCCGCGCAGTTGCAAGCCGCCAAGGCCAAGGCTGCCGACGCGCAGACGCAAGCCAATGCCGCGCTCTTCAAGGAAGCCTCCGCCGCGCTGGCCGAAGCCGTCGCCGCCGCGAAAACGAAGGAGAATGCAGCCCAGGCGGCGCCGGTCATCGCCCGTCTGGAAACGGCGCTGGCGGGCAAGGACAAGTTTGCTGCCGAAGACGTTCTCGCTGAATTAGAGAAGCTGATTCCAGCCGACGCGCGCATGGGGGCGTTGCGCGACAAAGTCGCCGCGTTGCCGGGGCCGCAGAAAAAAATCAGCGCGGACTTGGGCGGCGGCGTGACGATGCCATTGCTCCTCATCAGGCCCGGCTCGTTCCAGATGGGAAGCAATGACGGCAATCCTGATGAAAAGCCGGTTCACACGGTGACGCTCGATCACTTTTGGTTGGGCGAGACGGAGGTAACGCAGGCGCAGTATGAGGCGATCATGGGAAAGAACCCTTCGCAATTCAAAGGCGCGGACAAACCCGTCGAGAATGTTTCATGGAATGACGCGATGGAATTTTGCAAAAAACTTTCGGAGAAAATCGGCAAGACTTATACGCTGCCCACCGAGGCTCAGTGGGAATACGCCTGCCGCGCGGGGTCGAGCGGGAAGTATTGCTTTGGCGATTCGGAAAGCCAGTTGGGCGATTATGCCTGGTATAGCGGCAATTCCAATCAACAGACCCAGCCGGTGAAGCAAAAAAAACCAAACGCCTGGGGCTTATATGACATGCATGGAAATGTCTGGGAATGGTGCGCGGATTGGTACAAGGACTCGTATGATAGCGGCAACCAGCACAATCCTCAGGGACCGTCGTCAGGTCAATACCGGGTGTTGCGTGGCGGCTCTTGGAACCTTAACGCGACCAATTGCCGCGCGTCGGATCGCTACAGGGCCGTACCTACGGACGCGTACGACCACCACGGGTTTCGCGTTGTGGTTGGTGCGGGCGGATTAAAATGAGCCGGTAGATTTTTGCTTTTTTCTTTTTTTGCGAGCGTAGCGAGCGAAAATTAAAAATCAAAGGTGGTTTTAAAAGATGCAGGATTTGCCGGTTATTCAGAAGATGTATGACTTTATCCTGTGGTATGTTCCTCTGCTCAACAAAATGCCGCGCGATCAGAAGTTTATCCTGGGTGACCGGATTCAAGGGACGCTGTATGATCTGCTCGAGGGTCTGATCATGGCGCGGTATGATCCCAATCGGGTGGCGATCTTGCAGCGGCTCAACGCCCGGCTGGACGTGCTGCGATTTCAAACGCGATTGTGCGTGGACATGAAGTTGATGACGCTTCACCGGCACGAATTCGCCAGCCGCGCGATGATCGAAATCGGCCAACAGATTGGCAGTTGGCTCAAGCAGCAACAAAGAACGTCCCGTCAGCCGCAAGGAGGTTGAACAGAAAGGCGAAAATGAAGCGTCACGGTGATTTGTGGCCGGAAGTGGTCTCGTTCCGCAATCTATGCCTGGCCGCGCGCAAGGCGCAGCGCGGCAAGCGGTGGCGGGAAAACGTGCTGGAGTTCAATTATTGCCAGGAGGCTTTGCTGCTGGAGATTCAAGAGGAATTGCTATCGAAGACCTACTGTCCCGGCCCGTATCGCTCGTTCGTGATTGTCGAGCCCAAGCGGCGGCTGATCTCAGCCGCGCCTTATCGGGACCGGATTGTGCATCATGCGCTGTGCAACGTCATCGAGCCAATCTTCGACCGGACGTTCATCATGGACAGTTACGCGACGCGGCTGAACAAGGGCACGCACAAGGCGCTGGAACGGTTCACGGGCTGGGCGCGCTCGAGCCGCTGGATTCTGCAATGCGACATCCGAAAGTATTTCCCAAGCATTGACCATGAAATCCTGAAGGGCTTGATCCGCCGGAAAATAAAGTGCCTGGATACGCTCTGGCTGGCGGATTCGATCATCGAGCACAGCAACCCGCAGGAACCGGTCGAGCAATGGTTCGACGGCGATGATCTTCTGACGCCGGCGTCGCGGCGGAAAGGATTACCCATCGGAAACTTGACGAGCCAGTTCTTCGCGAATGTTTACCTCAACAGCCTCGATCACTTTGTCAAGGAGACGCTGGGCGCCGGGCGCTACCTCCGCTACATGGACGACTTCGCGCTGTTCTCGGACAACCGGGAAGAACTGGCGGCGGCGCGGGAGAAGATCGAGGCCTATCTGGCGGGGTTGCGGCTGCGGATTCATCCGGTCAAGAGCCAGTTGTTCAAGTGCCGGGAAGGGGTCAATTTCCTCGGCTTCCGAATTTTGCAGCGGCAAATCCGGGTTCGAAGCGAGAATCTGAAGCGGGCGCGGCGGCGTTTGAAAATCCAACAAGCGCTTTTCGCGCAGGGCGATCTGGAATTTGCAAAAGTGAAACAGTCGGTTCAAAGTTGGATCGCGCATCTGCGCCACGGGACGACGGCACGGCTGCGTCAAAGGATATTCAAGTCTCTCGTTTTCAGGAGGGCTTGAAGAAGGGGCGGACATGTCCGGGTGTTGCGTGGCGGCTCTTGGAACAATAACGCAAACAATTGCCGCGCGTCGAATCGCAACAGGAACGAACCAACGAACGCGAACAACAACAACGGGTTTCGCGGTGTGGTTGGTGCGGGCGCATTCTTCCTCGCCGGAATTCCTCGAATCGGGCGGTATGCGATCGCGGAAGCGCGCAGGAGGAGAATCCAGTTCCGTTCCCGTGATGGCGGCGACGCCATCCGCAGAACGCGAGACGCCCGGCTGGGTTGGTAGCCTGAAGACGCGAGCATTGTCTTTTTAAGCGAAGGCTCGGCCGGGCGGTAAAACGCAGAAACAAAACCGGAGATGACCGAGCTATTGGAATTGGCGCTCTTGGACGTATTGGAATCGGTCGTGGAAGCGGCCTACAGCCGCAAAAAAAGGCCGCTGCTGGAGCGCGCAAATCAGAGCCTGAATCGGACTCGATTGCTGACTCGTTTAGCGACGGATCTGCGCTGCATTACGTGCCGCCACCAAGAATTCGCTGCGAAACAGATCGAAAACATCGGCCGCCAAATTGGAGGCTGGCTCAAGACGCAACCCGCCGGCGCGGAAGCGGCAGTCGAGGCTTAGGCGCGCATTCCAGAATTTCATTGCCTTTCGCTGCCGCCGGGCCTTGTGCCGGTGGAGCGATGGTTTTGCTCTAGGAAGGTATTCCCATTTTATCCTCCGCCACCACCGGGCCTTGTGCCGGTGGAGCGATGATTTTGCTCTAGAAAGGTATTCCCATTTTATCCTCCGCCACCACCGGGCCTTGCGCCGGTGGAGCGATGATTTTGCTCTAGCAGCGCCCGCTTTTTTCTCGCCGCCACCACCGGGGCCTTGCGCCGGTGGAGCGATGATTTTGCTCTAGCCCAAGCCTCTCCTCCTTTTTTCCCGCGCTTTTTTCCCTGGACTCGGCCTTTCCATATAGATAACTTTTGATAAGCTATGTTCAGGGAATGACTCATACATAACGTCACAGTGATTCCACCATGGCGCTACTGCCGTATTACACGTTAGAGAACGTTACTGCGGCTTATCAGCTCAATTGGAGCGTGGACCTGTTTTGGAAAAGCGCCGTTGCGGATAATTCATGGCTTCCTTACATCGCCGCCGCAATCCGTCCCGATGGCATCCATCTTCTTGAACATAGATTTCTTCGACCTGATATCAGTCAGTTTCTTATAAGCACGCAGCCTCATCTCGCTCCGCAAACTTTTATAAAAATTTTCAAAGGCCGCCTTCAATACCTTTTACGGGAGGATCATCCGAAAGCCTTTATGCGAAATTATTGCTTTCGCAGTATTGGATCTTCCAAGCGTAATGTCGTTGAACAATATATCGGACATCAGCTAGGGCAATATTTTGACAAGGCGCCCTTCAACCCCAATGCTCTCCAGCGGCTCCAAATTTCCAATTCGTCTTGCGATCTCTCCCAGCCGCGCCACACCAGCCATTCTGTTTACTGGTATAATCTTCATATCGTGCTTGTCAATGATGAGCGAGGGTGCGAAATTCGTGAAAGCCGGCTGAAAACCATTCATGACACGGTCCTGAAAATCGCCCGTTTGAGAGATTATGAATTATCCCGAGCCGCGATTCTACCTGATCATATTCATTTGGCGCTGGGATGCGGGAGCGAAAAATCCCCTGCGGATGTCGCATTATGTTTCTTGAATAATTTGGAGTTTGCATTGGATAGAGATCCTGTCTTTCAAATGGGCTTCTTTGCGGGAACATTTGGTGATTATGATTTAGGAGTCATCTATAGAGCGAGCAATGCAGCGCAGTCTTGCGCAGAATCAGCGGAATGAATGCGCGTTTATTACGGCAAAATCAGCGCTCCACCGGCGCAAGGCCGGCGGGGGCGGCGAGAAAAAAAGCGGGCGCGGCTAGAGCAAAATCAGCGCTCCACCGGCGCAAGGCCGGCGGGGGCGGCGAGAAAAAAAGCGGGCGCGGCTAGAGCAAAATCATCGCTCCACCGGCGCAAGGCCGGCGGGGGCGGCTAGAAAAAAAGCGGGCCCGGCTAGAGCAAAATCAGCGCTCCACCGGCGCAAGGCCGGTGGGGGCGGCTAGAAAAAAAGCGGGCCCGGCTAGAGCAAAATCAGCGCTCCACCGGCGCAAGGCCGGCGGGGGCGGCGAGAAAAAAAGCGGGCCCGGCTAGAGCAAAATCATCGCTCCACCGGCGCAAGGCCGGCGGGGGCGGCGAGAAAAAAGCGGGCGTGGCTAGAGCAAAATCAGCGCTCCACCGGCACAAGGCCCGGTGGTGGCGTGCTGGCCTTCAGTGAAAAATTTGACCGGAATTATGAACTGCACCCGAGGCTTGGCGCTTTGCCCGATGGGCATTGATGAATGCAAACAATCGGAGCATGATAATTGCCTCGACGATTAATCCATGGCTGGGATCAGATCGCGACATGGGAGAACCTGGTTCTGGCGCATCGTTTGGCGCGCCGCGGCAAGCGCCGCAAATCGGAAGTCGCACGGTTCGACTTGAAGAAAAATGATTGAAGCCTCGCGGGAAGATTCGGTTTAATGATGTGGAAAATCAACATGGTGGAAGGACGATGTGCCCATGAGCGATCCCATACGCCTGCATCTTGCCCGCGGCGCAAGCATCCTTGTCACTCTGCTTGCGATCTTATTCTGCCTCCCCGGCGCTTTGGATGCGGCGCCAGCGACCATCACAATTCAAGGGAAACTGGCGGATGCGGCAGGCAGGCCGCTCAATGGCGTCCGCGCCTATCGCATCCGATTTTTCGATGCTGAAACGGCGGGAAACGCGCTGGGAGCGCCCTTCCAGGGCATGACGACGGTCTCGCTGGCCGGGCGTTTTTCCATTGACCTTGCGCCGCCCGCCGAGGCGCTTGCAGTTCCTGCTCTTTCTTATGAGTTGGCAATGGACAGCGCCGCAACGCCTGATGGCGCTATTGGCGCTGCGGATGTTTTCCCGAATCGTGTTTCCATCGCCAGCGTCATGTTCGCGCAAAAACTGGCTCGCGACGGTGAAGGATCGGGAGTGGACGCCGATCTGCTAGACGGGCGTCATGCGGCCGAATTTGCCACCACTACCGGCCTGGTCGCCGGACTCGCCGGCAAGGCAGACGCCGCGCACTCGCATAATTTGCAGGACCTGGGCGGCGCGCTCGCGGACGCGCAAATCCCCGACAATATCACAATCGTCTATGCCGCTGCCGCTGGCGTCGCCACCACCGCAACCTTTGCAGAATTGGCGGCAACCGCGCGTTCTGCTGACAACGCCACAACAGCGATCTTCGCCGAATCGGCGGCAACCGCGCGCTCTGCTGACAACGCCACAACAGCGATCTTCGCCGAAGCGGCGGCAACCGCGCGCTCCGCTGACAACGCCACAACAGCGATCTTCACCGAAACGGCGGCGACTGCGCGTTCTGCTGACAATGCCACAACAGCGATCTTCGCTGAAATGGCGGCGACCGCGCGTTCCGCTGACAACGCCACTACTGCGCTGTTCGCCGGGATAGCCGCCGCCGCGCGCTCCGCTGACAATGCCACAACAGCGATCTTCGCCGAGACAGCAGCGACCGCGCGTTCTGCTGACAACGCCACGTCCGCAGTCTTCGCCGAGACAGCATCAGCCGCGCGCTCTGCCGACAACGCCACGACCGCAGCCTTCGCTGAAATAGCAGCGACAGCCCATTCTGCTGATATCGCCACGACGGCTGCTTTCGCGCAATCGGCGGCAACTGCGCAACATGCCGACCGCTTGGGCGATTTATCCATTTCGGATTTCGCGACAACCAGCAATCTGGCCGCTGCTCTGGCCGGCAAAACCGATCTGGCGCATTCGCACAACCTTCAAAACCTGGACGGCGCCGTCACCGACGCGCAGGTGCCGGACGACATCACTATCACCGAGCGCGATACGCTGCAAACCGTGACGAACCGCGGCGCCGTGACCACGCAAGCGATTCAGATTGCGAATACAAATAATGCTCTGAGCGCCAACACAGGAGCGCTGGTGGTCGCGGGAGGCGCGGGATTCGGTGGAAATCTTTACGCCAACGGCGCGCTCTACGCCGAAGGCAGGCGCGTTATGACGTGGCGCTTGGTCACGACCGACACCCAAGCCGAGTCCAATTGCGATTATGTCGCGGCCAACACAACGGCGACGATCGTCCTTTCGCTCCCTGCCGCCCCCGCCATTGGCGATCTGGTGCGCGTCAGCGCGTTGGAAATAGGCGGCTGGCGCCTGGCTCAGAACGACGCGCAAAAAATCCTCATCCAAGGCTTGAAAATCCCATCGTATAACTGCCCATCGCCCAAAGCCGGCGCAGGAAACTGGACCGGCGTCGTCTCATCTTATGATGGGGCCCGTTGGGCCGCTTGTACCGATGGCGGGATCTTTCTGTCATCCGATTCCGGGATCACCTGGACAACGGCTGCCCTCATCGCCGGATGCCAATCCATCGCCTCTTCAGCGGATGGCTCGCGCCTGGCCGTTTGCGGCAATGGCTTTGTTTATGTATCCGGCGACGCCGGCTCGACCTGGACGTTGAAAACGCCGCCGCCCGCATTGCCCGCCAGAAATTGGGGCGCCATTGCGTGTTCGGCGAATGGGAATTATTGGGGTGTTTACGATAAATCGGGATACATCTACACCTCAAACAACTTCGGCGATACGTGGACTCCGCGAATCGGCTCTGAGAGATGGTCGGGCCTCGCGGTTTCTGCCGACGGAGCGCAATGGGTTGTTTGCCAGGATGGAGGCGTTATGCAAAAATCCAGCAACTACGGCGCCAACTGGACGTACATCGCATCTTTCAAGAAATGGAAATCCGTCGCCTCATCGGCCGATGGCAGAGTCCTGGCCGGCGCGGCAGACAACGATCATATTTATGTCTCCTACGACTATGGCGCAACTTGGGAAGCCAAAGAGAGCGTTCGAGCCTGGACTTGCATTGCAATGACGCCGGACGGCGCCAAGATCGCCGCCGCGAATTCGGCGGGAGCTCCTTTCATCTGCTTTTCGACGGACGGCGGCGCCCATTGGCAGCAGGCATGGGGGATGAGCGGTTTGACCTGCATCGCTTTTTCTGCGGATGGCGCACAAATAACGGCAGGCTATAGCGGCGCCAACCTCTACCGATATCTCAGTATTCCCGTCCCCGTTTTTACCACCGCCGGATCGTCAGGATATTTATCCGGCGGCCAATATAGCGCCATGGAATTGCGATACGCCGGCAAGGGCATATTCATCCCGACGGCCTCCGCCGGGGCTTTCGGAGCGCGCTGAGGAGCTGACTATACATAGCGATATAAGTATTGCAGCATGAGAATAACCACTCAGACTCTCAGCCACTAAGACCCAAAGAACACGAAGAACCCGAAGAAACCTGTGTGTTTTCGTGCCTTC
>JAPLSP010000144.1 GCA_026398575.1 Candidatus Sumerlaeota bacterium | reverse complement strand
CAAGCGCCGCTCCCGTGCCCATGACGACTGCTGTTTCGGGCGAATCGCACAGCCGGACTTGCAGGCCTGTTTCCGTATGGATCACGCTGTCGAGCCCCCGCAATTGCGAGCCGCCTCCCGCCATCACGATGCCGTCCTCGGCGATGTCGGCGGCCAGCTCGGGGGGCGTCTTTTCCAGCGTGCTCTTGACGGCGTTCAGGATCGTCTGCACAGGCTCAATCAGCGCCTCGCGGATTTCTTCGGAGGTGATGTCAATTTGCCGCGGCAGTCCGGCCACCAGGTCGCGGCCCTTGATCTTATAGCGCATCTCTTCGGGCAGCACGTCGGCGGAACCGATCTTGATCTTGATATCTTCGGCGGTTCGTTCGCCGATCAGCACGTTATATTTGCGCTTGATATGCTGAATGATCGCCGCGTCCATCTCATCGCCCGCTACGCGCACCGATCCCGGCACCACAATGCCGCCGAGCGAGATAACGGCGACTTCCGTCGTTCCGCCGCCAATGTCAATGATCATGTTGCCGATCGGCTCGGTCACCGGCAATCCGGCGCCGATGGCCGCCGCCATGGGCTCTTCGATCAATTGCACCTTGCGGGCGCCGGCCTGCAGCGCCGATTCGCGAACCGCGCGCTTTTCGACTTCCGTGATGCCCGACGGCACGGAGATAATCACGCGCGGCCGCACAATGCGCCCACGGCAGACCGTGCGGATGAAGTAGCGCAGCATTTCCTGCGTCACTTCAAAATCGGCGATGACGCCGTCTTTCATGGGCCGGATCGCGATGATATTGCCCGGCGTGCGGCCCAGCATTTTTTTCGCTTCCGAGCCGAACGCCAGGGGTTTGTTCGTGTTGCGGTCAATGGCCACGACGGAAGGCTCGCACAGCACAATGCCCTTGCCCTTGACGTAAACCAGCGTCGTGGCCGTGCCAAGGTCAATGCCGATATCCATCGTAAAGAGCGAGGAAAAGGAATGCCAAAGGGAACGTTTCTTCTTGATCATGTCAGTAAAAACCACGGGAACAGGATAAAAGCGGCGCGGAGCCCAAGCTCACACGCATCTTGACGCCTCATGCCTCAAGGGACAAAACAAACTACCCATCAAGACGAATGGTCGCCTCGTGCCACACACAGCCGCCAGAGCGCAATAGTCTAAGAAGAACCTCCTGAGAATGCAAAGGACATTTTTCCCCCGGCGATTCCGATAAAAGACCATTGAAATCCGCCGCGAAAGCAGACACAATCGGCCTTGTGAGCGCAAAGGAGAAATACGGAAATGAAAATCGCTTTTGCTTGCGATCATGCGGCCATTGAAGCGCGCGACAAAATTGTAAACACGCTTCGGGAACTGGGTCACGATGTCCAGGATTTTGGCGTCCATGACGCCGCGTCCGTGGATTATAGCGATTACGCGGTCAAAGCCCTGACCTTCTATTTGCAGGGCAAGGCCGATCGTGTCGTGCTGATGTGCGGCACGGGGCTGGGCATGTGCTATGTGGCGAATAAAGCGCCCGGCGTTCGCTGTGCGCGATGTATGGATGAATACGACGCGGAGATGAGCCGCCGCCATAATGATTCCAACTGCCTGGCTCTGCGGTCGCGACAGCAAGACCCCGAAATGAATCAGCGCATCCTGAAAACATGGCTGGAAACGCCTTTCGAGGGCGGGCGGCACCAGCGGCGCATAGATAAAATCGAAGCCGCTGCGCGCCAACTGGCTCAATACGCGGAAGAAACAAAGGAATAATATTCAATGGAGGCCTCCGGCTTGAAATCCTGTCATTCTTTTCCCGAAAGCGCATCGAGCGACGGCGCCTGCCTTGGCGCAGCGGATCCCGAGGTGATGGCGGCGATTGATGCGGAATACGCGCGCCAAACCGAAACGCTCGAAATGATCGCGTCGGAGAACTTTGCTCCTCCCGCCGTGCTCGAAGCGCAGGGCAGCATCTTGACGAATAAATATGCCGAAGGCTATCCCGGCAAGCGCTATTATGGCGGTTGCGCCAACGTGGATACGGTCGAACGCCTAGCCATCGAGCGCGCCTGCCGTTTGTTTGGCGCCGAGGCCGCGAATGTGCAGCCCAATGCCGGATCGGCTGCGAACATGGCCGCTTATTTCGCTCTGGTCGAGTTCGGCGATCCGGTCATGGGAATGGACTTGGACGCCGGCGGCCATCTGACGCACGGCGCCAAGGTCAATTTCTCGGGCAAATACTATCGCCATCGCGGCTACGGTCTGAATCCCCAAACCGAATTGCTGGATTATGACGCGCTGGCGGCGGCGGCGCGCGAACACAAACCCAAGCTCATCATGGCCGGCTATAGCGCGTATCCAAGGATTCTGGATTTTGCGCGTTTTCGCGAAATCGCCAACGACGTCGGGGCTTATCTGGTCGTGGACATGGCGCATTTCGCCGGATTGGTCGCGGGCGGATGCTATCCCAATCCCGCCCCGTTCGCGGACCTGGTCACTTCCACCACGCATAAAACGCTGCGCGGGCCGCGTTCCGGCTTTGTCGTCGGAAAACAGGAGTTCATCAAAAAAGTGGATCGCGTCGTTTTCCCCGGAATCCAGGGCGGACCGCTGATGCACACCATCGCCGCCAAGGCCGTCACCTTCAAACTGGCAATGGCGCCGGCTTTCCAGCGATACGCGCGGCAGATATGCCTCAACGCGCGGACGCTCGGAGAACAGCTGAAATCCGAAGGGCTGCGGCTGGTCACCGGCGGCACGGACAATCATCTGCTGCTGGTGGACTTGACGTCGTTCAGCATTACCGGAGCGCAGGCGCAGGAGCTTCTGGAACAGGCCGGCGTCACCGTCAACAAGAACAAAATTCCTTTCGACAAGCGTATCGCCACGGAAACCAGCGGCGTCCGCATCGGCACGCCGGCGCTGACGACGCGAGGCATGAAAGAAGCGGAGATGAAAACGATCGGCGGCTGGATCGGCGAGGCGCTGCGCCATGGGCAGGACGCGTCGGTCCTCTCCCGGATTCGCGGACAGGTCCAGGAATTATGCCGGCAATTTCCTTTGTTCAAGGAATAGCTCAACGCATAAAAATCACAGAATATTTCAGGAGTTTACCATGTCTTCCAATACGGAACCCGATGCGCAGATGGAGACCTATAAACGGCAGATCAGCCGGCTGACGGAAATCGGCATTGCCTTGTCGGCGGAATTGGATCTCGATGCGCTGCTGGAAAAAACCTTGCAATATGCCCGCGAGCTGACGTTCGCCGACGCCGGCACGCTGTATCTGATGGCGGGAGATACGCTGCATTTCAAGATCATGCAGAATGAATCCATGAAGGCTTTCCTCGGCGGAACCACCGGCAAGCCGATCAACCTGGAGCCGGTCAAGCTCGAAAAGACCAATGTCTCGGCCTATGCAGCCCTGCTCAAAACTACCGTCAATATCCCGGACGTGTACGCCTCGTCCGAATTCGATTTTTCGGGGCCGCGCCGCTATGACCAGAAAACCGGTTATCATTCGCGCTCGATGCTCGTCGTTCCTATGAAGACTCATGATGGCGAGGTCATCGGCGTTCTGCAATTGATCAACGCGCTGGACCCTTTCACAAAGGCGATTATACCCTTTTCAAAAGCGTCCACGCAACTGACCCAGGCCCTTGCTTCGCAAGCCGCCGTCGCCATTACCAACGCCAACCTCGTCAAAGAAATCAAGGACCTGTTTGAATCGTTGGTTCGCGTGCTGGCCATCGCGATTGACCAAAAATCGCCCTATACCGGCAATCACGTCCAGCGGGTGGCGGAATTCAACGTCATGCTGGCCAAGGCCGTCAACGCCAAGGGCGACGGCGCCTTCTCCAATACGAAATTCTCGCCCGACCAACTCGAAGAAATCCGCCTGGCCGGATGGCTTCATGACGTCGGCAAAGTCACGACGCCGGTCCACGTCATGGATAAGGCGACCAAGCTCGAAGCGATTTTCGACCGGATTGGCTTGATCGAGGAGCGCTTTTCCGCCTTTCGCGCCAGTCTTCAGGCGCAGGCGCAGGAAGAAAAAGTCGCGCTCGCTCTCACGGAAACGGATACCGCGCGCCGGGATGAAGGGGTCGCGAAGATCGAAACCAAACTCGCCGGCGAATTGGGGGTTCTGGAAGATGATTTGGCTTTCTTGCGGCGCTGCAATCAGCCGGGCGAATTCATGGAAGACGCCAAACTCAAACGGCTGAACGAAATCGCGCAGAAAACCTATCGCGTCGAAGGCAAGGACAAACCTTGTCTGACCGGCGACGAGACGCTGAACCTCTCGATCCGCAGGGGAACGCTGACGGAAGAGCAATTCAAGATCATGCGCGACCACGTCGTCATGACCGAGAAGATGCTGACCCAGATTCCCTTCGCCGGCAAACTCAAGAACGTGCCAACCTACGCCGCCGAACACCACGAGAAACTGAACGGCAAGGGTTATCC
>JAPLSP010000425.1 GCA_026398575.1 Candidatus Sumerlaeota bacterium | reverse complement strand
TCGTTCATTACCGCGTCATCCACGCGCCGCAGGATGTTTTCGCCTTGCCTTCGCTGCCTGTGCCGAACAGAATTTTATGTGCCCATTTTGCGCGGCTAAAGGCATACGGGAATCTTAGCTGAAATCCGAAGATTTCATCGGCTTGCCCCTTTGCATGTCCTGCTTCAATATCCTTCCCACGATCCAATCAACGGCCTGCGGCGGCAGACCCGTGGAGGGGCGGCGAAACGCTATGTCTTCGGCGGATACGACATGCCCGGCCGGCAGGTCTCTTGCCGCCACACAGGACAGCCGGTAACTCTGCCGCCCCACAACCTCCGAAGGCGCCGGCCCAATGGCAGACTCGCCCAGATTCTTTTCCACCGTCCTTATTCCCTCCACCAGACTGCGCAACTCGGCGGGATCGGACGAAAAGCGATGGTCCGGCCCTGGCAGATTCTTGTCCAGCGTAAAATGCTTTTCAACGAAACAAGCGCCCATCACGACGGCGCCGATGGCGGCGACGATCCCCCACGTGTGATCGCTGAATCCGGCGGGGCAATCGAACGCCTGGGAAAGAACGGGGATTTTCTTGAGATGCGCGTCTTGCGCCGGAGTGGGGTAGGAGGAAGTGCAGTGAAGCAGAATCAACTCTTTGCCTCCCGCCCCGCGGAAGGCGCGGACGGCGTCATCTATTTCAGCGAGCGTGGCCATTCCCGTTGAAAGGACGGTGGGCAGGCCGCTGCGGGCCATTGCGCGGATCAGCGGAAGATGCGCCAGGCAGTCCGAGCCGTTTTTCAGCATGGGCGCGCCGGCCTTAATGAGATCGTCCACTCCGTCTTCGCCCATGGGCGTGCTGAAGAAAATCACGTTGCGTTTGTCGCATTCCTCGCGCAAGCCCCGCAGGCATTCGCGCGTCAGCTCATAGCGCTTGAACATGTCGTATTGCGGCTCGACGACGCGCTTGCCTTGTGAAAGGTATTCATACGTGAGCGTGCAGTCCGAAAGAAAATCCTCCGTGCGGTAGTTTTGAAACTTAACGGCGTCGGCGCCGGCGTCAGCGGCGGCGGCTATCATCTGGCGGGCCAGCGCCATGTCGCCGTTATGATTGATGCCGACTTCGGCGGCGATAAAGCAAGGGTGTCCGGGGCCGATCATCCGATTTCCTGCTTTCACAATGTTCATGTCGCTGCTCCCCTGATAAGATTCACGATCCGTTCGGCGCCGCATCCGTCCACCAGGGCGCGGCCGCGTTCGCTCATTCGCCGGCGCTTGTCCGGTGAATGAATCAAATCCTCTGCCGCATGCGTCAGGCTATCCATGCGCAGGTCTTCATGCCAGCCAAGATTCAGCGCAGAGCCTTCGCGCGCCAGCCCTTCGGCAATGCCCTGCTGATCTTTGCCCAGGATCAGCAACAGACTGGGCAATCCCATGAAGGCCAATTCCCAGCTTGTGCTGCCGGCGCCGCTGATCGCCAAATCGGCCCAAGCCATGAGCTCGGGCATATTGCCAGCGTTGCTTTCAAGGCGGAAGCGATGCGAGGCCTGCTCGCAGGATTCGCGCAACTGATCATAGTATGGATTGGCGGCGCCGGCCAACACGAGCGCCTCGATATCCTTCGCCTCCACGGCGTCGAGCGCCTGAATCACCTGCAGCGTCATGTTCTGCGGATCGCTTCCACCCAACGTAATCAGTATGTGGCCGGCTTGCGCGGGGAATTTTCGCTCCCAATCGCGCCAGACGGCAAATTCGCCGCGCAAGAGGGCGTATTGTGTCCCCAGCAGCAGCCGCGTGCAAGGCTCGCGATCGCGATAAAGGCTCTCGGTGGCCGAGATGTTTTGGTTGAGCACATAGTCGCTGCAATAATGTCCCGCATGGCCATAATCGTCCAAACAAAGGAGCGCCGGTCCCGATCCGTGGAGCGCTTTGTGATAATCCGCCGAGAAGCGATAGCCGTCCACGACAATGGCGGCGGCGTTTTCGGCAAGGGCCAAGTCTAATGTCGCTGCCGCATCTTCTTTGCTGCCGGGCGGAAACGTCATGCGCTGAACCTTCATCTGTTCCTTGCGCAGCCGTTCCTCCAACGCCGGGACGCCTTCCGCCATCAGGAAGCACGCCTCGCCTCCGCTGTCGCGCCAAGCCTGCGCCAGCGCGAGGCAACGCATGACGTGTCCGGTCCCGATTTCAAAGTCGGCATCGGCGCGGATTAATAGATGCGACATTTGGCTCGACACCAGTATTCATTCCTAACATCGAAGATATTGCGGTCAGGGGCGGCGCCAGCTTTTGGAGTAAGGTGGCTTGCCGCCTTCTTTGT
>JAPLSP010000249.1 GCA_026398575.1 Candidatus Sumerlaeota bacterium | reverse complement strand
GCGCCAGCTTTTGGAGTAAGGTGGCTCGCCGCCTTCTTTTTTGCGCCAAGGCCATTGAATCGCCAAAAAGAAGGCGGCGAGCCACCTTACTCCAAAAGCTGGCGCTTATTCCGACCGCATTGAATGCGCCCTTTAGCTGGGATGCTTGCGCTATCGGTTATGCATTGACGGAAAGGGGATGGGCGGCGGCGAGGCTCAGGGGGGAGGGATCGTCCAGGCTTACGACGGAATTTGTGAATGTGAGTTTTTCGATCTGAAAGCCCTGCGAGAGCAGGTTTTCTCTGAGCCGGGCGCCTTGACTGCGGGCGATATCCAGGAGGCGCGAATTGGCGCTGGCCACTTCGAGCGACAGCCGGCGCTGCCGGACGTGGCAACGGAATTGCAGCGGCCCGGTGTGGGACAGATCCAGCGCCAGCAGGATGTTATAGCCGCCTCGGCGCGCAGGGGCATGGCGCGATTCCGATTCGCCGGTCCAGTCAATCCGCGCGTAGCCCTGCCGCCCGTCCATGACGAACGGCAGCCAGAACGTCATGGGCTGTCCGCTGTCGAATGCGCGCGCATTTTGCAGCCGCTGATTGTCCAGCAGTTCACTCAATTCTCCGAAGCGGCTTGTCAGCCGGTTGAGCGCGGCGCGGACCGAAACTTCCTGACGCTGGGTCTCGGCAAACAGATCCGATTCCCATTCCTGCACGGCGCTCCCGAGCGACGCCAGCGCCTTGCGAACGGGGGTCTGAAAGCGGCGCTGCGGCCCCTCGCGTATCGCAAGCATAACCTGCGCCAGCTCCTTCGACACCGCGCCGGAGAGCGCCCCCGCCATGGCGCCGCTGGCGCCGCCTGCCTGGGGATTGCTCAGCGAAACCAACCCAAACAATACCTCGGCCCATCCGGCGGGCATCCGGGGCGCCACCGCCCAGGGCGCCGTAAGCAGGCGCGATTCAAACAGCGCTGGCAGCCAGGGATTGAGGACGAGGCCATCGGACCGGCCTCCGTCCGCAGCGGGCGCCGCCAATGCGGTCTCACCACGATGGATCGCCGCCAGCGTTTGCTCGGCAATCGCACGGGAGATGGGATCGGATTCCCGGGCCAGCGCCTCCCAGGCGCGATAAAGCATGTTCGCGCCGGCTAAAGCGGTCTTGAGCGATTCGAATTTCCCGGCCATTGCGGCCGCGGGGGTTTGAGCCGCATTGATGAGCCGCGTCAACGGCGTCTCCGGAACGGCAGCCGATTGGCTCAATGCCTTCAGCGCCATTATAAGGCTAGCCTGAGACTGAATGGCGGCGCCGGCAAATGAGGGAGCGGCTTCAGCGGAGGAGGCAAAAGCGCTTTGGAGCAACGACGCCAGGCGCTGCTCCGTCCACTGCGTTTCCATAGGCACAAGATTCAGATGGGAAATCTCCCCATTCAAGAAAGCCATCGCAGCCAAGCGAGGCGCCGTCATCAGGATATGCTGCAATTTTTGAGGGGTTACGGTAGGGTCTTTGATTATTTGGGAAGCGGTCTGCAGCGAGATCGAGCGATCCAGCGCCGCCAGCAATTCGCCGGGTTGTGTTGGGGAAAGAATGGAGTTTGGCGAAGGGGTTGCGGAAGAACGCAAGGCGGCTGGCTGTGCGGGGAGTGGCTGTGTTGACATTGGCTGTGCCACAACTGGCTGTGCAGCAATTGGCTGCGGGGGGATTGGTTGTATGGAGATTGGCTGCGCGCCAGGTGCTTTCGCTTGCACTGCCAAATTTGGCGCGATGATCGGAGCGACAGTCGCCTGAGAGTTGGGAGCGGTTTGCTGGACGGGCGAAGCAGGCGGAGCATATCCTTTCGGCGCTTCTGGAAAAGCTAAATGCGGCGTCGCGCGCGCGCTGACAAAGATGCGCGCTTCGATTAGCTGAATAGCCGATTCAGCAAAATCGCCGCGAGGAATCTGCTGCGGGAAAGACTCCATGAGGGCCGTCTTCAATCCTTCACGCTGCGCAGCGCTCAACCCCGCGACCTGCGCTGGCGCCGCCGAGGCTTTGGCGCCGATTGCCAAATCCGCCTGCGTCGAGACGGCATGCGAAGGATTTGCATCCTTTGGGGCCGCCGAAACAGGTAGAGATGACGCATCAATTGGTTTCTGTCCCGGCAGCCGATCAGAAGCAGCGCCAGCCAAGAAAGCTGGGGCTGATGCGAGCGCTGCCGCCGTTGCCGTTGACGCGGGCGCCGCCGCCGACGCTGTTGAAGCGGGAGACGTTGGGGAAGCAGCTGGCGCCAGATGCTGTTCGATATTTTGAAGCGCCAACAGGAGCCGCGCAGGACTGAGGCTGGGAAAAATTTCTCTGAGCGCGCCGTATATCGCTACGCGTTGCGCCAAACTCAAGGCGAAATCCGGACCGGAAACCTGTGCTCGAGGATTAGGCGCGGAAAACTGCAGATCGGCAGAGGCGATGGCGCTTTCCAACGATGGCATGAAAGCGTTGCGGATCATGCGTGAGGGCGCTTGCGCAAGGACATTGACCGCCGCCTGCGCCTGCGAACCTGCGCTTGATGTTCGCGCCGTCTGAACCTCGCCGTTCACAGCTTGAGGGGATTGCGAATCCATGCCCGGCTGCGGCTGGCTGGCGCCTGGGACCGCGCCCTGAGCAACGGCGGGCACGGATGCGACAAGGGAGGCGATCGAACTTGGCGCCGGCGCCGGGACAGAAGACAATCCCACAAACCGGGCGAGGATTGCGTCAAAGGGAAGCGGCGTCCCCTGCCGCGCTGCCAGCTTCAATGCTTCCAAGACGTCCGCAGGCGCCGTCAATCCGCACGCTTGCGCCAGACGGAGCAATATGGATGCATCAATGGCCCCATTCGCAGCCAAAGGCGCAGCTGGTTGGATTGGCGCAGCTGCGGCAGGCGGCGAATTCGAAGGCGCCGCTACGATCAGCGATGCGCCGGGCGCTACTTGAGGCGGAAGCGGCTGGCTCTGAAATAGCATCTGATCAATAGGTGGATTGGCAGTCGGCGCCGCCGTCAAAAAACTCGAAGATTGGCTCTTTGCGTTCAGCAAATACTGGAGCGCAGCGAGAATGACTTTGACATCGCCGGGAGATTGGAGATTCCGAGGCGCCTCGGGATTGGCGATGATTCGCGCCAGCGCCGCTTCGACAGGCTGATTATAGCTGATAATGGCCTGCCGCGCCGCTTCCGTGGCCGGCGGCGCCGCTTCGGAGACTTGCGTAAATATCCTTGCCAATTGCCTGAGATATTCCGCTTCTTCCGGCGCCAGACCGCCGCGCGATTCGATTTCCTGCAAGACGGAGCGAGCCTGGGCCAGCATATCCAACACTTCGGCGGCCGCCTGACTCGATGTGGCCGGGAGCGGCGCCAGTGTGGCATTCCGGGGAGGCGCTCCGCCAGCGGGACGCAGCACAATCTCCGGCGCCACGGCGTCAACTGTCATCCGGATTCGCGTGCCCGGCGCCAGCGGGATTTCCGCCCGCGCCTCAATGGTCCGCCCTTCGATCTGAATGCGAGCGATCCCGTTGCGGATGGCTTCCACAACCACGTCCACCGTCTGCCCGGCCTTCAGCGGGATCGCATCAGCTTCAGAATGGGCGCTGGAGGGAACGCCTTCGGCGGGCGCGGAAGGCGGAACAGGATGCGATGAGATCGGGTCAATTTTTTCCACTTCGAATCCACTATTGCACAATATCAACCAGCAGCGCCCGCCCGGGCGTGATTTTTGATGCGGCGGAGAACGACGGCGCGCCCTGAGGTTGTTTGGACTCAGGTCCAGCTTTCTCAGGCGCAGCTTTCTCAGGCGGCCGCTTGCCCGCCTGCTTGCGCGACGGCTGCCGGCGCTGATAGTTCACATCGGATTCAATTCTGGTAAGCGCGTCAACCATGATACCTTCCTGCACAGACGGCTGGCCGTTCCATGACTCCTGTCCGGCGACCGTCCATTCCTTGTCATAATCTTTATCGTCATAAATGGGGCAGGACATGAGCGCTAAAACGCGGATCGCATGCCTGAAAGAATTGAACATGACCTGAACATGACCGGCGCCGGAGTCAGTGATTGCGCCCGCTGGTGAGGGCCCACTGGGAGCGCCGGCATCTCTGCCGGCGAGTCAGGCGGCGTCCCCACTGGGAGCGCCGGCATCTCTGCCGGCGAGTCAGGCGGCGTATCCACTGGGAGCGCCGGCATCTCTGCCGGCGAGTCAGGCGGCGTATCCACTGGGAGCGCCGGCATCTCTGCCGGCGAGTGACGCGGC
>JAPLSP010000653.1 GCA_026398575.1 Candidatus Sumerlaeota bacterium | reverse complement strand
CTTTATTCTCAGCATGCCTCCCGACCGCACAATCCATTGATTGCTCATGCGCTTTATCGCGCGCGCTATATTGAGCAATGGGGCACTGGCACGCTTCGTATCATCGAGGCATGCAATGAAAGCAATATTAAAGCGGAATTTGAAGCAGACATGGGAATGTTTATTGTACGGCTGAAGCAACAGCATTCTATTCGGGAAAAACAAAAGCAAATAGGAATGAAGCCAGACTCCAGGCCAGACTCCAGGCCAGAGTCAGGGCCAGAGTCGGGGCTAGAGTCAGGGCTGGAGTCAGGGCTGGAGTCGAATGTAGCGCGAAAGGCGTTGACGGCGCTTGCTGAAGGCCCCAAGTCGCGCAGCCAAATTGCGAACGCCCTTGGTCATAAAGTGATATCAGGAGCCGTGAACAGAGCGATCAACGAGCTGCTTAAGCTTAATCTCATCGAGCGCACAATTCCAAGCAAGCCGCAAAGCCGTTTGCAAAAATATAGATTGAAGATTCATTGAAAACACGACATCAGGTCTTTTTCTTGATTCCTGCGCCGGAGGCAACCCGATAGAGCGTCCATGACGGCGGCACGCCTGTAGCCGAAAATGGAAGGGGTACGGAAACCAGGAATCCGGATTCAGCCAGCCGCTCGAAAAGTCCGGAGTTCTTGCGGTCCATCAATAGAACGTAGCGCAAATCTTTCTCCTTGATAAGCCGCCGCGTCTCCTCTTGCGCCTGCGGGCCCTTCCGCATCCAGGGCAATGCGTTTGGCTGGTCGAGGTGAAACGCCTGATCGCCCCAGACGCAGCGCCGGCGCAGATAAAAAGGCTGCCAGCAGTCGGGAAGCAAAACGCCGGCGTCCGATTCGATCAACGGGCGCGCCGCGTCGAAGATATCATATTCCGCCAACTGCGCCCGCTCGGCAAGCGCCCGGCGCTCGGCTTGCGTCACGATTGGCCGATAGCGCCATTGGATAACGTCGAAATGGGCGAAATTATACTGGCGTTTGACGTATGAGCCGCCGCAAAGCGCAAGCAGCATCCCAATCAGCGCCGCGCGCCCTTTCGGACCGAGGTGCGCCGAAATTCCGCCGAACATCCCGCCGAACGCGCCGGCGGCCGCGCTGTACCCGATCGAGAAGTATCGGTTGACCTCGATGCCGCCGTGCATTGCGATATATACCGGCGCGAACGATGCCAGAATCAATCCCTGAATCCGCCGCAACGGATCCCTGGATGCGAGCGCGGCGAGAGCGGCGCCGATGAAAAGCAGGAGCATGAAATCGCCCGACGCCATCCCGCGATAGATTTTTTCGATCAGATCGCTCCCCAGCGCATGGCTCAGGCCGGAGAGCGAAAATTCATAGAGTGGATTCGTTTGGCGCACGATGGCGTAGGCGGGAAGGTATTCAGACCGGATTGGAAACAACGCGGCGCCCAAAGGAAAATATGGATCGCCGCCGGCGCGAATTCCGCGTATCGCCCAGGGCGCATACGCGGCGGCGGCTCCGGCGGCAAGCGCCGCGCCAATCCGGAGAGCGAATGCAAGATCAAAGCGGGAGATCAAAACCGCAATTGAAAATGAGTGATGAGCATCGGCGGCTTGCGCGGCGGAACGCGGGCGTTGGCTCGACCATCCCGTCGCGAAAAAAAATATGACGGTCATCGGCAGGCAGAAGCCTATCGCCAGGGGCTTGGCCGCCGCTGCCATGCCCAGGAAGAAACCCGCTACCGCCATTCGCTGCCAGATCTTTTGCGCCTTCGCGCTGTTCCTCAGGGCAGACAGAACGTCAAGCGCAAGCGTGAATCCCAGGAAAAGCGAAAGCGATGCGAAGCGGTCGTTCTTGACGCTGATCGGCGCCAGGCCGTTGATGATGGCGACGCCGGCGCCGAGCGTTGCGACGGCCATCAGCGCGGCGCGCCCGTCCGAGCGCCGTAGCGCTTCGACGGCAATACCCGCCAGAAGCGCCAGCGTGATTTGAGCAGCGCCAACGGGAGGCTCGACCAAAAAACCCAGGGAAACGCCTCCGTGCGTCCCGTGATGGCCCATTGTCCCGGAACGGGAAGATGATACCACATCGCGGCGTCCTGGCACATGTCCGGCGCCATCATGCCGATCATGATGTTGACAACCATGAGCGCGGCGAAGACGCCCAGGCCGCCGCCGGCGGTTTTTTCCCAGCAGCCCAGATTGCGCCAGAACCCGCGGACCTGAGCCTGCAGCGCGCGCATACGCCCCGGAAGCGCCGCCGCCTCGCCGCGATGAATGAAGACTGCCACGCCGGAAAACGCGAGGGTCAGCGTCGCTGCCGCCACAGCGGGAAGGCGGAGCCATCCGGCCAATCCCAGCCAGGCGCCGCAGGCCGAAAGCATGCCCAGCCCCAGTCCATACCGCAGCAAAAGACCATACACCCAATCGGCTGGTTTATCCGGGGCGCCCGGCTGATCGCGTTCGAGCCAGGGTGAAACGAGTGAGCCGCAGCAAAACGCCGCCAATCCGATAACGAGGAAAGCGGCGAGATAAAGCAATGAGAGGGCAATGGATTCGGTCATGGGGCCTGAGAGGCGCGGAAACAAAAACTGAAATAGATAGCTTTGATTGAGAGATCAATCGCCGACGCGATTGCTTGAGCGGAATATCTAATACGCGCGCAAACGAGATTCAAGACCAAAACGCGCCGGCGGAGATTCCTCCGAAGCCGTCTCTTGAGAAATTCATGTTGCCCGCCGCGTTGCAAGGATGCTGAAATCCCTTCCGGCGCCGCTATGAAAACAATCGCCCGTATTCTTCATAATAAATATCACGTCTTCGATAACCATCTGAGGACGGTCGGCCATCATGTTTTGGTGCACATCGTGGTGGCGATCGGCATCCTGATTTTTATCTGGGGCGGCGGGCTGTTTATTTTTCATTGGGTCTTTGGGTTCCTCAAAGACCATGAGCCTTTCGGTCCGCCGTTGATCCATCGCCTCATGAGCATGGTTCTGGTGGCGTTTTTTTCCATGCTCATCTTCAGCAATCTGATCATCACGCTCTCGACGACGTACGTCTCGCGCGAAATCGAGTTTTTCATGACTCTGCCTCTGCGGATGGGGCAGATTTTCTGGTCCAAATTCCTCGAAACGACGATCTATTCATCCTGGGCCTTTCTCGTGATGGCGATGCCCGTGTTTGTCGCTTATGGACAGGCCCTGGGCGCGGCGTGGAGCTTTTATCCGGCGCTGCTGCTGCTCATGCTGCCGTTCACGATCATCCCCGCGAGCATCGGCGCGCTGATCACCATGGTGATTTCCGCCTACGTTCCCGCGCGCCGGGCGCGCACGCTGGCCTTTGTTGTGGGAGGCGTTTCCATCGCCCTGGCGGTCCTGCTGATCCGCATGATGGGTGGCAAGGCGATGCGCATGGGCGGGACGGACAGCGAATTCGGCGCGCTGATGGTGATGCTGAATTTCGGCGCGCGGCCCTGGCTGCCGAACGTCTGGATGGTGCGCGGAATGCTGGCGGCGCTGGGCGGCGACTGGCTGCGCTACCTTTACTGGCTGGCGATGCTTTTGAGCACGGCCCTGATGTTCTGCCAGGTGTGCGCCTGGCTGGTCCGGCCGCTGTATTATCGCGGCTGGGCGCTGGCGCGCGATTTCGGATCGCCGGCGCGCACGGGGCGATGGACTTCGATCTTCGACCGCATGGACCCCTGGCTGCGATTTTTGCCGCTCCATACGCGCGCGCTCGTGGGCAAGGATATGCGCGTCTTCTGGCGCGATCCGGTCCAGTGGTCCCAGTTGCTGATTCTGTTCAGCCTGCTGGTCATTTACGTAGTCAATGTCGGCGCGGCCTTCCCCACCTCCGATTATGCCGGCATGATCACGGCCTATTGGAAAGCGCGCGTCTCGTTCATCAACATGGGGGCGGCCTGCTTCATCCTGTCCATCCTCTCGACGCGTTTCATGTATCCGTTGCTGAGCCTGGAGGGCAAGGAGTTCTGGATCATCGGCCTGGCGCCCATGAAGCGCGACGCGCTGATCTGGCAGAAATACTGGCTGTGCTGGGCCGCGGCGATCACGCTGACCGAATCGGTGGTTCTCTTTTCGTGTTGGGCGATGAATGCGGACGCGGAGGTTTTGATCCTGTCGGTGGTGACGGTGCTGGTCCTGTCGTTCGGCCTGACGAGCCTGGCCATTGGCTTGGGCGCGATGACCCCGAACTTCCGCGAAGACAATCCCGCCCGCATCGCCAACGGCCTCGGGGGCACGGTCAACGTCGTGGTGAGCCTCCTTTATATCGCAACGGTCCTGGGGCTGGAAGGCGTTGTCTTTCTGGCCGGGAAGGCGGGCCAGCACATCAATCTGGCCCGTTGGAATTGGCATCTGGCCGGTTGCGCAGCCGCGCTGGTCGCCGTTCATTTCATCGTCATCTTCGTGCCGATGTGGTTGGGGTTGAGGCGGTGGAGGAATATGGAATTTTAACAATGTTTGCTATAGCGCCGGCATCCGACCATCTGACTGGTCCGACCGGTCCGACCAGTCTGACGCGTCCGACTGACCTGCTCTCTCTTTTTCCCCCTTTACCCTGCCGTCGCCCCGCCATATAACCTTCGCCTCAACGCCATGCTCATTCTTCTTGGACAATCTCTCACCGATCTCGACGCCGCTGTCCAGCGCGCGGGATTTCCTGGATTTCGCGCCAAGCAGCTCTTTCATTGGATTTACCAAAAAGGCGCTCTCTCATTCGACGAGATGACGAACCTGCCGAAGGATTTCCGCGCCTGGCTTGCCGAAAACACACGCTGGGGCGGCGCCGAAATCCGCGAGACGATTGAATCTTCCGACGGCGCGATCAAACTCCTCTGGGGCCTCGAAGACGGCCTGAACATCGAAGGCGTTCTGATGCCGGAGGAAGCGCGCTGCACGCTGTGCGTCTCATCGCAGGCCGGATGCGCGCTCGGATGCGAATTCTGCGTGACGGGAACCGGCGGCCTGAAGCGCGACTGCACGGCGGGCGAGATGCTCGGGCAGGTCCTGCGGGCGCGGCGGCTGGCGCAAGAGCGCGGCGCCAACCTGACGCATCTTGTCTTCATGGGCATGGGCGAGCCGCTGCTCAACCTCGATGAGGTTCTGCGCGCGCTGCGCCTGATCATCTCGCCGCAGGCCGTCAAGATTTCGCCGCGCCGCGTCACCGTCTCGACCGCTGGAATCGTTCCCGGAATTCGCGCCCTGGCCGACGCCGACCTGAACGTGAAACTTGCCATCTCGCTCAACGCCACGGACGACGAAACGCGCTGCCGCCTGATGCCCATCGCGCGGCGTTATCCGCTCGACGAACTCCTCGAAGCCTGCCGCGACTTCCAGCGCCGCAGCCCCAAGCGCCATCGCATCACATTCGAATACGTTTTGCTGTCAGACGTGAACGACACGCCCGAAGACGCCCGCCGCCTCGTCCGCCTCCTGAGCCACATCCCATGCAAAGTCAACCTGATCCCCTATAACCCCGATCCGCGCCTGCCGTTCGAGCGCCCCTCCGAAGACCGCATCAATGCCTTCCGCGACTTCCTCCTCGACCGCAACTTCACCGTCGCCGTGCGCTACAGCAAAGGCCTCGAATCCCGCGCCGCCTGCGGACAATTGGCCATGTCAGGGACGACGTTGAACCCATAATTACCCATATTCGCAAATACGATGACATAATATTATCGCGAATAGTTTTGCCGGAGAAAATGTTCATGCAGATCGGAGGGGCGCCAGCATTTGGAGTGCGGCCGCTTGCTGCCGCTTTAGCTACGCTAATCTTAGAGATCATCGAAGCTAAAGCGGCAGCAAGCAACCGCACTCCAAATGCTGGCGCTGCTCCTATCCGCACTAATCCAATGCGGTTCATGGCTTGGTTACAGTCCATGCCATTGCCGCCTTCTTCCAATCAATTCGAAACATCCCCAGATCGCCCCACGCCACGATTGTGTCCGCGTCCCAGAAATCCAGATTGCGGATTTGAAAACCCGGCAGGAAGACGATTCCTGAATGAAGGAAATTCGTCGGAGTTTCGAAGAGCGGGGCGGAAGGTATCTCTTTTGTTTTGTACATGAGCTCGTCGGAGCAATCATAGACAAAAATCGTGTCATCATGGAATCTCGCCAGCCGGTCACGGTCCGGCGCCCACACCATTGGAATCCAGCATTGGTAGTTGCGAGGAAGCAAAACCAGCCTTCTCTCATTGTCTTTGTCAATTTCTTTGCGTTCTCTCTTTTCATAGTCCCACTTTCCCCATAGCCAACCCTTCATTTCATCTTCAAATTTCCTCAGGACCTCATAGCTGGGCGAGCAATTCTCGAGAGTTAACTCCCTGCCGTCGCGCAAGTCCAGAAGCCGGAATCCCACTGATTCAGGATAGCCCGTATCTACCATCTGGCCATCCATGTCTTTCACCTTGATTGTTTTTGTTCGCAGGAAGCACAGATAGCGCCCGCTGGGTGAGACCTGCAATTCAGTCGCATGCGCTCCTATCTGGCCAAAATCCGCATTCATGTCTCTAAATTCCCGGCCAGCCAAAAGCAGCGCGCCGTCCGGATTCCGAATGGTGTATGTGCTGGAATGATCTACGGCCATCAACGTCAGCGCATCCGTATCGAATTGGCTATAGGCTCTCCTCGTGAACCACTTGCCGTCATTGGATATTGAATACCAGACTCGGTGATTTGCTTTATCCACTTCCGTCCAGCGGCTATCGGGCAGGCGTCGAACCAACCAGCTAACATATTCATTTGGGCTCTTTCTATGAATGGCATAGAAGCCGTTCTTCGGATTGGTTAGCGGGATGAAATCCAATTCTCGGGATCTTTCATCCGATCGCAGATGTTTGAATGCTTTGGATGCTGAATGAAACAATTCATCTCTGGTCTCCTGGAGATCGTTCTTCCATCCAGGCTTCGCGAATGAATTGACAATATATTCCGGCAGCGGAACCGGCCAGTTCGGCTTCATAAAAAAGCGTCCCATCCACGCAATCGCATAGGCGCCCGTTTTGGCATTGATGAATTCGACTTGGCCGGGTGTTTGATAGACAGCTCTGATTCGCTTTGTGTCCACCTCGATTTCCATGATCTGCTGAGACATGATTTGATTACCGTGGCTGACGGGAAATGTTTTCACTTCGGCGATGATGCGGTTCGCGCCGGGCAGGCGATAGAGGGCGCCAAACAATTTGCTTTCATTTGGTGACATGTAATAGCCGTAGATGATCCCGGGGCGCTTGACCAGAAGCGGCTCAATGCCGGCCCATTGAACGGGCGCCGGCTTGCCCGAATCAGTCACGGCCCTGCTCTGGACCATGATGTACGGTTCCACATCCGCTTTGTTCTGGCTGAAATTTCTTGCGGGACTGAATCCCATGCGCAGCGTCCAATCCGTGAGCGCGACGATGAGCAAGACCATTGCGAGCAATTGCCCCGCTAGGCGGTGCCAGCGGAAGGCTTCGAACCGGAAATTGAACCATGCCAGCCAAGCCAGGATCGCAGCCAAGCCGATTGCTTGCAGCGAAATGTAGATTCTCGCAATGAGGTTCATCTGCGCGTCTTTCGACAGCCAGGGAAGCAGCAGCAAATGGGCGGGATCGGCGAGGCAGGTGAGGCCCAACACTGCGAAGAAAAGCGGCAAGCCGCAAAAGAAAGCTTTATAAGGGTCCGACGTGAGCGACGAAACGAACGCGCCCGATGCCATCAGGAGCAGCGGCAGGAAGCAGTACGCAGGATTGAAGCTCAGATACGCTGATGGCTGTGGAATGAGCTCGGAACAAGAACGCAATGCCCAGCCCAATCCCGCATCCATCAGTGGTTGCACAATAAACACGAGCGCCAGCGTGACCGCCGCGCCAAACGCCAGCTTGACCGTCCATTGCATCCAACGCGGCGCGGGCAGGCTCAGATGCCAATCCCATACGCCAAGCCGCCGTTCCTCCGCCACCATCCCGGCGCCCAGCATCAGCGGAACCAGCCCGATCATTGCAGGCCCAATCAGGCAAGCCTGAATAAAATTCAGCAGCTGCCCCAGTGTCAGCTGGTTGCGAACGAGCACACGCCCGGCCATCGGCGTCAGCGCCATCATCACGGCCCAGAGCAGCACGATCCCCAGCGCGAAAAACAAACTCGAACGCTGTAGGCGGAATTCTTTTTTCAGCAATTGCCAGAGCATAGCTTCACACCTCCAGCCTCTTGAATTGAACGAACGATCCGACCAATGTGCAGAGGCACCAGAACAGGCTTGGCCCGCACCACACAAGCGCGTCACTCTGCGCAACAAGGTTGGGGTACATGTACCATAATGGGACTTGCACCAGCGCGATGCCCAGGAAGGTGACGACCAATGTCGCTGCGAAGGCCGTCGGCGTCTGCTTCAGGCATAGCCCCATCCAAAGCCCGCCGAAGGCAAGCGCGGCCAGGCAGATGAGAAAAGGCAGCCGATTGGCGCATTGCTGTCGGAAGACGGAGTACGCCGAATAAGTCAAGAGACAGTCCTTGTCTTTGTAGAGCAGAATCGGTTCCGACCAGACGTCGCTCATCCACGCGGTAATATAGGCGAACACCGCGCCCGGAATGAGGCCATTGCGCGACTTCATGACCGCCAGGTATTGCCCCATGCTTGTGGCGATTATCCCTGCGTCCGGCGTCAGGACGTCCGCATAAACAGCAATTCTGGGCTTTTCCGGCGACAGGTGCGCCTTGACCGCTTCCGACGCTGCGCCCAGCGTCAGGGTCAGAAGGAGCATGCCAATCAGGAACGTTACCAGCGTCAGGCACTTTTCTATCCAGAGGCATGTTCGCGAAGCTGGCTGGGAGAGCAGCCAGTTCATGCGCTGGTGGTTGAATTCATGCGTGAAAAGCAGCACGCCAGCCATCGCCCCCGCTAGCGCCAGAATCACAAAACACAGGAGCCCGACAGACCGTGGATCCATTGTAATTGTAATAATGAATGAAACGGGATCAGTCAACGGAACAAGAATGGCAATGCCCGCCGCCGCTAACAGCGCTAGCGGCAGCAGCATCCGCAAGTCTTTCAAGATGCGCGTTCGCATAATCTTGGCCCCCTCCCGTTCCCGCGTTTTTCTCGAAATCTCATCCGCCTCTATGCGTGTCGTGAATCGTCCCTTAGCGCTCGTATTCATAAATACGTGATCGTAAATCTGAGCCAGAGCATTTAACGTTAATCAGCGGTTGCTCATATCTTTGGTTTTTTCCCGCACGCTTTCGCGATATCAATTTTATACAAGCCCCAATAATTCTTTACGAGCAACGTGTTCGCGTCCCAGTAATCGAAATCGCAACCCCAGTCTCCGGGCAGGGAGATCTCGCCCGCCGGGACGAACAGAGGCGCGGCGCTTGCCGGCTTGCCGTCCGAAACCGTTCCGCCCGCCGGGAAATCAAACAGATAAATCATCGGGCCGAAAGAAATCCCCAACCGGTCGCGGTCTTTTGCCCAGAGGGTTTTGCATTCCATATAAAAACTTCTCATTGTCGGAACCGTAGTAAATTTGCGGTATCGCTTTTCACAATCTTCACCGGAAATTTTTCGTAAAATGCTTTGGCGCCCGGTCTGCAAGTCCAACACGCTGAATTCAACCCAGTCTGTGTTTGTCTTTGAGACCGTAGATTCGTTGAACTTGCCGCGAACGAAGGCCATGAATCGCCCGCTGGGAGAAACGGGAAGCATGTAGTTTCTATCCATTCCCAATACGTAGTCTTCTGTGCCCAAATCCAGGGAAGGTGGATGGTCTTCGATTCCCATCCCAACTACTCCTCCTTCCGAATAAATCGTCCAGGTAGTGGAATGGTCCGTGGATAAGACATCCAGTGATTCATGACGAAGCCCGCCAGGCGGCTCCCGACACAATAGATCATACCAGCTGCGCGTAAACCACTTTCCATCAGATGAAACTATATAATGTCCATAGCGTGAGGCAATATCCGCGCTCAATAGGTAGCGTTGCATGTCCACCCGTGCATAGTTTGATGGTGATAAGCATTCGAGTAACCAGTCTTCATTATCCCCTTGATAGTAATAGTAGCGATGTCCCGCGCAAAACAACATGCTCATTCCCATCCGGATTGTTTTTCCATCCGCTGTAACGGTGATTTTCTCCTCGACTCGCAGGAATTGCTTTGGTTGTTCTGTCGAGGGGAGATGATTCCGGGCTCGCAGGCTGAGCAGCCTCCATAAGAGCCCTCCCTGCCGTATGGGCATTGGCCAATGGGAGATAAGATAGCGGGATTGGCCTTGACCGCTTTTCATCAGATAGCCGGAGTTTTCAGGAAGGATTTGCTCGACCGTGCCCAACGGCGATACAACCGGGTAGATCTCCTGGCTGATAACATCCACCTCGATGGCTTGACGCGGTCTGCGTTTGAATAACGGATAGAGCGACAGGTCGCCTTGATAGGCATCCTCTTTGCCGCGAAGACGGAATGGCGGACTCACTTCCACCAGAATCCGGTTCGTCTCTGGCAAGCGGCGCCAGGATTCGATCCGCATAAGGTCTTTCTCTTCATACGGTTGCGAGACAGGGGCGTTCGGCGCCACTAATTGCCGAAAACCTTCCCAGATCATGGAAGCGGCAGTTCGCGGGCGTGCAGAGGGGAGACGGAGGCGAACAGGCTTGGGCCGGTAGGCGATCAATGGCTCGATGGCGCCCCATAGCTTGCTGTCCTCGCGACGGACTTTATCGCGCTCATTGGCGTTCACGTTCCGCCCTGATTGTGACATCCCAACGACCCAAGTACTAAAGCCGCCATGATCATTAATGTACCAATCTGATTCTTCGATGTTCCGCGCCAGCAGACTGCCGGGGCCGAATTCCCACTTGAGCGCCAGCAGCGCGACGGCGAAGGTCAGGGCGCCCAGTACGGCAAGCTGGAGAATCAAACGGCGCCAGCGGAAGGCTTCGTAGCGGAAATTGAAGTAACCCAGCCATGCCATCGCCGCCGCAAGCGCCGTCACCATCGCAGCAGGGATCAAATGCAATCGCCATGAAAACGGAGCGGCTTCCGGCCAGGGCAGCAGCAGTTGCCACTCCGGATCGGCCAGGCGCAAACAGCCCATAACAAAACCAAAGAAGATCGCCCCTCGGAAGAGCGCACTGTAGGAATCGGCGGAAAAACAGGAGGCGAACGCGCCTGAAACCATCAGCAAAAGCGGGATGATGAAATAGCCTCCATTTTTCACAAGCAGCATTGAAGGCAGCGTCAATGAAGTTCCGCCAATACGAAGAATCCCGCCTAGCAAGATGTCGAGCGCGGGTTGGAGGAACAGCGAGATACTCAGCGTGATCGCGGCGCCGACGGACAGTTTGACCGCCCATTGCAGACCGCGCGAAGCCGGGAAACTGAGATGCCATTCCCAAACGCCGAGCCTGCGTTCATCCGTCACCGTCGTGGCTCCGACCATCAGCGGGATGACAACGAGCAGGCATGGCGCGATGAAGAAATCCTGCACGAGGCTCACCAGCAACCCCAAAGTCAACTGGCGCTGAGGGAGAAGCTCGATCTGCCCCTGAGTCGCCAAGACGGCAAGCACGACCCAGATCGCCCCCAATGCCACGACAAAGAGCAGATTGGAACGTTGGAGTCGGAATTCTTTTTTTAGCAGTTGGCGGAGCATTCTCTCTAACCTCCTTGTGGTCCTTGATGTCCTTCGCCTGTCCGCTACTCCAAGTTTGCCGGCCTTCCCGCCACCGCGATGAAAATTTCTTCCAGCGTCAGGTTCTCTATCTGCAGTTCCTCCGGCTTCAGCGCCGCTTCCAACGCAGCCGCCCATTCCTGTGAAAAGGAATTGGTGACCAGTTCCACAAACCGCCCATCCTTGCGCGCGCTCAGGATTCCCGGCTTTTGCTCCAGGGACGGCGCCTCGGCGGCGAATCGCAGCCGCACCTTCTTGTAGCGCTCGCGCGCGGCGTCCGATTCCATCGTTACCAGCGCGCGGCCCTGGTCAATGATCGTGAACTCGTCAATCATCCCCTCCCATTCGCCGATCAGGTGCGTGGAGACGAAGACGGTCCGGCGTTCGGGCGCGCCTTCCTGATAGGCGCCGATCACCGTCTGGATGAACTCGCGCCGCACAATCGGGTCGAGGCCCGAAGTCGGCTCATCCAGCAGCAGCAAATCGGGCTCGGCGGCGATGGCGCAGATCAGCGTCAGTTGCGCGCGCATTCCTTTCGACATGTCCTTGATCTTTTTTTTCGGGTCGAGGCCGAAGCGTGACATCAGGCTGCGTTCGAGGCCGCGGTTCCACTGCTTCGGGCGGAACGACGCCGCGTAATCGAACAGTCCCTGCGCCGTCATCCATGGATAGAACCCGACCGTCTCCGGCACGTAGCCGATGCGCTGCTTGAGCGCCACTTCGTTGCGCCGCGGGTCCAGCCCGAAGATGCGCGTCTTGCCGGCGGTTGGGCGCAGATGTCCCAGGAGGCATTTGATCGTGGTGGTTTTGCCTGCGCCATTGCGCCCGAAGAAGCCGTAGCACCGGCCGGGCCGCGCCGACAGATTCAAATCGCGCACCGCCTCCGTGCGCCCAAACCGCCGCGACAACCCCGCGATCTCAACCGCCAGTTCATCCCGCGTCGCCTGAGCCGCCGCCGCCGCCTGAACCGTCTCCGCCGCCTGAACCGCCTCCGTAACCGCATTTTCGTTAGCCATGATATACCTCCCCTGTATAAAGAAATTTCCAGACAGTTGTCGCGCAATTTGTCGTGACAGCTTTCAGGCCATCCCGGAGGGATGATTGATAATAGCCCACCGTTTCAACGGTGCGGTTGGCGGCATATTAACCTTTTGAGTCCCGGAGGGACGGTTGACAGCGAACCTGCAACGAATAGATTTCATCCGTCCCTCCGGGACTGACGTGAATTTTGTGACGCTCGTCCCACCGTTGAAACGGTGGGCTATTATCAATTGTCCCTCCGGGACAACGCTTGCTTCGCGCTTGAGAAGGGCGCTTGGCGCTTATCCGATAGACCGCTAATCCTTGTCTTTGGCGTCTTTCAATCTGGACTCGAATTCCTTCAGCCGCTCCTTGAGCAACTCCGAAAGCTCTTTGTCCTGAAACTGCAGGTGATATGCCTGCACGATCACGCCGTCGAGCGACTGGGCCAGGATGCGCCGGCGCTCCTTGCCGTTGAGCCGCGAGTCGGGATCGCAGCAAAACACGCCGCGCCCCTGCTCCGTCTTCACAACGTCCTCATGCTCCAGTTCGCTGTACGCCTTTGCCACGGTGTTGCGATTGACGCGCAATTGCTCGGCCAGCGCGCGGATCGAAGGCAGCTGATCGCCCGGCCGCAGCGCCCCGGCGGCCAGCGCGTATTTGACCTGCTCGATGATCTGCAGCTGGATGGATTTTCCGGATTTGAAGTTCAGTTCGAAATACATGTCGCAAGCCTCTGTCCTAATTATATAGGACAGTAGGCCACTTGTGTCAAATGGAATTTTGAGGGCAGGGCGGGAAAAAATTGTCCCTTGCCGTGACGAGTCTGCGCAAAGGGATCAGGAATGATATCGACTGTCAGTGTCTGTCCGACCCCGCCAGCAGATCCCGCCAGCAGATTCACTGCGCCTCCGGGATTGGCGCCGCCTCGCCGCGCTTCTGGCGCGCCAGTTCGTCGGGGCTGTAGGCGCCGTAGAAAGGCGCGTTGCCGTCCATCCAGATGTAAAGGCGGTCGCGATCCTCCCGCGAGAGTTTGAGTTTCGGGGCGTGGGTGGAGTCGGCGAGGATTTTTGTCAGCCGGCTCTCGTCGGCGCCCATGCGGCCGGGAAAGGTGACGGCGCCCGTGATACTGTCGCCGCCCCACTCGTACCAGCGGAGATACGGTTTGAGGTTCTTGTAGGAGCGGCTGAAGGTTCCGTCGGCCTCGCCGGTCAGGACCAGCGGGCTTTTGCCTTCGCCCTTGGCGCCGTCGTGGCAGCGGACGCAGTGCTTGTCGAGCACCGGTTGGACGAGGCGCGGATAGCCGAACGGCCGGGCGCCGTCCGGTCCGGGCTGAATGGCTGAGGGAGGCCGGCTCATGGCGATGGTCTTCCGCGCGTCGGGGGCCGCGCCCCGGGGCTCATGGCAGCCGACGCAGCCGCGGCGCTCGCCGGGCTGAAGATAGGCGATGGTTCTCATGCCCTGCACCGCCCTGCCGTCGGCGTCCACGGCCTGGAAATAGAGCGGCTTGCGCGCGGGAGCGAGGAAGTGCGCGGAGCCGTCGGCCTCGACGGGCGCCGTGCCGAGCAGCATCCGCGCGCTCTCGGCGTTGGCGTGGCCAATGCGCGGACTGTTGGCCGCGGGCGTGGTTTTGGGGAGCGCCTGGAATATCCGCAGGGAGCGGACGGGGCGGTCCGCGGGAAGAGGCAGATGGCTGCGGTTCACGTCGCTGAGCATGAAGACGCCCTGTTCGCCCAGCGCGGGGTCGAGGGCGCTGGGGATGACGGGCGGCGCTGGCTGGGCGGCCAGCGGAACCGGGTACATGCAGCCGATCTCCGGATCGCGATAGAGCAGCTCAAGGTTGCCGAAGCGGTCGAAGTAATAGATGCCCGTGGTGTCCCGTTTGCCGCCGCTGCCCATGCCGGGAATTTTGCCGTGGCCGAAGGCGACAAGAAAATAGTTCTCGGACAGCGGCGCGGGGCTGGCGAAGTAGCTGTTCGGCCAGCCGCCGTCCTTGCCGTCGCCCTCGGGGAAACAAACCTCGGGCGTGAGGACCTCGAGCGAGTCGAAGCGGTCGGCGCCATTTTTTGGATCAAGCCGGGCGCGGACCGGATCGAGAATCACAAGGCTGCCGCCGACGTCGGCGTGGTGCGCGCCGGCCACGAAGAGGATGCGGTTGGAACCGGGAATGGCGGCCGGCTGGTAGCAGGCGCTGATGCGCGAGGTATAGTTGCCGAACAGGGAGACGGGATTGCTGCCGTCCGGGTTGACGGTCCACAGGCCGTGGTAGTGCGCGGCCGAGCGGTCCACATAGTCCCAGCGGGTGTACACGATGCGGCCGTCGCGCAGGACGCCGGGGTGCCACTCGTTCGTCTCGTGGAACGAGAGCGTCCGGATGTTTTCGCCGTCGGCGTCCATGCGGTGGAGCGTGTAAACGATGATCGGCTCCCAGGGATTGTTGCAGCGAGTGTAGCCGCCCCGCCGGGTGGAGAGGAACGCGATGCCGCCATCGGGCAGCGGGCAGGGGTCGGTGTCGTCGAATTTGTCTCGCGTGAGTTGGCGGAGTTCGCCCGTGCGCGTGTCGAGGGCGAAGAGGTGGTAGTAGCGCTGGTCTTCGGATCCAAAGGCCGGTTTTTTTTCGGTTCGCTCGGCGAACGCGAAATAGGCGGTGCGCGCGTCATACGAGAGGGCCAGGGAGGCGTAGGCGCCGGCCGGAAGCCGGTCGCCGAGGAGGTCGCGCGTCTTGAGGGAGCGGCCCGGCTCCTCGAGGATGAAAACGCCGCCGCCGTAGGTCTCGCTGTATTGGTTGAAGTAGGCGATGTACTCGTGGAGCATCTGGCAGGCGAAGCGGTTGCGTTTCATGAACGCAATGGGGCGCAAGGCCAGGAGCGGATTTTTCAGGGCGGCTTGCCGGGTTAACGAACGGATGCCGCGAAAGAACGAAAGGCGGTCGGCGTCATTCCGTGTTTCCGCGCGCGGGGCCTCCTCCCGCAGTTGCGCCAGTTTTGAGCGCTCCGCCGAGAGGTCCGGAGCGTTGGCGGCGCGGCCGAGATCATCCAATAGCAGCCCGGCGCGTTTCAGGGCTTCTTGAATGCTCTGCGCGGAACCGGCCATTCTGCCCAGACGGTTCTCCTGCGCCGCCCAGTCGGCCTCGACCAGGGTTTGAAGGTCGCGGTCAATCGCTTCCGGAGCCGCCGGTACTTGAGACGCGACGCCGAGAACACCCGCGACCAACAAGCGCGCCCACCATGTGCAGGCCATGACCATGCGGTCCTTTCCACGGCTGAATTCAAATGTCTTAGCCTTCATCCATTTTTACTTACCTGCGTTTGCGGACACCAACAGTACGCGCTTGGAGTATCATGAGAGTTAAATCGCGCATTTCAAGCGTGATTTGCCCCAATTTTCACTGATCCCGAATGGCTTGCCCGAAGATCATGGCCTGCTGCGCGCTGAGATTCACCTTCCGCGACTTCCTCCTCGACCGCAACTTCACCATCGCCGTACGCTACAGCAACGGCTTGGAAGCCCGCGCCGCCTGCGGGCAGTTGGCGCTGAGCTGAAAGAAAATGTCATTGATTCGGCATATCGGGCTCGCAAGAATCGAACGGCGGCGAAAGGAATCGGAATATGATCATCCTCAAACTCAAGAGCATGTTTTTTGTTGTTGGCGCGCTTGCGGTCACTGCGCAGATGGACTGCTACGGTGCGGATGCCGCCGGTGATGGCGCGGCGCAGATTGGCGTGGTCTTTCCCGGACCGCAGCCGGGCAAGGCGCAGGCGTTGCAGGCCGAAGGCAGCATATGGACGCTGGAGAACCAGGTGATTTTGGCGACGTGGGCGAACGAGGGGGGAACGCTGCGGCCTGTGCGGCTGATGAACAAGCTGACGGGAACGGAATTAAATCAGAGAGGCGCGGAGCTGTTCCGGCTGGCGGCGGCCATGCCGGAGAAGACGGGGCTGGAGAAGCCCGGCTTTGTGGTGGCGGTGCGGCTGGATGCGAAC
>JAPLSP010000176.1 GCA_026398575.1 Candidatus Sumerlaeota bacterium | reverse complement strand
GCCGCCGCCCGCACTGGCCTTGACGATGACGGGATAGCCAATCTGACGGGCGATCTTTTTGGCTTCGTCCGGCGATGTGACCGGCCCGTCGCTTCCGGGAATCGTCGGCACGCCGGCGGCCCTGGCGGTGCGCTTGGCCTCGGATTTGTCGCCCATCTTGCGGATGGAAGCGGCGCTGGGGCCGATGAAGCGGATTTGACATTCCGCGCAGACTTCCGCGAACTGCGGATTCTCGGCCAGGAATCCATAGCCGGGATGGATCGCGTCGGCGTCGGTGATTTCCGCCGCGCTGATGATCCGCGGGATATTCAGATAGCTTTGCGCGCTGACCGGCGGTCCGATGCATACGGATTCATCCGCGAAGCTGACGTGCAGCGAATCGCGATCCGCCTCGGAAAATACGGCCACGGTCTTTATGCCCAGTTCCCGGCACGCGCGGATTACGCGCAACGCCACTTCGCCACGATTGGCTATCAATATTTTTTTTATTTCCGACATACGCTTCAATTCGCTGGAAAAAAGGATGCTTGCTGGATTTTCCCGGCTTTATTCCGATGGCCGAATGCTAAAGAGCGGCTGGCCGAATTCAACGGGCTGGCCGTTTTCCACCAGAATCTCCGTCACAATCCCGGCCATTTCCGCCTTGATCTCATTCATCAGTTTCATCGCCTCGACGATGCAGAGCACGCTGTCTTCCGTGACGCGATCCCCCACTTCGACATAAGGCGGGGCATCCGGCGCCGGAGCGCGATAGAAGGTTCCCACCATGGGTGATTCTATGGTTTTGAGGCCGCTCTTGTCCGAGGCGCCGACCGCTTCGCCTGGTTGAGATTCGCCTGACGACCCGGCTGCAGCGGCGGGACCGCCGCTGCCAGGCGCTGAAATCGGCGACGCCGACAACGCGGGGGCGGGAGCAAATCCATAAGGGGACATCGTTAAAGCCGGGGCCGGATTGGACTTCCCCCGGATGCGCACTTTCAGCCCTTTATGCTCAATTTCAATCTCTTCGACATCATTGCTCTTGACCATCTTCATCAAGGTGTCCACGTCGCAAAGCGTCAATGAGCTCAATGCGATCTTAGGTTCGGTTGCGGGTTTGGAAGCCAAAGCCGTATGCCTCCCTTCACGAAAAATACGACGCCAACGCCGACGCGCCGCATCCAACGCTGCTTGGCAAATGTTCGAAGCAGTTTGGGCGCAATTTGCGCCAAGGTCAAGTCAGTTTTTCCGCCTGATTGCTTAAACAAACTTCTCTCGATCTATGGGACTTATAGGTCCTATAAGACTTATGGGAAACTGCGAAGTACTATTGCTGCAACGCGCGTAGGGCTGCGCCTTCTATTCGCTCCGGATTTGCAGAAATATTTTCGCCTTCGCCGTCTTGTCTTTGAGGCGAATGCCGATGCGTGTCGGCAAGGTTTTTGTTCTCATGTCTTCTTTGATCTGATCGGCAATGATTTCGAATGCGGCGTCTGCCGAATCAATATCCACACGAACGGATTTGTTTTCATAGGTCACCATCAGCGTTTGCGGCGCCGTTTGCTTCCACTGGCCAAAGGTAATCAGCGCGGTTTCGAATGTTTGAGGCGATGAGAACTCAACCGCGTCCGTGACGGCCAGCGATCCATCGCCGGTTCGCGAGTAAACGAAGGTCCGTTCGAGCGATTTCAGCTCAGGGACATTGTAAGCCGAGCGAATATCCAGAACCAGCGTATCCTGGCTGTCGGTGAATTCCGCCCGGACGATGCGTCCGCGGGCCTGGGCGCCAGGTTGCTGCAGGCGCCCCGCCACAATGGGAACCGGATGCCCGAAAGAATTCAGCGCCTTGCTTTCATAGCGCCGGCTGCTGAAGGTCCGGGCGGTATAAACCTCCGCGCCCGGATCCACCAACATGTTCTTGTCGCCCGCAACCACGACGTAAGAGCCGACGTCGTTGTGATTGTGATGCTCGGCATTATGCCCGCCTTTGAGCGCCACGGCCAGCACGCGCGGCGCGGAACGCTTGGAGGCTTCCGGGCGGCAGATCAGGACGCCGCCCTGCTCGAGCCAATCGCGCAGAGGCAGTCCCTGGGAGAGCGCGGCGCCGTCGCCAGTCTGCCCCTCGTCCGCGGCGGCGGCTGATTTTCTTTTTTCCGGAGGCAGCGCGGCCAGACGCGACGCCGTATTGGGAAAGGAATACATCATGCTGCCGTACAGACCGCCTTCCGCGCCCGTCGGATCTTTTTTCTCCCACTCCGCCAATTCCAATCCATAGCGATGGCTGACGAAATACATGATCCGCGGGCTGGGCCGCGTTCCCACGGCGCAGTCGGCGAATGCCGGATAGACGCTATTGATGATTTCGATGCGGGCGCCGAACAGCGCCGCCGCGCGCGCCATTTTTGGCTTCATCAAGTCCACCTCGCCTCCGGTGGCCTGCGCGATCGCCTCCGATAGCAAAACGTAGTGCCCGAAGCCATAGCACCAATATCCCAAACCTTCGGAGCAATAGCCGTCGGGGGTGAAGCCGCTCAGGAAATACTTGGAATACAATTCCGCCGCCGCGATATAAAAGGCCCGTTCCTCGCGCGGCTGGAGCAGCGCCAAAGCCGATCCCGTCACCTGCGCCAGGCAGACGGAGTTCCAGTTGTTGGTGCCCGTCATCCACCAATTCTTTTCGCGCTTGCCATTGACCATATCGCTGTAAGGATCGAGGATGCGCTTTTGGATATTTTCGCGGATCAAACTCTGGGTTTCCTTGTCCAGCCGCTCACCCAAGAGATAGCAGGCGGTCGCCAGATTCCAGGCGAGGTCCGAGGACCCCAGATCAATATCCACCGATTTCTTGCGGAAATTCTCCAGTTTGCCGTCGTGCGCGGGCATCACCCACGTAGCATCGGCGCAGAGGGACCGGACCACGTCCTTGAAGGCGGGAAGGAAGCGTCCCTTATCCTCGAGGCATTCGGCAATCACGAGTGTGGCCACCCGTCCACGGCGCTTTCCGGAAACCGATTCCCAGTTGCGCCGGACGCCCGTGCGCGAATAATCCAGATACAGATCGTCCGTCATCGGCGGCATTGGCTCGCGCAGGAGCGCCTCCGCTTTGGCGACGGCCTCCTGGAAGGCGGGATGCTTGCCCAGACTTTGCCAGGCCGCGCGATCCGTAATGGGCCGTCCGAATCCAGCGGGTTGCTCGGATAGTTTGCCGGCGATCGCCTGGATGCGCGCGAGATCAACCGAATTAACCTGGGCTGTTTTCGATGTTTCGGCCGCGGATAAAAGACTCGGATGAATACTCATAAAAAGAATAATAGCTAAAGATTTGAGCGCCGTTTTTGGGGTCATGGACGATCGTTTCATCATGCGCCATCCTATAGGAATATGCGTCTCGAAAGACTGCATGGCCGGACCGCGCCGGGGCAAGCGAATAAATATTCTCCTGACATTTTTCCATTCCTGAAACTAAACTTGATGTAGAACCCTCCGCGCGAGTATCCTTTGGCTGCATTATATTATCGGCCAATTCGCCATGAAACTGACCTGCCCGAAATGCAAGCATTGCTGGGAGACCGACGCTGCCAAAGCGTCAGGAGTGATTCATTGTCCCCAGTGCGCCGCATCGCTTGTGCTGAAGTCCGCTCCGGCAGCCAAGCCAGCTTCGTCGGCAACGCCGGCTTCGTCCGCAACGCCGGCTTCCATGTCAAAGCCTTCTCCGGCGGCGCGAACGGAATCCGGCCAGGGCAAGACAATCCCCCATCCTCCGGCCTCTTCAACTCCGGCGCGAATGCCGACTCCGGCGCCGAAGCAAGAGCCGGGCTCGGCGCCGACAATCGCGGAAAGTTGCAAGACGCCGCAATCCAGTCCTGCAGCGGATAAACACGCCACGCCTGTTACCTCTGGAGCCACTGCCGCGCCCCTCTCCGGCGGCTCTTTGGATTACCTCATCGGCCAGACTCTTGGCGGATATCGCATCGAAAAGAAACTGGGCCAGGGGGGAATGGGGACCGTGTTCCTGGCGCGCCAGCTGTCGCTCGATCGCGACGTGGCGATCAAGATCATCTCGCCCGAATTTGCCTCCGATCCGGTCCTGCTGGCGCGATTCACGCGCGAGGCCCTGAGCGCGGCGCGCCTGAACCATCATAATATCATCCAGGTTTATGACGTCGGCTGTCAGGGCGATCTCCACTATATCGCCATGGAATACGTCCGGGGCGAAACCATCGGCGCCGTCGTCCGCCAGCAGAGCGGACTGCCGATCGGCGAAGCCTGCGGCTACACGCTCCAGGCCGCGCGCGGTCTGAGCTTCGCTCATCAATTCGGCATCATCCACCGCGACATCAAACCCGACAACCTGATGATCAACGAGCATGGCTTCATCAAGATCGCGGACATGGGCCTGGCCAAATTCCGGCGTGAAGCCGAATCCCAAAGCTCCGCTTCAATGTCTTTGGAGGATACGCCCAGCGCCGGCGGCGCCGATCTGACAATGGCGCACGGAGCGATGGGCACGCCGGCGTTCATGGCGCCGGAGCAGGCCAAGGACGCCAGCACGGTGGATGAACGCGCCGACCAGTATTCGCTGGGCTGCACGCTCTATTATCTATGTTCCGGCAAGACGCCCTTTAGCGGCGATTCGGCGTACGAGATCATTACCAAGCATCTCAAGGCGCCGATTCCGTCGCTCAAGACGCTGCTTCCACAGGCGCCGCCGGAGTTGGAACGGATCGTCAAACGCATGACGGAGAAGGACCCGAACCAGCGTTATCCGGCCATGGAAGACGTCATCCAGGATTTGGAAGCTTATCTGGACGTCGGCGCCGTGGCGCAGGATTCGGGCTCGAACGAGCAGCATACGAAGACGCTCGAAGAAGCGATTGCAGCCTATGGCGCGGCGCCGGCCATCCGGCGGCGCAGATGGGGCGCGATCGGCTTTTTCCTGGCGATGCCTGTCCTGTTCGCGCTGGCTTTGGCCGTCAATCGCTTCGATCTGGCAGGCGGCGCCCTGGGATTGTTGGCGCTGACGCCGGCTGCCTATTTTATACTTCACGGCATTGCCGCCAAGGATCCTCTCTTCCGCCGCATGCGCCATGCGCTGTTCGGCATGAGCGCCAAGGGATGGTTGACGCTGGCCGGCGGCGCCACGCTGGCCTTGGGCGTGCTGGCGTTGTTCGGCTGGCTCGAGTCCTGGTTTGCCTGCGCCGTTCTGGCGGCGGGGATCGCAGGCGGCTATCAATTTCTTTTAGTCGGGCGATTGCGCCGCGAACGCCGGGCTTCGGTGGAAAAAGCGCTCGAGGCCATCCGACAATTGCGCGGACGCGGCGTTTCGGAAGAAGCGATCCAGGATATGGTTTGCCGGTTGAGCGGCAGAAACTGGGAGGAATTCTACGAGGATTTATTCGGCTATGAGGCGAAGGTCCTGGCGCGAGCCAAGCAGGCCGCCGCCGGCGAGGCGAAGTCCCTCAAGAAATTTGGCGCCTGGCGCGATCCGCTGGCGCGCTGGCTGGAGGGCATCGAAGCGGCGCGCAACGAGGCGCGCGCCCACCGGCATTTGATCCATGTCGAAAGCCGGCGCATGAAATCCGTTGGCGTCGCCGACCAGGAAGCAAAACAGGAAGCCGAGAAACAAGCCCGGCAGATGCTGAAAGAAGACAAGGCCCGCAAGAAAGAAGCCGCCAAATCTCAAAAGGAGGAATCGTCCCAGGCTGTTCTCCCGCATTTTCACCGCCGCCTGCCATGGCTTGCCATCGCGCAGGGAATCCTGGGGCTTTTTATCCTGGCCGCCTGGGCCATGTTTCGCGCTGCGGAGAGCCAACAAGGCGCCATTCAGGCGATGTTTTCCAGCTGGCTCAAGCCGTATTATAGCTGGGGCGCCGGAAGCTCGGCCTGGTGTCTGATCCCCGGCGCCGCCTTGTTGATCACTTGTTTTTCGCGCAATATCCGATGTCGCGCGATGATTGTCATCGGCGCGATCCTCATGGCGGCCTTCCATCCCATCCTGGCGGCCGCCGGCCAATCCTCAGCCGCGAACGCAGAGCGTCTCGCGCAGATTACCGGGAGCATCGGATTCCTTCTGTCCGCCGGCGGCGCCGCGCTGTGCTTCTGGTCAAAGATGCGAACCGGAAAATTATAAGGCCAATATCCAATGTCCAATGTCCGACAGGGAATGTCCAATGTCCAAGGAAACACGGCGAAAGTGCTAGACCTAACGCGCGGCTTTGTTGGAAATTGGAAATTCCCTGTTGGACATTGGACATTTGCTGTTGGATATTGACTGTTGGATATTGGATATTTTTTATTATTTGGGTTGAAGTTTGTCGCGCAGTTGCTTCAAGCGCTGGTTCTTCGGATTTTTCGGAAGCGCTTTATCCAGGTAAGCCAGCCCCTGCGCGGTGGCGCCACGATTATATTCCAAAATCGCCAGCCACCCCCAAATCTGCGCCGGCGGTTCGGGTTTTAGCTTGGATCGCTTTGTCAGAAATTCCAGCGCCCGATCGGGCCAATCGAAGGTTTCATAAGACAGCTTGCCCAGGTATAAGTAGTAATTTAGATTTTGGCGCGCTTTGATCAGCAGCTCGTTCCAACGCGCGTCCGCGTTCGTTTCCCGCAGTTTGCGCGCCAGACAGACGTCCACGATCTCCCAATATTCCTTGTTTGCCTGTTCCGGAAGCTCGGGCAAAAAGCCTCGAACCAATTGAGCGGCGCCCCCCCACTCCTGCTTGGCCAGCAAAAGATGGACCCGCGTCTGCCGCCATTCATAAGGATGCGGATAAGTTTTCTCGCCGTTCTCCAGTTCTTTTTCCGCCGTTGAAAAACTGCCCAGGGCGATCAGGCTGGCAACATAAAAACGGCTCATTTGCCTGGCGTCGGCCTTGAACCGCGGGTCGTGATCGGCGTTGAAACGGGCGGTTTCCAGCAGCGCTTTGCTTTTGTCCACCGCGTCGGCATACATCTCGTTATACATGGAATCGAATAATTTCGAGGTGTATTGCTCGGCGTAAAAAGCCGGATTATAGCGGGCCAGCATCGCCCGCAGTTCCATGACGCGAGTGGGTTTCTTGTTCTCCTTGTCGTATAACTCGACCAGTTCATTGATCGGTTCGGCGTATGCCGGCGAATAGCGCGCCGCCAGCTCCAGGTACGCAATGGCGCTCGTCTGGTGCGACTCCTCACGCGTAAGGTCATAGAGTTTGTGATAGGCGCCGCCCAGATCGGCGAAGACGGCATGATTGCGGAACTCCGCGAGAGCCACTTCGCCCTGCTCTACCGCCTTTTTGAGATTGCGGATCGCCTCGGCCTTCAACTCCCCGGCGCGCTTGGCGTCTTTCAGGCGCTCGGCGCCTTCCGATTGCTTCATCAGAACTTCACCGATGAGCTGTAGGACTTCAGCGTGTTCGTTGCGCGCCTCCATCAGCGTCGGGGCGATCCGGCACGTGTAGCTGCTAGCTTGATCGGCGGAGTTCAAGACTTCCATGATTTTGCGGGCCGTCATTTGGCGATAGTTTTTCACGATCCAGGTATAATTGCGGGTCGAGACATTGCGGAAATAATCGCTCAAGGCTTCGCGCCCGAAAAAAATAAAGCCGGCCGTGGTGACCGCCAGAGCCGCGCCACAGACCAGGCCGGCGACTGCGGCGGCCGCCGGCTGCGCAGCCTGCGATTGGCGATAGCGGACCGCGCTGCGCGAACGCGCCTTGCCCGCGCTGAAGGCGCCCTTGGCTCCGGACGCGGCAGGCAGGGCCTCGGCTTCCGTCTGCTCCTCGGCCGCCGCCGGCGCCGGAGATCCCGCCCACACAGCCAGAAGGAAAAAGCCGGTCAGCGACAAGGGAATGATATGCATCGGGAAATCCAGCGCGGCCTGACTGGCAAAGCCCGCGATGGCAAAAAACACGCCCAATCGCGCCGCTTCCTGCCGGCCTGCGATTTCCAGGGCTCGTCGCTGCTCGCGCCATCCCTGGCGCAGTTGGCGCCCGACCAGCCAGAAAACCAGCAAACATCCGATGACGCCTGTTTCGATCAGCAATTGGAGGTAGTCATCATGCCCGTGTTGCGAACGCGCGGAAGTCGGAGCGATCCACATGAAGGGATGCGCCTCGTAGTAGCGCATTTGAGCCTCGGGATACACATATTGAAAGCTGCCGAGGCCAGAGCCGATCCAGGGGCTCTTCAGGATCAGCGGAAGCGAGCAGACCAAAATGCGCAGGCGCGTTTCGGTGACCAGCTGGCTGGGTTCGAAGTCCTGCAGACGCCGGCTGAAGGAATATTGCCGGACGCCCAGAACGTTGAGCGGCGAATCAATCAACTGCGTGGCGCCCAGGATCAGCGCCAGCGCGCCGACGGCCAGCCAATGCCGCAGCCTCGGGCCCACGCCGGTCCAGCGCCGCATGACCACCAGGAAGCAGGGCAGAAGCGCGACGAGAATGATCCAGACGCTGCGGCTTTGCGCCAGCAACAGCACGAATGCCATGACGCCGGCCAGACAGGCGATCAGCGTCCGATGCGTCGCGGAGCGCAAAGGGCCATAGAGCCAGGAAAGCGCGATAAAGAGGCCGAACATCAGATAAACCGACAGTCCGGTGTTGTGTCCGATCAGCGATCCGATCCGATTGCGATGATGCTCGTAATGGGCGATGATGCCTTCGACGAGGCCGAGGTGTTGCAGCAAGGCGATCGCCGCCAGCAGCGCCGCGCACCACACAATGAGGGCGGCGCCTTTGCGCATGAAATACCTCGCGCGCGCCAGCGACATGACGATGCAGGCGTAAACGCTCAAGCACGCCACCCGCGTCAACGTTATCAGACTGTAGTAATAGGTGGGCGATTGCCATAAGGCCGAAACTATCGCCAGCGCCAGCAGAACGAGGACCATCAGAGCGCGCCGCCGTTCCTCTTTGTCCTGGAGCGGCCAGAGCGCGCGCCACACCACAAAGAAAAACAGCAGCATGGCAATTCCCATGCCCGTCAGGATTTCTTTGAGCATCAGCGGCGTATAGGACGCCGTCAGGAATGACTGGAAGCCTTGAATGAAAGCCTTTTGAAGCCCCTCTCCCGGAAGCCAGCGGACAAACCAGCTGAAAACCGCCTGCTGATCCAGGGCCAGCGGAAACATCAACGCAACGACCACCAGAACAGCTAAGGCTTGAATGCGGCACAAACGGGCGAACAGGCGCTCCGCGGTGATATTCATATTTCAAACCTGTGGCGCGGGATTTTGGACTTCAGGATTGATTCGCAGGGCAATGAGATAGGAGACTCCCGCCCTCAAGTCAAGCGCGGGTGTTGAGGGGTGGGTAGAAAAAACGATAATAGGAAGAGAAGATTCATGCGAATAGGCGCTGATGCTGAGCGCATTGCTTTCGTCCCTTAGGCAAAAATATGTGACTGAATTATGACTCAGATCACCAAGGGGGCGCAGAAATGCACGATGAATGGAGGCAATGAATGCCACGCTGGTTCCTATTGATGATTTTAGCCGCATGGCCCGCGCGATATTCGCATGCGGAGGGCGGCAATCTCCCGTCCTCTCCGGCGGCGCCTTCCACGGATTCGGCGGCCTGGTTCTGCGACCGGGGCGATATGCAGCGCAGCGGAATGAGCCCCGCGCCGCTGCCCGAACGCTTGCGCCGCTTGTGGCAGTTTCAGGCCGAAGGGGCCATCGAGTCGGGGGTGGCGATTTCCGGCGGACGGGTTTTTGTCGCAACCAAAGCGGGCGCCGTCTATGCCTTGTCCCTGGAAACCGGCAAAGAAATCTGGCGCCAGAAATATAAAGACGAGTTATATACCACGCCCTGCGTTTGGGAAGGACGCCTGTTCATCGCCGGACTCGAGGGCGAGATGCGCTGTCTGGACGCCGCAACCGGCGCAAAAAAGTGGGTCTATAAAACCGATTCCGAGATTCACTCCTCGCCGGCGTGCGATTCCGGGCGCATTATTTTCGGCTCTTATGACCAGAACATGTACTGCCTCGAGGCCGCCACGGGCGCGCTCGTTTGGAAATTCGAATGCGAGGGGCCGGTCCATTGCTCGCCCACGCTCGCCGATGGTTTGGTTTTCATGGCCGGTTGCGATTCGCAGTTGCGGGCTGTTCACGTCAGCTCCGGGACGCTGGCCTGGTCGCTGGAGATGAGCGGCTACGCCTCGGCCACCCCCGCCATCGCAGGACAGGAGCTGTACGTCGGGAATTTCGGCGGCTTGATCCTGGCGGTGGATTGGCGGACCGGAAAGAAGAAATGGGAACACGATCCGCAGACGGGCGAGTTTCCTTTTTATGCCTCTTGCGCCGTCGCGGGAGGCCGCCTGATAGCAAGCGGCCGCGACAAAAAAGTCCATTGCCTTGATCGGATAACCGGCGCTAATATATGGGTTTACGATACAAAAGGGGAAAATGACGCTTCGCCCAGCGTCGCCGGCGAGCGCGTTTATGCGCCGTCGCAAGATGGAACGCTTTATGTTTTGGATCTGAAAACGGGCCGGAAGGTTTTGGAATATGTGTCCGGAGCGCCCTTCACCGCCGCTCCGGCGATCGCACAGGAACGGCTGGTTTTGGGCGACGTCGAGGGCATGGTGATGTGCTTCGGTCAGGCGAAATAAGCGGTTCGAAGGAACTTGGAATTCAGGAAGCAACAGGCGCCGCTATCCGGCGCCTTGAATTCCCTATCTTAAAAAAGACATGGATTATGAGACAAAAGACCGGTTTCACCCTAATCGAGCTGCTGATTGTCATCGCCATCATCGCTATTCTTGCGCTCATCGCCATTCCCAATTTTCTCGAAGCGCAGACGCGTTCGAAGGTTTCGCGAGCGATGGCGGATATGCGTACGCTAGGGACCGCCATCGAGGCTTATGCCGTGGATTACAGCACGCTGCCTCTTGACGCCGATGACGCCGCGGATTTCAATCCGATGACGCTATCCGGCAGCATTCCTTATGAGCAGAAAAAGTGGTGGTTCATTCTTACGACGCCCGTAGCCTATATCACTTCGATTCCCTATGACCCTTTCCACGTCACGCAGCATTCCTCGGACATGATGACGGATATTCTGTTTCCCGGCAAACATCCCCCTTATCCTTATTCCTATCTGACCAAGGGGAGCTATTCGGGCATGACAGATACGCCCGCGCATCAAGGCCATCCCCAGAGCTGGGGCATCACCTCGCTGGGACCGAACCTGATCTTCGATCAGGCCTCCCGAGGCGGGATTAATGACATTTACGATCCAACGAACGGCACGATCAGCCGTGGCGACATCGTGCGCTATGGCGGGACACCGCCGCAATTTCGATAGAGACTTGTCAGCGCCCCCAAGCCGGTGAAGCCCCATGTGAATTCCAGGATCGCAACGAGGAGGGCCGCCATGAGCATTCAATTGAGCGCATTCGCCGACGAAATCTCCCAAGACCTCGATGAGCAGATCGCAGTCCTGAAAAAGAACGGCGTCGGCGCCATCGAGCTGCGCGGCGTGTGGGGCAAAAACGTCATGGCGCTGAGCGACGCGGAAGTTCAGCGGGTCGCCGCAACCGCGCGCGACAACGGCATCGGCTTTTCGGCCATCGGATCGCCCATCGGCAAATTCCCGCTGGACGGCGATTTCAACGAGGAGCTCGAACGCCTGAAACGCGCGATTGAACTCGCCCAGACGCTCTCGTGCAAATATATCCGCATGTTTTCCTACTACGTCCCCCAGGGCAAAACGCACGCCGAATGCCGTGCCCAGTGCATAGACTGGGTCGGGCGACTGGCGCAGGCGGCTGAGCCGTCGGGGATCAAATGCGCGCTGGAAAACGAAAAAGGAATCTATGCCGACACGGGCGACCGCTTCCTTGACGTGTTCCAAAGCATCAACTCCCCGGCGCTCGTCGGCGTCTTCGATCCGGCCAACTACGTCCAATGCGGCCAGCGCCCCTATCAGGATTGCTGGCTCAAGATCAAACCCTTCATAGAGTATTTTCACATCAAGGACGCCCGCATGGCTTCCGGTTCGATTGTCGTGGCCGGATCCGGCGACGGCGACATCACGATGATCCTGAGCGAAGCGTTCAATGAAGGATACGATAACTTCCTGACGCTCGAACCGCATCTGAAAGTGGCCGGGCATTCGCACGGCGAGACGGGTCCGGAGCTGTTCAAGACGGCGGTGGAAGGCTTGAGGAAGGTCTTGCGCGACATCGGCGCGCTTTAAGCGTCTGTCAGCAATATCATTCATAATGAAAAATGAGAAATGTAAAATGACAACCCATCCCGGCGCCAGCATTACGCAGCCCTGCATCTTATGCCTGCCGCGCGCGGTGTCATTTTCAATTTCTCATTTTACATTTTACATTGATAACAATATAGGGAGGATACGATGACAAAGAAACATGCTATTGTGGCGGCGCTGCCAGGGCTTTGCGCGCTGGCGATGTTGATGACATTTGCCTGCGACCGGGGCCAGGAAAGCAAACCGGCGGCGGGCGGCGAAAAGAAATTCAAAATCGCCGGCATCATTTTCCAGGACGATGAGTTCTTCCGCATGACCTCGATCGGCATGAAAGCCGCCGCGCGAAAAGCGGGCGTGGAGTATCTTGAAGGCAACAGCAATAACAAGCCGGACAAGGAAATCGAACTCGTCAACACCTATATCAGCAGCAAGGTGGACGCCCTTGTGATTTCGCCCATCGGCGCGGAGTCTTCGGTGGCCGCGCTCAAACGCGCCCATGACGCCGGCATCAAGATCATCATCCATAATTCGCCCGTCAAAAGCGACATTCCGCTCTCGACGATCGAAAGCAATCAGGGCGAACTCGGCACGCAATGCGGCAAAGTCGCGCGCAAATTCATCGAGGAGAAACTCGGCGGCAAGGCCAATATCGGCATTCTCGCCTTCCGGTCGCAGCTGGCCGAGCAAAGCGACGCGCGCACGAACGGCTTCAAGAACGAGATCAAGGACCTGCCCGGAGTCAAGTTCGTCGCCGAGCAGGAAGCCTGGTTGAAAGAAATGGGGATGAACAAGGCCAGCGACATCCTCACCGCCAATCCGGACATCAATATCCTCTGGTCGGCCAACGAAGGCGGCACGGTCGGGGAAGTCATGGCGGTCAAGAACAAAGGCAAGGCGGGCAAGATCTTCGTATTCGGGACCGATACCAGCGAACAGCTGACCAAGTTCCTGCTCGATGAAGACAATATCCTTCAGGCGACCGCCGGGCAGCAGCCTTATGAAATCGGCGCGATGGCGGTCGAAGCGACCGTCAAGGCCCTCAAAGGCGAAAAACTCGAAAATCACGTCGTCGTTCCGGTCCTTCTGCTTACGCGCGCGGCGCCGGACAAAGTCAAGGAATTCCAAAAAACATGGGATGCGCGGATTAGCGGAAAGTAATGAATTGACGGGTCTAGTTGTCGACATTCTGTCGACAACTGAAAATGCCTTCTGCGGATGGCAAATTTTATCAGCATAATTAGGCGTTCTCAGATTTGTCATGCTCATGGGTCTTTACGAAGAATATCTATGATCCCGCAACAAAGACTGTTCATGGCCCCCGATCCCTGACCCCTGACCCCTGACCTCTATGCTTCAGGTCCTCAACCTCCGCAAAGAATATCCCGGCGTTCTGGCGCTGGATGATGTTTCCATTACCTTCGAGAACGGCTGCGTTCATGCGCTGATTGGCAAGAACGGCGCGGGGAAAAGCACCGTGGTCAAAATCCTTGCAGGCGCCGTCCAGCCCACCAGTGGCAGGATTCTGGCGGATGGGGTTGAGATGCATCTGCCCTCGCCGCAGGACGCCTTCAATAAAGGCATCGTCACCGTGCATCAGGAGCTGAGCTTGGCGCCGGAGTTGACCGTGGCCGAAAACATCCTGCTGGGCCGTCTGCCCAAGCGCAAAGGCTGCGGGGGGATCGTGATTGACTGGGCGGAAACCTTCCGCCGCGCGGGCGCCGTGCTCGACGAAATGGAAGTCGCCCTGGACGTGCGCCAAAAGGCAAGCGATCTCGGCGTTGCGCAGCAGCAGATCGTCGAGATCGCCAAGGCGATGTCGTTCCGTCCTTCGGCAATCATGCTGGATGAACCGACCTCCGCCCTTGCGCAGCATGAAACTCAAAGCCTCTTCAAGCTCATCCGCCAGCTGGCCGCCAAGGGCGTGACGATCATCTACATCACGCATCGCCTGCAGGAGCTGCATCTGATCGCCAACAAAGTCTCGGTCCTGCGCGATGGGCGATACGTCGGGACCGTGGATATCCAGGACGCCACGCCTGACGTTATCGTCGAGATGATGTTTGGCGAGGTTGTGCAGAAGCAGCGTCCGAGCGACCTTGGGGCCTCCTCCGAGCCCGTGTTGGAAGCCCGCAATCTGCGTCGAGGCCATCATTTCGAGAATATCAATTTCACCTTATACAGGGGAGAAGTCCTCGGGATCGCGGGGATGCTGGGATCGGGCCGCACCGAATTGCTGAAGGCGATTTTCGGCGCCGAGCCGTTCGAGTCGGGCGAAATCGTCCTTGCGGGACGGACTCTCCGCCATACCGACCCGGTGACGATGAAACGCTTGGGCATGGCCTTTACGCCCGAGAACCGCAAGGAAGAGGCGCTCGCGCTGATACTGAGCATTCGCCAGAATATGTGCATGGCGGGCATGGAGCGCATCGCGCCGCGCGGCTTCATCACGCGCGGACGCGAAAAAAAATCGCTCAGTCCTATCATTGAGCAATTGCAGATCAAGGTTTCGGACGTTGAACTGCCGGCCGGCTCGCTCAGCGGCGGTAATCAGCAGAAGGTCGTTGTTGGCAACTGGCTCGGCGCCAAGCCCAGCGTGATCCTTTTCGACGAGCCGACGCGCGGAATTGACGTGCAGGCCAAGCAGCAGATTTTCCAGGTGATGTGGGACCTGAGCCGGCAGGGAATCAGCTGTGTCTTTGTTTCGAGCGAACTCGAGGAGTTGCTGGAAGCATGCCATCGTATCCTGATCATGAAGAAAGGCCGGATCGTCGAGGAAGTCCAGCCCAACGATCTGACGCCGAATGAGTTGTATGTGAAATGCATGGAAAACTGACGATTGACGAATGACGAATGACGATTGACGATTGGAGCAAAGCCACTGCCGGATTTGAGTAAAACTGCTTTTAGACTAGAGCGAAGCTGCCTTCAGATTATAGCAAAGCCGCTTCCGGATTAGGAGAAATCGCGCTGCTTTGCTCTAATCGTCATTCGTCAATCGTCAATCGTAAATCCGCAATCCGTAATCCGTAATCCGCAATCAATGAAGAAGGGTTCCTGCTGATGCTCCAATCCCAACATTCGATTTTCTTTTATTTCCGGCAGTTCATGTTAGCCGTCATTCTGATGGGGCTGTGGATCGTCCTGGCGTTCACCGCGCCGCATTTTGCGACGATGGAAAATCAGCTGGGAATCCTGCGCAACGTTTCCATGCAGGGCATCATCGCTTTCGGAATGACGATGGTGATTATTGCAGGCGAGATTGACCTGAGCGTCGGATCGGCGGTGGCGTTCTCCGGCTGTCTGGCCGCATGGATCGTCAAGGCGCTGATCAAGAGCGGGGCCGGCGGCGCCACCGCTGTTTGCGCGGGCATTCTGGCGGCGCTGGCCGTGGGATTTCTCATCGGATGCCTCACGGGATGGATCCGCACGCGATTCGAGGTCCCGACGTTCATCACCACGCTGGCCTGGCTCACGGTCTTGACCGGCGTGGCGCGTTTGATCACGGGCGGTTACTCGATTTCGGATTTTCCCGATTGGTACAATTTCCTGGGCGGCGGCTATGTGGCGCGGATTCCTTTCCCCGCGATCATCTTCCTGCTGAGCTTCCTGATCGTTCAGGGCGTCATGAGCTATACTTCTTTCGGACGCGCGATCTATGCCATCGGCGGCAATCCCGAGGCCGCGCGCTTGAGCGGCATCCGCGTGGCGCGCGTCAAGATACTCGTCATGGGCATCGTGGCGCTGCTGGCGGCGTTGAGCGGATTGTTGCAGGCCTCGCAGATCATGTCGGGAACCGCCACCACCGCCAAGGGCTGGGAACTGGACGTGATCTCGGCGGTGATCATCGGCGGGGCGAGTCTGGCGGGCGGCGCGGGAACAGTCTGGGGAACGCTCATCGGCATCATCTTCCTGGGCGTGCTGGTTAACGGCATGACTTTGCGCAATATCAATGAGGACTGGCAGTTGGTTGTGCGCGGCGCGCTGATTCTAAGCGCCGTCCTGATCAACCGCTTGCAAGCCGGGCGGCGGGCGTAATAGGGGATTTGAGATTTGAGATTTGAGATTTGAGATCTGACATCTGAGATTTGAGATCTGACATCTGAGATTTGAAAGGACAAACACTCTCATGAACCGCACACTCAATGTTGTTGTCTGGAACGAAGGCGTCCACGAAAAAACCAGCGAGAAGGTCAAGGCGGTTTATCCCGACGGGATGCATGCCGTCATCGCCGCGCATCTCAACAAGCAGGAAGGCATCCGCGCCACGACGGCCACGCTCGAAGAGCCCGAGCACGGCCTCACCGACGCAGTCCTTGCGCGCGCGGACGTCATGACGTGGTGGGGCCACATGCATCATAACAAAGTGGACGACGCCATCGTCGAAAAAGTGCACAAGCGCGTCCTCGAAGGGATGGGGCTGATCTGCCTGCATTCGGCGCATTTCTCGAAAATCTTCCGCCGCCTGATGGGAACGACGTGTTCGCTCAAGTGGCGCGAGGCAGGCGAGAAGGAGCGCCTCTGGAACATCGAGCCGGGCCACCCCATCACGGAAGGCATCGGCGAGTACTTCGAATTGCCGCACGTCGAGATGTATGGCGAACGCTTCGACATCCCGACGCCGGACAAACTGATTTTCATTTCCTGGTTCCAGGGCGGGGAGGTTTTCCGAAGCGGATGCTGCTGGGAGCGCGGACACGGGCGCGTGTTTTATTTCCGCCCCGGACATGAATCCTTTCCGATTTTTTACGACGCGAACGTGATGCGCGTCATCACGAACGCCGTGCGCTGGGCCGCGCCGCGCATCTTCCAAGGGCACGAATGCCCCAATCCTCCATCCATCGAGCCTCTGCCGAAATATGCGTGAATTCAACCTGCTCAATCAATGGCCCGCCGTCGCGCGCAACTATGCGCCCGGCTATCGCACGGACGAAAACCGCGCCATCGCCCGCCGCTATGACCGCGAATTTTTCGACGGCGACCGCGTCAACGGATATGGCGGATATAAATATGACGGCCGCTGGGTCGCCGTTGCCCAACGTATGAAGGAAGCCTACGGTCTCGGCGCTTCTTCGTCGGCGCTCGATATCGGTTGCGCAAAGGGATTCCTGCTGCATGATCTCATCCATGAGATTCCGGGCATTCGCGTCGCTGGATTGGAGTTTTCGCGCTATGCCCTCGATAACGCCTACGGCGACGCGCGCGGACGCGTCGTCATGGGCACATGCGCCGAGCTGCCTTTTCCGGACAAATCCTTCGACGTAATCCTTGCCATCAACACCATTCACAATGTTGCTCCGGAAGCAGCCAGGCGTTCCGTGCGCGAGATGATGCGCGTGGCGCGCCGCCATGCCTTCATTCAAGTGGACGCCTGGAACAACGAACGCGAACGCGAAAATCTTTTCAACTGGTACCTGACCGCCGAGACATTGCTGAGCCGGGAAAAATGGCTGGAACTGTTCTGCGAAGTGGGCTATGAAGGCGATTGCTGGTGGACAACCTTCCCTTGAAGAAGATTAATGTAAAATGCAAAATGAGAAATGAGAAATGAAAGATGAAAAATGAAACGCCTTGCAGGAAAATAAAACTTGGTTGTGGTTGCAGCACGAGCGGTCCTTGTTGTCTTTGCGGTCCTTGTTGTCCTTGCGGTCCTTGCAGTCGTTGCGCCCTTGCCGCTGTTGTTTTAGCTTTCATCCTGCTAAGCGTGATCGCCACTCCGGCTGCGAGCGATAGCAGGACAACTGCGTCTGCCAGAATTCGCGCGAATGGAGGAACAAATTCAAACACCATGGAACTTGTGGACCTTTCAACGATTGAGCCTTCGATCGTCGTGGAAATCAAATGGGCGTGCGCGGACAATATGCTGCGGCGCAAGGCGTATGCCGAGAACCGCTGCTGGCTTCGCCGCGCGACCGCCGAGCATTTGGCGAAAGTTCAAAAGCGCCTTCAGGCCGATGGCTTGGGCTTGAAAATCTGGGAAGGCTACCGGCCAATGTGGATGCAGAAGATGCTGTGGGATGAAGTGCAGAATGCCGATCTCATCTCCGACCCGAAGGAGGGACGTCGCGTGCACATTCGCGGCGCGGCGGTGGACGTGACGCTGGTGGACAAGGACGGCAAGGAATTGGCTATGCCGACAACGTATTGCGAATTCGCAAAGCATGAACAGATGAAGCAGAGCTATCAGCAACTGTCCGCCGAAATCCTGAAGAACCGCAAAAGCCTGCGCGATGCCATGACAGCCGAAGGCTTTCAGATTTACGAGAACGAATGGTGGCACTACGACCTGAAGAACTGGAGCGAATTCCCAATCATCGAAAGCGACCAATGGGTCAAACCCGCCGACAAGGCTTCAACACAAAGCGCTCGCAAGGATAAAACCCAATGAAAAAGACAATGACTGTCGCCGATATGAAAATCAAAGGTAAAGGGAAACGCCGTCTGACGGAAGGCGAGATAGATGAACTTGTCGTGCGGCAAGCCGATGATGAATCGGCTTGGGATGCGCCTATTCGAGTGAAACGGAAAACTTCGCGAAAAGATGAATTCGTCAGATAAATCGCACGCATCTCCTCGGCTTCCCCCCTGGCTGCGGCGGCGGCTTCCCGCGGGCGGGCATTCGCAGGAGGTGCGGGCGCTGCTTAAGGAGCTGGGGCTGGCCACGGTTTGTACGAGCGCGCATTGCCCGAATATCGGGGAATGCTTCGCGCGGCGGACGGCGACGTTCATGATTCTCGGCGACCGCTGCACGCGCAATTGCAGCTTTTGCGCCGTGTGCAGCGCGCCGCCGCTGGCCGTGCGCGACGATGAGCCGGATGCGGTGGCCGAAGCCTGCGCGCGACTTGAACTCAAACACGCTGTCATCACCTCGGTCACGCGCGACGATTTGCCCGACGGCGGCGCCGCGCACTTCGCGCGCGTGTGCCACACCATCCGCGCGCGCCTGCCCAGGATCGTCATTGAAATCCTCACCCCGGATTTCAAAGGCGCGCCCGCAGCCATCGAAACCGCGCTGGCCGGAGAACCCGACATCTTCAACCACAATCTCGAAACCGTCGCGCGCCTGTATCCGGAAGTCCGTCCGCAAGCCGACTATGCGCGCAGCCTCTTCGTCTTAAATCATGCAGCAAGCACTGTGAGGGGCCAGGGGGCGAAAGGGCAGGGGTCAGGGGTCAGGGGTCAGGGGTCAGGAGACAGGAGACAGGAGCTAGAAGCAAAGGTGAAGGCAGCGGAGGTCAGGGAGCAGAGGGAAGAGGCCGGAGGTCAGGGGTCGGGGGCTAGGGGTCGGGGTTCGGGAACTGGAAATGCAGCGAAGGGGCAATCGTCAATCGTCAATCGTCAATCGTCAATCGCCAGTTCCGAATCGTCAATCGTCAATCGTCAATCGTCAATCCACAATCCTTCCCGGCGGTTTTTCACGAAGAGCGGGCTGATGGTTGGGTTGGGAGAAACGCGCGAGGAATTGGCCGCCGCAATGAATGACCTGCGCGGCGTTCGTTGCGAGATTCTGACCATTGGGCAGTATCTGGCGCCTTCGCCCGAGCATCATCCCGTCGTCAAATTCTATGAGCCTGCTGAATTCGAGGAGATGGAAGCCGAAGCGCGCACCCTCGGCTTTCGAGCCGTCTTCGCCGGACCGTTTGTCCGCAGTAGCTACCAGGCAGACAGAGTGTTGAGCGATGTTAAATGATGTTAGCGAAACTCCATGGCGCCTGGCGGGAAAGGCCACAACGACAGCAAGGACAACAAAGACCACAATGACAGCAACGACCGCAAAGGCTCAAGGACAACAAAGACCACGAGCACAGCGAAGACCACAGAAGATCCAGGACAACAAGGCTGGTGAGATTGCCAGAAAGAATTCTCAGTAGCTGCAATGAATATCGTCCTTGTTGTCCTTGGGGTCCTTGGCGAGCCAAGCTACTTCCCCATCACCGCTTTCCAATACAATACAGTGATCGGAACGTCCGCAGATAGATGTGGCCGCCGCAGATAACGGGGGTAGCGTAGCTTCTGTCCATCAGATCGTTGGCTTCGAAGAGTTGGAACTGGCGGCCTGCTTTAAAGACATAAACCCTTCCGCTGTCGTTCGCAGCGTAAATGCGTCCATTCGCCCAAACAGGGGAGGCGCCAAAAGGGCCTTTGAATTGTTCGTCATAAACGCGGGCGCCGGTCTTGGACTCAAAGCTTGTCAGGCGGCCCGCGTCGCTCATGACATAGAGCAATCCATCCTTCAGCAGCAGCGACGGCACATACGCGCTGATTTTCTCGCTTTTCCAGACAACGCCGGCGGTGCTGACGTCGCCGGCGCCGTTCGCGCGCACGGCCATGGTATTGAGTTGAGGATATCCGCCCGTGGCATACGCCAGTTCCTCGTCGAAGGCCATCGTCGCGACGGCGGCGGCCGAAGGCCCGTCGCATGTCCAGATCACGCCACCGCCGAGCGGATCATAGCTGAATATCTTGTCCGGCCCATGCACAAGCAACTGGTCGCGCCCGGCCACTCGCCCCAATGTGGGCGTAGCGTAGGTGCCGCCTTCGGTGAAACTGGGGCGGGCGGTCTTCCAGACAATTTCCCCTGTGCGGCGATGCGCGGCGGCGACAAAACTGTCCTGGAGGCCGTCGCCCATTACGATTACGCGCGATTGATAAATCACTGGCGAGGCGGCCAGCCCCCACTTGGAATAATAGTCGCCCAGCCGTGTCTGCCATGCGATCCTGCCTGAGAAGTCGAGCGCTGAGAGCCAGACGGCCTTGTGGTTGGCGAATACGGCGTACACATAGACGCCGTCGCAAGCGGGCGACGAGGAGGCGTGCGAATTTCTGGGATTCTTGTCCACGAATTCGCCGCGATGGACCTGCTTTTGCCAAAGTATCTTGCCGCTCTTGCGGTCAAGGCACAGCATGGATTGAGTCATGGCCTTTTCATTGGCGGTGGGCAGGAAGATCCGATTGCCCCATAGGCAGGGCGTGCCGTGTCCGAGACCGGGAATGGGCGTCTTCCAGAGAATGTTTTCCGTTTCGCTCCAGCGAAGCGGCGGCTCTTGGGCGCCTTTTGAAACATTGTCGTGTTGGGCGTCCCGCCACCACGGCCAATCGTCTTCAGAAACATGGATGACGGACAAATCCTCCGAAGCCGAAGGCTTGGCGGCGGCGCCTCCTGCGGCGTTGTCTTCCTTCGAACACGACGCAAACGCAGCCAATGCCGCCATCAAACAGATGATTTGAGTGTAAATTCTCATGAGCGATTCATAGCCGAACTAAAAGAGGAAGGCCATGAGATTTTTTCGTGGAGCTCCCGGGGCGGGCGCCTCTCGCGCTGTAGCTGCTCTGCGCGCGAAAGACCTTTGTCGCTGGGCGATGAAAAGCGGGATTTATCCAGATTGGCGCCAAATGGCAGGCCGCTCCGCTCCGCCGGGCGGCCTTGGCGCGCCAGGGCCGTCCGGCGGAGCGGAGCGGCCTACCATTCGGCGCCAGCTTTGATGAAACACAAATTTCGCTTGAGTCTGCGCCGGAAAGCGGTCTGAATGACGGCATGAATGCTCAATGATGAAACCAAGGAGGGCGATATGACAAATTTCATAAAGATCCATGTGCGCAAGCTCGCATTGAAGCGATTTCAGCGCGCAAATAGCGCAATCTTGATTCCAGCGTTCGGTCTGGCAGTGATAATGGTTGCGTTGCTGGCCGCGGGATTGACAGGCTGTCATCGAGAGAATCAAAAAGAAAAGCAATCCCCTCCCCCGAAATCGGATGGCAAGGAAGCGGAAAACGCCGGCAAGGAACCAACACCCGCTGTTAAAAGCGCGAAGGCGGACGACGGGGACTGGGAAAGCTATTTTGACGGCAAGACGCTCAAGGGATGGACGGTGACGGATTTTGGCGGGCAAGGAAAAGTGCACGTCAAGGACGGCCAGATCATCATGGAAGAGGGTACCGGCGCGATGACGGGGATTAACTGGACTGGCTCGACGCCGCATATCAATTACGAGGCCGAGGTTGAGGCGATGCGCGCGGACGGCAGCGATTTTTTCTGCGGTTTTACTTTCCCCATCAAGGACAAATGCTGCAGCCTGATCTGCGGCGGATGGGGAGGCACCCTCGTAGGCATCTCTTCGCTGGGCGGCATGGACGCTTCGGAGAATGAAACCACGAAGATGATCGAATTTGAAAACGGACGCTGGTATCGCATCCGCGTCCGCGTGACTGAAGGCCGGATCCGGGCTTGGATCAATGACAAAGACCTTGTGGATGTCCGGCCGGGAACCCGGGAAATTTCCGTGCGCATGGAAGTCGAGGCGTCGCAGCCTTTTGGCGTCGCGGCCTGGCATACGAAGTCTGCGCTACGCGAAATCCGCGTCCGCACGCTTTCAGCCGAAGAAGTGCAGGAAGCCGCCGAAGAAGCCAAGAAAGCAGCGCAATCCGGACTGGAATGAGAAGACGCGGAGAAGGGGAGACGCGGAGACGCGGAGAAGGCGAGACGCGGAGACCTAGAAAGGGCCAGCGCCAGTCCGTGTCCGTCTGTGTTAGTCCGTGCCGGTCCGTGTTAGTCCGTGCCGGTCCGTGTCAGTCTATATCTCCGCGTCTCCCCTCTCCGCGTCTCCCCTCGCTTTTTTCCTTTCGCCCCATCGGGCTTGATTCAGCCAGGCAGTTCGCATAGGCTTGTCCCGCAATCTTGTTATCCTAATTTGATTCTTCGCGGAAAGAGGTTTTCCATGAACGTTTTAGTGCTCAATTGCGGCAGTTCCTCGGTCAAGTTTCAGCTGATCGAAACCAGTCTCGAACGCATGAAAACCGGCGACGAGCCGGTGCTGGCCAAAGGCAATATCAGCAAGATCGGCAGCATCGCGGCGCTGGTGGAGTATCAGCCGACCGGCAAGCCCAAGGTCAAAGAGACCCGGCAAATCCTGGACCACCAGACGGCCATCGGCAGCATTGTCAACCTGCTGGTTGACCCGCAGGTGGGCGTCATTCCCGGGCGCGACCACATCCACGCCGTCGGCCATCGCATCGTCCACGGTGGCGAGAATTTTTCCGAGTCCGTCATCATAGACGAAAACGTCGCCGCCACGATCCGCGACTGCAACATCCTGGCGCCGCTCCACAATCCCCACAACCTCAAAGGCTATCAGATGGCCCATACGACGCTGCCCAACGTGCCGCACGTGGCCGTGTTCGATACCGCATTCCATCAGAGTATGAAGCCATACGTCTATCTTTATGGCCTGCCGTATGTGCTCTATCAGCAGCATAAAATCCGCCGCTATGGGTTTCACGGCACGTCGCATCGCTACGTCTATGGCCGTTGCCAGACGCTGGTGGGCCCTGAGAAAGCCGCGAACTTGAAAGCCATCACGACGCACCTGGGCAACGGCTGCTCGATGGCCGCGGTCCACGCCGGAAAATCCGTGGATACCACGATGGGCTTCACCCCGCTCGAAGGCCTGCTCATGGGCACGCGCTGCGGCGACCTGGACCCGGCCGTCGTCCTGCATCTCATGGGCGTCGAGGACATCGGCGTCAACGAAGTCAACACCCTGCTCAACAAACACAGCGGCCTGCAAGGCGTGTCGGGCGTTTCGAACGACATGCGCGAAGTGGTGGAGGCGGCCAAAACCAATCCGCAGGCCGAGATCGCGCTCAACATGTTCTGCTACCGGATCAAGAAATACATCGGGGCCTACATGGCCTCGCTCAATGGAACTGACGCAGTGATTTTCACCGGCGGCATCGGCGAAAACAGCATCGAGGTGCGCAAGCGGGTTTGCAGCGAAATGGAGGGTCTTGGCATTGTTCTCGACGAGAACCTGAATCATGAAAAGAACACCAAGGAAGCCTTGATATCCGCGCCGAACAGCCGCGTGCAGATCTGGATCATCCCCACCAACGAAGAAATCGTCATCGCCCGCGACACCGCCCGCTGCGTCGAGGCGGCGAAAGGGAAAGAAAAGTGAAATCCATGAGGAAAAAGACAAATCATAAAGTGGTTTTCCCTTCGATAGATCGTTCTGTGGTAACCGTGGATACATCTTTTGATGCTTCCGGTGACAAGGCGTTCTGGCTCACCCAATCGCCACTCAAAAGACTCGAGGCCGTGGAATTATGCCGGCAGATTGCGTTTGGATATGATCCATTTTCCACCCGACTTCAAAGACTTCTTGAAGTTGCTAAATTCCCACCGCGTTAAGTATCTGCTGATCGGCGGCTACGCCGTGGGATATCATGGTTATCCCCGTCCCACGGGCGATATGGATATTTGGATAGCCTTGAGCCCATCGAACGCCGAGCGCGTGGCAAAGGCGCTCGTTGAGTTTGGCTTCGCTGAGGAGGATGTTCCCATCGCCTTGTTTGAGGTAGCAGGGAATATTATTCGAATGGGAGTTCCACCCCTGAGACTGGAGATCGTCACCAAGATATCCGGAGTGGAATTTGATTCTTGCTACGCCAAGCGTGCTTCTGCGCTGATAGATGGAATCAAGGTCAATATCATCGGGCTTGATGATCTGAAGGCAAACAAGAAGGCAAGCGGCAGGCATAAGGACATGAATGATCTGGAGCAGCTTCCATAAGCTGCTGTCTCCCATAGTACGCCATCAATCCATCATTTCCAAGATACGAAAAATCAGCGCGGAATTCGGTTGCATCGCCCGGGGGGGATGAATAAACTCCGCGCCTTTCGCCGCTTTTTTTTCAGACAAAATTCGCTCACCAGAGTTTTTCTGCAAAGATATGCGGGGGGATTACTTGTATAAAAAGGAAACAAAGCAAATGCCAACGCTCAGCATCAACAATATTCCGGTGTCCGTCGAAAACGGCGAGACCGTTTTGGACGCTGCCAAAAAGGTGGGGGTGAAAATCCCAACCATGTGTTACCTCGAAGGCGTCCAATGCCTGGGCGCCTGCCGTGTGTGCCTTGTGGAAATCGAAGGCGCGCGCACGCTGGTGGCCTCGTGCTCGATGCCGGCCTCCGACGATATGAAGGTCTTCACCAATACCCGCCGGGTGCGCGACGCGCGACGCACCGTCGTCGAGCTCCTGCTGTCCGAGCACGCCGGCGAATGCCAGACGTGCCGGCGCAGCAACAACTGCGAGCTCCAGACGCTGGCCTTCGAGCTGGCCATCACCGAGCAGAGCTATAAAGGCGAGACGACCAAAACGGGGATGGACGAATCAACGCCCGGCCTCGTGCGCGACTATGGCAAGTGCATCAAGTGCCGCCGTTGCGTCAGCGTATGCAAGGAAATCCAGAACGTCGGCGCGCTCTTTCCGCAGGGGCGCGGCTTCGCCGGCATCATCGGGCCGGCTTTTGACAATCCCCTGGCGACAGTGGCCTGCGTGCAGTGCGGCCAGTGCGCGGCGGTTTGTCCCGTCGGCGCCATCACCGAAAAAGTCAATATCCCCGACGTTTGGAAAGCCATCGAGGACCCCAGCAAGTTTGTCGTCGCGCAAACGGCGCCCGCCATTCGCGCCGCCCTGGGCGAGATGTTCGCCTATCCTCCGGGCACGCTCGTTACCGGCAAGATGGTCACAGCCCTGCGGCGCATCGGCTTTGACGCCGTCTTCGACACCAACTTCACCGCAGACCTGACCATCATGGAAGAGGGTACCGAGCTGCTGATGCGCCTGAAAAAGGCGCTCGTTGACAAGCAGCCCGTGGCCCTGCCGATGTACACCAGCTGCTCGCCCGGATGGATCAAGTATGCCGAGTATTTCAACCCCGACATTCTTCCCAACCTCTCGACCTGCAAGTCGCCGCAGCAGATGTTCGGCGCGGTGGCCAAGACCTACTATGCGCAAAAACTCGGGCGCAAGCCGCAGGACATCGTCGTCGTTTCGATCATGCCGTGCACGGCGAAGAAGTTCGAGTGCCAGCGCGACGAAATGACCGCCAGCGGCGTGCGCGACGTGGACTACGTCCTGACGACGCGCGAGCTGGCCCGTATGATCCGCGAGGCCAACATTGACTTCCCGTCGCTGCCCGACGACGAGATGGACGCGCCGCTGGGGCTGTCGTCGGGGGCCGCGGATATTTTCGCCAATACCGGCGGCGTCATGGAAGCGGCGCTGCGGACAGCTTATGAAATCGTCACCGGCAAGGAACTGCCGACCGGCAATCTGCACGTTCAGCCGATTCAGGGACTGCAAGGCGTCAAAGAGGTTTCGCTCACGATCACCGGCGCCCAGGACGAATGGAGCTTCCTCGAAGGCGTGACGGTCAACGTCGCCGTGGCGCACGGCTTGAAGAACGCGCAGACCGTCATTGACTCCGTAGCCGACGGCACGAAGAACTATCACTTCGTCGAAGTGATGACGTGTCCGGGCGGCTGCATCGGCGGCGGCGGGCAGCCGCGCTTCTGCACCGACGAAATCCGCATGGCGCGCATCGCGGCGATCTATCAGGAAGACGAAGGCAAGCCCCTGCGCAAATCGCATGAGAATCCGGCGGTTCAACAACTGTATGCCGACTTCCTCGGTCATCCATTGGGCGAGAAATCGCATCATCTCCTTCATACAAAATACGCCGAGCGATCGAAGGTGTGAGCTGGCTTGGGCGATGGAAGGTGAGAGGCCTCAAGGACGGCAAGGACCGCAAGGACAACAAGGACAACCTAACGAGGGAACATGCCTGATGGCGTGTTCCCTCGTTGCTTTTATGGATTTTTTGTCTTGTTCAAAGGACTGATAAAAAGGCAGAATTTTTCCGTCAATTGTTTGGAGACGGAAGAGCAAGTTGAATGGAGCTTTTCCATGACTATGAAAATCATCGTACTGCTTTCGGTTGTTAGCGGCGTTCTTGCGCTGCCGCTTTGCGTTGCGGCGGCGGAAAAAAAGGGGGAAATGTCGCAGGCTGCTTCTTCCGCCATTCCATTGCTCGCGGGCGACAAAGGCCAGATCATGGTTCCCGATGGACCGTATGCCGTCGAGGTCATCAGTGACGTTATGCTGCGCGACGCCCGGCGCGGCAAGGAATTGCCCGTGACGGTCTGCTATCCGAAAGCGGATGGGAAATTTCCCGTCATCGTCTTTTCGCATGACGCGCTGGAATCGGGCGACATGGTTTTGCCGCTGCCCCGTTTTTGGGCGAGCTACGGCTATGTTTGCCTTATGCCCACGCACGCCGATTCCATCGCCGCGCCCAAAAAGCAGGAGGCGCCGCCGCCGGCCGCGACGACCGGAAAAACCGTGGACAAATCCAGCGTGGCGCCCGGCCGCACGCCGCCGCCGCCTTCTTCCGCCGTCCCTTCGACGCCCAAACCCACCTGGGGAGAGCGTTTTCGCTCGCTGTTTGGCGGGGGAAAATCCGGCGCCGGCAGATGGGACGATCAGTGGACGCAACGCGCGAAAGACGTCTCGTTCTTGCTTGACTCGCTCGATGGACTGGAGGCCAAGGTCTCGCCGTTGAAAGGCAAACTGGATCGCAAGCGCATCGGCGCGGGAGGAAACGCGCTGGGCGCCTTCACCGCGCAGATTCTGGGCGGCGCCACCGTGGACGTCCCCGACAAGGGCAAAGGGCAAACCTTCACGGACACGCGCGTCAAGGCTGTCCTGCTGCTTTCCGGCCAGGGCAGCGGCCAGCAGGGACTGACGAAGCAATCCTGGAGCGACATGCGCCTGCCCATGATGACGGTGACCGGATCGAAAGACCGCACAGCGCGCGGGCAGGGAACGGAGTGGAAAATGGAGCCTTATCAATACAGCCTGGCCGGCGAAAAATATCATCTCTTCATCGAGGGCGCGAATCACGATTCCTTCACGGGCAAACTCACGGAGGCGGGCGACGCGATCGCCAAAAAGCACGGCTTTGCGGCGTTGCGCGAGCGCCTGAGCAAGGCTGAGGCGAGCGAGCAAAAGGCGATTTTCGAAACCATCAAAGCCGCAACGCTGGCTTTCTGGAACGCCTCCTTGAAATCCGACGAGGCTTCCCAAATGTGGCTTCAGTCGGATGCGCTTTTCAACGCCAGCCACAAAAAGGCAAAAATATCCCACCGATGAAGCGGCTTGCGGCGCGTTTATATTCTCATTTTTCTCTATCCTGCCTCATTTTGCGCTTGCTGGATGGGCGGGAGAGGAAATAAACTTCTTCCCCTTTGCGCGCGTTGCAGCCGCAAGACGCCGAGCTGCAATCATGGTGTGCGAGGCGTCAATTTTCGCGGGCCTTCATCGGCCCTCAGCAAAAGGTGGTATCGAATGTCGCGTTATACCGGTCCAAGACTCAGAAAGGTGCGGGCGCTTGGAAGCCCGCTGCCCAACTTCACCTCCAAGCACCCCTCGGAAAAAAAGCAGGCCCCTCCGGGACAGCACGGCCCCACGCGGATGCGCAACAAGGCGTCCACGTACAAGGAGCAGATGCAGGAGAAGCAGAAAATCCGCTTCAACTACGGCCTGAGCGAAAAGCAGTTGCGCCGTTATTTCGAGAAGGCCAACCACATGAGGGGCAACACGGGCGAAAACCTGCTGCTGCTGCTTGAGGCGCGCCTGGACAATATTCTTTTCCGGGCCGGCTTCGCGCCGACGATCCCCGCCGCCCGCCAGCTGGTCAATCACGGCCACGTCACGCTGAACGGCAAGAAGGTGGACATCTGTTCGTGCGGCGTCAGCCAGTATGACGTGATTCAACTGCGCGAAAAAGTCCGCCAGAATCCCATCGTTCTCGAATCCATCCAGCAGGCCAAAAGCGCGCCGCGCCCGCCCTTTCTGGAGATTGACGATGAGAATCGCTCCGTCAAAATGCTGGCATTGCCCTCGCGGCAGGACGTGCTGCTCCCCGTCAAAGAGATCATGGTCGTTGAGTTCTATTCGCATTGATTCTGCGACGGGCGCCCAGCAATTCGCTGAAAGCCTTTCATAAAAAGAAGCCAAGGATCGCAACTCCGACAGCCGCGGGGGTTCGATTCCTTGGCTTTTCTTTTATTCTATGGCGTCTGATGCGTTTTTTCCAGGCGCCGGATTCGCTTGCGTTCCTTCTCCCGGAAAAGATATAAGCGACGGTTTGCGCCAATACAATGGCGTACGAAAATCGTGGTATATTTTGTATGCAGCAAACAACTAAGTTGATTTCAGAAGCAACTCTGATGCCATTTCCGGCCATTGCCGGAGAGAAGCCGATTGCGTTGTCAGCCGCTGAGATAACGGTTGGGCGCAATCCTTCCAATACGATTCATCTGCCGCGCGGATCCGTATCGCGTTTTCATGCGAAAATCGAGCTCAGCGAAGGCCAGTATGTCCTGACGGATCTGAATTCCAGCAACGGCACTTACATCAATGACCAGCGCATCGTCAGCCAGCGCCTGTGCGACGGCGACACGATTTCTTTTGGGAACCGGTCCTTTATTTTTTCGCTTCGCGCGCCGGAAGCCGAACCGGCGCCTTCGCGTCCGACCGTGCGTTTCAATCCTTCGGACACGGTAAGATTTTTCGGCGACGAAGAAGGAGAAACGCGCCCGGAAGAAGTGGCGGCGCGCCAGGCGAGCGACGCCTCGTGGACTTTTGCCAAGCCGCTGCCCCAGGATCGCGAGATTGATCCCCAGGAGGCATTGCAGGCGCATAAGCGTTTGTCATTGCTTTATCAGCTCAGCGAAGATCTGCGCCAGATGGATAGTCCCGACGTCATGCTCGCCAGGGCTACGGATACGCTGTTTGAGGCCCTGCCTGCCGAGCGATGCGTGGCGATCCTTGCAAGCGCGCCGGACGCCCCTCTGGAGCCGAGACTCATCAAATATCGCTCCCAACAGTCTCACCAGGATGTCATTCCCCTGAGTCGGACGGTCGTGAATCGCGTGCTTCGGGATAAAGTGGCGGTCCTGTGCAGCGACGCGTTGGATGATTCGCGCTTCAAGGCCTCGGAATCCATTCGCATTCACAGCCTCAAATCCATCTTGTGCGTGCCGCTTCTGGCCGGCGACAAGGCCTTTGGCGCGCTGCACCTGGATACGAGCCAGACCTTGGACGCCTTTGACCAGAACGAACTGGAGTTCGCCGCCGCCGCCGCCAACGAATTGGCAATCTCCATTGAGAACCGCCGCCTGCAGCAGGAGGCGGTGAAGAATGAACGCATGGCCGCCATCGGGCTGACCATCACGAATGTGGCGCACAATATCAAGAACATCCTCCTGATGAACAAAGGCGCCGAAGAGCTCATGGAGATGAACGTCCGGCGGGTGAGCGATGCGAAAATGGAAAAAAGCTGGAGTCTGGTGCGCCAATGCCTGGAGCGCATTACGGGATTCACGTCCGACATGTTGAATTTCACCCGCGTTCATCCCGTGGATGTTCGTTCCACCGACATCAACGCCGCCATCCTGGCCAATCGCCACTTTTTCGAGAGCAGTCTGGCGCGCGAAGGGGTGCAATTGCGGTTGGACCTGCAGCGCGATCTGCCGACTTGGCCGATGAACGTCCAGGGCTTGCAGCGCGCGCTGCTCAATCTGGTGGTCAATGCCGCCGAGGCGATGGACACGCCGGGCGTGGGAGAAATCACCATCCGTACCCGGATCACTGACCAAAGCGAATTATGCATCTCTGTCAGCGACAATGGATGCGGCATTCCCAGCGAACGGATCAAAGATATCTTCCAGTTGTTCTACACAACCAAGTCGTCTCATGGAACCGGTCTGGGATTGGCGATGGTTCAGAAGTTTGCAGAAAATCTGGGAGGCAAGGTAGTTGTGGATTCGCAGATCGGCGTCGGTTCGACCTTCAACCTGATTTTTCCCTCTCCCAGCCTCATGCAGGCGACGAAGAATTCGACCCGGGATGAGACCTCTTCCGTCTAGTTTCTGCAATCCTAAGTACTATTTTTTCAGCCCGTTTTTCGGCGCCCCTCCTGATTTTCTCCGATTTTTAACAGAGTTATGCACAGGCACGGCTGGTGAAAAAAGCAGAGTTTTTTCTATGTCCGTTGATAAACAAACCAGATGTGAAAGTTATTGCATCTGAGTTTTGCGTAAACATGTAACTACATAGTTATTTGCGCTATTGCAAACTTTTTATAGTTGATTTTAGGCGACTTACAAAACTCATATCCTTCGAGAGATTTCAAATTCGTGGCAAAATTTGCTGCAAAAAAAGCGCCGCTGTCATTGCGCGCAATTGCATGAGCCCCAAAAAGAAAATGACTTATTCGCAGTTTTTTCCACAAGGGCCTCCAGCCGGGCGCCCATTTCCTGCTTGAAAAATAATCACTTTGGGTTTCACACTTTTGGCTTGCAGGAAATTTTTGCCAGATGACCGAACGAAACCTCTTATGAGCTTGCAGGAAAATCAGCGCCTCGTAGGCATTTTGGATTCCGGTTTTGGGGGATTGAACGTCTTGGATTGGGCGTTGCGTCTGGCGCCACAGGCGCGATTTATTTATTTCGGCGATTTCGCCCATGCGCCCTATGGATCCAAGGATGCGCCCACCGTCATCCGCCTGGTTTCCGAGGCCTGCGAATGGCTGCTGGGCCGGGACGCCGAGGCGCTGGTTCTGGCCTGCAATACCGCCACAAGCGCCGCCGCCGCCGATTTGCGGGCGCGGTTGAGCGTCCCCGTGATCGGCATGGAACCGGCCCTGAAACCCGCCGCGCTGGCCCATCCCGGAGGACGCATCCTGGTGATGGCCACGGAATTGACGTTGCGCGAGAAAAAATTCCGCGATCTCTATGCGCGTTACGCGGGCGCCTGCTTTGTGAATGAATTGCCCTGTCCGGGATTGGCCAGCGCGATAGACCGGGGAGACTTGCCCGGCGCCGTTGCTCGGGTGGGCGCCCTGTTGGATGAATGTCCGGCTGCCCGCAGCGCGGACGCCATTGTATTGGGATGCAGCCATTATGCCTTGGTCGCCGACGCCATTCGGCGATGGTTTGGGAGGCCGGTGGACTTGTTTGACGGCGCTTATGGAACGGCAAAGCGAATGGCGGATGTTTTGAGCGAACTGGGCGCGGCCCCCAGTTCGCGGATTACGAATGGCGACATGGTGGTTGAAATGTTGACTCTCGGGCTCCCAAAATTGAGTCTCGCAGGCGAAGTGGGTAATGTTGAATTTTATCTGCCGGGCGCGGATGAGACAGCCCAACAAAAGGCCTGGCGTTTGCTCGAGGTGCTGCGTCAAGCCCATAGCTAACTTATGATTTGCCCAAAGGTGATGTAATGCGATTAGGAGCAGCGCCCATCCGCATTAATTTCTCTTGTTATCATAAATATTTGAAATGAAATTCTTCTCGAATGGCTGAACTTCTCAATAATTTTTCATGGTCGCATTCGCGCGCCAAGATGTGTCATGAGTGTCTGCGGCAGTATTACTGGAATTACTATGGATCGTGGAATGGATGGCGGCAGGAAGCGCCGGCGCAAGCGCGGCTGGCTTATCGCCTCAAGCAGATCCAAACCCTGGCCATCTGGGCAGGCGACATCACACATCGGGTGATAGAGCATTACCTGCGCGCTGTGCGCGCCGGACAGCGCCCCCGCGCGCCGGACGCCTTGCAGGAAGAAGCGCGGCAATGCCTGAACATCGAATGGGCGCAATCGGTCCGGCGCGAATGGGAGCGCAATCCCAAACGCTGCGTCAACCTTTTCGAGCACTATTATGGCCAGCCAATCAGCCGGGAACAGCGCGCCGAGTTGCGCGAACACATTTTCAACTGCCTGGATCGCTTCGAGCAATCCGACGCGCTACGGCGCATTCAGGCGGCGGGCGCCTCATCATGGATTGCTTTGGAGGATTTGCAGCAATTCCAAGTGATGAAAATTCCGGTTTGGGTCAAGCTCGACATTGCCATTCAAGAGGCGAACGGTCTGGCGATTTTCGATTGGAAAACAGGCCAGCAGCGGGAAGATGATGAAGAACAGGCGCGGACCTACATTCTTTTTGCGATGTCGTTTTGGCAAAAGGCGCCGGAGACGATTCAGGCGAGGATGATTTATCTGCGGGACGGCGCCGAGAAAGCGATCACCGCGGACGCCGCCGCGCTGATCAATCATCGCGAAACGATCATGGATTCGATGAAGCGGATGCTGGCGCTGCTGGCGGACCCGGCGAATAACCAGCCGCTGGCGCTGGAGGAATTTGCGATGACGGAGGATCGCGGCAAATGCCAGCGCTGCAATTTCCGCCAGATTTGTTTTCCCCAGGGGCTGACATGCTGAAGGCAGAGAATATTATCAAATCGTTCGAGGGCGGCGCGCGTCCGGTGTTGCGCGGCGTCCACCTCGAAGCGAGCGCGGGCCAGCGCGTGGTGATCATGGGCGCCTCGGGAGCGGGCAAGTCAACGCTGCTGCATATTTTGGGCGGTTTGGACCTGCCGGATTCGGGGGCGGTTGAGCTGATGGGAGAAGAAATTACGCGGATGACAGAGACGCAGCGCGCGCGCGTTCGCAATCGTCGCGTGGGTTTTGTCTTTCAGTTTTATCATCTGCTGCCCGATCTAAGCGTCCTCGAGAACGTCATGGTCCCGCAGTTGATCCTCGGCGCGTCGCGGCGGCAGGCGGCGCAGACGGCGGAACGCATGTTGGCGGAAGTTGGATTGGAGGCGCTGGCGTACCGGCGTCCGGCGCGCTTATCCGGCGGCGAACAGCAGCGCGTCGGCATTGCGCGGGCGCTGGCCAATGACCCAAAAATTCTATTCGCCGATGAGCCGACCGGCAATCTCGACGAGGCGACCGGCGGGGAAATCATTCAGATGCTTTGGCGACAGGCCGGAGAGCATGGCCGGACGGTCGTCATGGTCGCCCACGAAAAATCCATCGCCCTTCAAGCGGACAGGATTTTACGGCTTGAGAATGGAGTGCTGAAAGAAGAGGCGATCGCGGGATAGCTGGATTATTGTTATCAATGTAAAATGTAAAATGAGAAATGAGAAATTGAAAATGAGATCGCGCGCGGCAGGCATAGGATGCAGGGCTGCGCAATGCTGGCGCCGGGATGGGTTGTCATTTTACATTTCTCATTTTTCATTTTTCAGAATGCCCCTTTGCCAAAGAGCACTGCCGGGACGGTGCGGGCCAGGATCATCAAATCCAGCATCAGCGTGCGATTGCGCAGGTACCAGAGATCATATTCGATGTTGAATTCGAGCGGCAGATTTTTGCGGCCCACCACCTGCCAAAGCCCCGTCAGGCCCGGCTTGACGTCGAGGCGCGCCCGCTGCCAATCTTCGTATTGCGCGACAAGGAAAGGCATTTCCGGGCGCGGTCCAACCATGGACATGTCGCCCTTGATGACGTTCCAGAATTGGGGGATTTCGTCCAGGCTGGTCTTGCGCAGCGCCCGCCCGATGCGCGTGATGCGGGGATCGTCCGCCGCGGTGGGCGCCACCGCGTAAGGATTTGTGTCCGTGCGCATGGTTCGGAATTTATAAAGGTCGAACTCTTTGCCGCCCAATCCGACGCGCCGCTGCTTGAACAGCGCCGGCCTGCCGCTATCCAGCCAGATCAACAGCGAGATGACCGCCGCCGCCGGAATCCATACGGGCGCCAGGCCGATCGCCACGATCAGATCCATCATCCGCTTCAACACGCTGTGCATGAAGCTGAGACGCCCCGTCCCCAGTCGCGTGACTGGAATGCCGTCCACCGCTTCGAGGATCGCATCGCCCGCAAGCACGCGGAAGAAATCGTCCGAGACGATCTTGAACTGCGCGCCGGTCGTCTCGCATTCGACGACGCAGTTCAGGACCTGACTGCCGGGCAGCGCCGGATCGGCGAAAAAAACTTCATCGCTCCCGGTTTCCCGGATCAGGCGCTCCATCTCATTCAAGTCGCCCAGGACGGGCGCCGCATTGGCCGCGCCGTCCGGCTCATGGCCGGTCCGGATAAATCCGAGCGCCCGGTATCCCACCTCCGGGTGGCGCTCGAGGTGCTCGGCGACGCGACGCGCCAAAGGCCCGGCCCCAACGATCAGGATGCGGCGCGCGCCCTCTCCGTGTCTTAGCGCGCGTGTCTTGAGCCCGCGCAGGAACGTGCGCGACGTATACAGATAGATGAAAATCAGCAGGGATGACAGCAGGACGACGGAGCGGCCGAGTTCATAATTCTTGAAGAACAGATAGGAAAACATCACGCTGACCCACAGGCACCACATCGCGGCCTGGAAGATGCGCGACAATTGATTGAGGCTGCTGATGCGTTCGCGATGCGCATAATGCCCAAAGATCTGCAGCACGCATATCCAACCGAACAACAGCGCGGGCAGCGGCGGAAGATAAACGCGAAAGGCGTTGATCGGCTCATACGCCCAGCGATTGGCGCAGGATCGAAGATACCACGACAGGAGCCACAACGCGCTCAATGCTATCGCATCGGCGATGAGAAGGAACGCGGTCAACCGGCGGCTTTTCCAAATATGAGCGCCCAAAGGGGACATGGCGGAGATTTAAGTCAGGAGGATTTTAAAAGTTTTAGATTAAATGTTCTCTGCATTTTGCATAGATCTTTTGGGATGCGGTGTCGGCCACCTTATGGCATTGCTATCAATGTAAAATGCAAAATGAGAAATGAGAAATTGAAAATGAGACTGCGCGCGGCAGGCAAATAATGCA
>JAPLSP010000554.1 GCA_026398575.1 Candidatus Sumerlaeota bacterium | reverse complement strand
GGCGGAGCGGGACGGCCTACTATTCGAAGACGCGGCACGGCCTGGCAAGGAGTCGGAAAAAATTTGGCTCAGGCGCTGACCAGGATCCTCTTTAGCACGCCCGCACAATAGCCGCAGCGGTCGCAGCGGCGGTCGCAGGAGGAGGTCGTCGCGAACCAGTCGTCCGGGAAGCGGGTGTTGTCGAGGACATGAGGAGCGAGGGCGGGTCCGTAGCCGGGCTCGAAGAGATCGAGGAGATTGCCCTGATAGCTGCGGCGCGCATAGGCGGCGATCACCAGGCGCGGGCGCTCGTGCATGCGCGTGGCGAGTTTGACAAGATCGAAGAGGCCTTCATAATGATGCAAATCTTCAGGGCGTATCCACGTGGCCTGCAGGATCACGGGCCAATGGGCGCGGTCGCGCAGCAGATTCCAGCAGACCATCGGCGTCCAGTCGTGGATGTTGACCGTCTCGTCAATATCCTTTTCGTGCGCAACCAGGTTATCATGAAAGGTCTGTCCGCTGCAGAAGGCGAGGCAGCCGCTGTTGGCGAGGATTTCCAGTTTCTTGCCGGAGCCATCCGCCCATTCCTTGAGTTCGGCCAAACGCTTCAGGTCGCGGTTGAAGTCGCGCTGGACGCAATAGCTGTCGAAGAGGCCGGCGACGTAGCTCATTCCCTGGACGGTCCCGATGCGCATGTTGACGGAGGCTCGAACCTCGACGGTGGGAAAGTGGCGCTTGACGGTCCGGGCCACGGCGAGGGATGCAGTGGTGACGGTGTCAATGCGGCCCGCGACGCGTTCGAGATGCTCCAGGACGGACGCCACCTGGTTTTCAAGAAATTGGCTGACGGCGCGCTCGCCATAGCAATTAGCGTTGAAGAGCAGATTGAGGCGCACGCCCATTTGGCGCAACGCGCGCAGATCGTCCTCGATGCGGACTTGCGCGCTCCAGTCAATGTATCCGCGCCGCTCGGTCAGGGCGGCGCGTCCCGAAGGCATTGAGTCCCACGGAAAATAAACCTCGGCGACGTCGCCAAGATGGTCGCGGACCATCTCGACGAATAATTCCTCGCCCGGCTCGGCGAGCTGATATCCAACGGCGAATTTCATATCGCACGCCCTCCTGGTCCTTTCTCCACTTGACTCTCCCCATTGATCAGCGTCGGAACAAGCACGGGCTCGACGCGGCCCACGCCAAAAATCAGCGCCACGCAGGCGACGGCCGGCAGAGCGCCGGCAAGCAGGAACGCATCGCCGTATCCATGCCGACTCACGATCAAGGCGACGGCGAAACTCAAAACCGATCCTCCGAAAGACGAGGCCATGCCCGTCAATCCGATGGCGCTGCCCATCAGGCGCGAGGGGAAGATGTCGGCGTGAAGCGCCAGGATGTTGGCGCTCCAGACTCCGAATCCAAACGTTGCCACGCAGGCCCAGAACATGGCGCCCACGGAGGTTGGCGCGCCGGCCACGGCCATTCCCGCCATCATGCAGGCGGCGCCGGCGACCATCACGCTTTTGCGGGCCAGCGTCGGACTGGCGCCCGAATCCAGCCAGCGGTCCGAAAGTATGCCGCCAACAATTTTGCCGGCGTCGGCGGTCAGATAGGGAATCCAGGCGAAGTAGCCAATTTCCGCCAGCGTGAATTCGCGTTCCTTCTGAAAGTAGTCCGGCAACCACAGAACGTAGAACCACCACACGGAGGTGGCGATAAAGCGCGTGATCACCAAGCCCCAGAGCGGGCGCAGCCCGAAGAGGAATCGCGCCGACTGTGCAAAGCTCATGCGGGTGGCGGTCTCCTCGCGTCGCTCGGCGGCGCTGGCCTCGCGCTCGCGCACGGGAAGCCAGCGGTGGCGCGAAGGATCGTCATAAAGCCAAAACCAAGCCGCGGTCCAGATCAATCCCAGGGCGCCGGTGGCGACGAAAGCAGCGCGCCAGCCCCACTTGATCGCGAGGAAGGCGACTATCGGCGGCGCCAGCACCGCGCCCACCGCCGAGCCACCGTCGAAAACGCCCATGGCGAATGCGCGCCAGTTTTGAGGAAACCAGCGCGCGATAGCTTTGCCGCCCGCCGGCCAGTTGGCGCCTTCGCCGGCGCCCAGGACGACGCGCATCGCCCCCAGTGACCACGGTCCGCGCACAAAGGCATGCAGTATCGCCGCCACGGACCAGACCAGCGCGCCCAGGCCCAACCCGATGCGAACGCCGATGCGATCCACCCATGCGCCAAGCATAACCTGTGAGACGCTATACGTGATAAGAAAGGCCATGGTGACGGCGCCGTAGTCTGTGTCCGACAAATTCAGCGCGTCGCTCAGAGTTCCCTTCAAAAGCGACAGCGCCTGCCGGTCCACGTAGTTGATCACCGTCGAGAAGAAAAGCAAGGCCAGTATGAGCCATTGCAGCCAGCTCAGCGGTTCTCGATGTTCGCGATTGGGCGTGATCACGCGCTTTCTCCTGTTACGAGACTGCTAGTCCGCCATCTTGCGTCCGGTCACCGGATCGTAGGTCGAGCTGGCGGACCAATCCGTTTGCGACCAATCCACCTTCCACGGCTGGGCGCGCCGGAACGGCTTGTGAAACTTGTTCTGCAGCACGCCGCGCGCTTCGAGCGAGACCATGCACGCGCGTGTGCAGCCGCGCGCGCCGCAGACAGCCTGACCGGTATTATAAAGATTGGATGGCTTGCGGAAGAAAGGCGACCACCAGCCGGGCTTGGTCCACTTGCCCCAAATCTTGTCCATGTACGAGCCGCGTCCGGTTAAATCTTCTTGGACTGCCTGCGCGCCACGGAACGACACGTCGCAGGCTTTGCAGTCAATGTCCGTCCATTCCAACTCGCGTCCGGCGACGGCGACTTTGACGGTCTGCTTGGCCTTCAGAGCGCCGCCGGGACAGTCGCGGACGCACGCCATGCAGCGGTTGCACAGCGGCGGGCCGTCATAGATCGGATCGGGCTCGAGCTCGGCCTCGGTGATGATGATGCCGACGCGGTTGCGCGGGCCGAACTGCGGCGAGAGGAACATCTTGCTGAAACCGATCTCGCCCAGCCCGGCCAGGTAAGCGGCGATGCGCAGATGGACCATGACGTCAGGCGCGGCCTTCCCCGGCGCGACCGGCTGACTGTAGTTGGGACGCAATCCGCCTTCGTTGTCTATCGCGCGCCAGTCACTCTGGTGGCCGTACGGAATGGCCTCGTAGCCCTGGTCCTCGATGTATCGCGCCAGGTTCATCACGACCATCGGCATGAAGAGATACGTGATGCCGCCGTATCCCATCGAAGAATAGTTGCTGAAAAACGTCCCCTCTTCGATCCCGCGCATGCTGCCGCGGCACACGCGGAAGACCAGCCCGATAACGCTGCGCGCCTCGGGCATGATCTGGCGCGGGTCCATCTGGAGCGGCGCCCCTTCGAATCGCTCGATGTTGGCGATCCCCACCGCGTCGGCGCCGATATCGCGCGCCCGCTTCTTGATTTCCTGAGCAGTCAACATAATCCCATCACTTTCCAGTCGTTTTTTTGTAAAAGCGTTTCAGGACGCCTTCTTCGATTCTATAATGCTTTGGCCAACTATTCCAAAGTCACCACAGAGGCACTGAGACACAGAGAAATTCACAAAGAGCGTTTTCATGCTTTTCTGGATGCATTTCTCTGTGCCTCTGTGCCTCTGTGGTGAATTCATCGTTTAAGACGCCTTCTTCGCTTTTCCTGTGGCGGTAGTTTTGCCGCAGGATGTTTCGCCCGCCGCCGCGCTCAGGAGCAGCGCAACCGCTTGCTCGCGCTGTTTCCGGGCGCGCAGACCTTTTAGTTGCGCGACCGCAAGCCCCAACGCGGCGATCATTTCGTTCGACGCTGAGAAAACCGGCGCGGCGATCCGCAGCCGTTCGGGCTCTCCCCCTTCGAGCAGGGCATAGCCCCGCCTGCGCGTCTCGCGGAGAAACGCCTCCAGTCGCTCGATGCGTCCCCAGACCCCGGCGCCGTATTCTTCAAACGGATGCCGCCGTTGATAAGAGGCGCGCTCTTCCTCCGTCCAATACGCCTGAAAGACCAGCGCCGACGCGCTCGTATATGGCGTCATGATCTGCGCCGCCGGCCGCTGCAAAACCCCCGGCTGCTCCGGACTCATCCGCAGCACAGCCATAATCTCGCCCTGCACACTCCGCGCAACCGTAATCGTCCCACTGGGAGCGCCACTGGGAGCGCCACTGGGAGCGCCGGCTTCCAGCCGGCGAGCAATCCCCTCCAACCGCCTCTCATCGCCCAACGCCTCCCCCCTCCTAGCCACCCCCGCCACCGCCCCACCCAAAATATATCGTTTCGGCTTCGCCACCTTCGCCAAATACCCCCGCGCCACCAGCGTCGCCGCAAGATTATAAACCGTCGTCGCCCCCAACCCCAGCGAAGACGCCAGATCGCGCAACGCCACCCCCTCGCGCGCCTGCGCGACGCATTCGAGAATATCGAGCGCCCGCCCCACCGATTGAATGCCCCCGCGCGAATTCATAGGCGATTTTTCTTCAACAATATTGAATAATTATTCAACAATGCAGCAATGCTAAAAACTCCCCTCCCGGCGGTCAAGGGATTATTCAGCATCTTCAGGATTTTTATGATAAGTCCCTGGACAGGCGGCAAGCGATTGGATACAAAGGGGCAACATACCTTCGGCCAGAAAACCCACAGTGTGCTATCGGGAAAGATGAGGGGGATGCTATGAGAGAATATGGGAATAATGCGAATAATGCGAATAATGCGAGTCAAGGAAAAGATTCAGCCCGCCTTTCCCCTTCCGCGCATCCTTCCCATGCCTCCCCTCCTTCCCCTCCCTCCCATGCCTCCCCTCCTTCCCCTCCCTCCTATTCCTCCCCTCCCTCCCATCCCCCTCATCCCTCCCATCCCCCTCATCCCTCCTCTCCCCCCGACCGCGTCCTTGTTCCCCGGGGCGATTACCGGACACTGCTGTCGTTCCAGAAGGCCGAAGTGATTTATGACATCACCTTCCGCTTTGCCCACAAGTTCCTTTCCAAAGGCGACCGGACCATGGACCAGATGATCCAGTCCGCACGCTCAGGCAAGCAAAACATCCTGGAAGGCAGCAAGGCCGCGCTGACCTCCAAGGAAACCGAGATCAAACTCACCAGCATCGCCCGCGCCAGCTTGGAAGAACTGCTCAATGACTACGGCGACTACCTGCGCGCCCGCGATCTCCCGATTTGGGACAAAGACTCCCGGGAGGCCCTATACGTCCGCAAGCTAGGCCGCAAAACACCGCAGTCCTATGAAGACTACCGCGAGTTTGTAGAGACCCGCCCGCCGGAAGTCATCGCCAACATCGCCGTCTGCCTCATCCACCAGGCGAATTATCTGATTGACCAACAGCTTCGCCGCTTGGACAAGGATTTTGTGGAACAAGGCGGCCTGCGCGAGCGCATGACCCGCGCGCGGTTACAACACCGAAACAGGAATAATGCCTCACATGATTCCCCTGATTCCCCTGATTCCCATAATTCCCATAATTCCCATCAGCCGCCTCCCCAAAAACCCCAAAGCCAGCCATGAGCCAGCCATGAGCCAGCCTTCTATTCACAAGTTCAATCTTTGGCGCGAGGGGCGCCATTGGGGATACTTCAATCTGAGCTTCGAGGCCACGGACGAGAACGGCAAAAGTTGGATCATCAAAAAGAAGGATAGAGGCTGGGACAAAAACTATCCAGACTTCTGCACGGTTGACCCCAATGGCGACTTCGTGATTGATGTAACGCTCAAGCCCGACACCTGGGAAAATCCGCCTCAGCTCGAAGCCGGCAAACCGAAGACCGTAACCTTGCGCGCGATCTATCAAGTCGGGGAGACGGAGGAATCAAAGAAGGACCATGTTTGGATAGGCAAGGTTGTTTCCGAGGCGAAGCAATACACTTTTTGGTGATGAAAAATGAACTTCTAAACAATTGCGCCTCTTTAATCGCAAGGAGATAGACGATGAGTAAAACGACAAAAGCGGGGCTCAAACGGAGACGCGGAGCGCACAAAGGCGCTGATTTGGAAAAATGGGAAGTTGCTGTGAGACGGAGGAAACCCGAGTCGCCGCGGCATTTGGCTTCTAATGACACCGCGAGGCTTTACCAACGCATTCGCGAGCTGATCATCGCTGCCCGCCAGACTGTCGCCCGTGGTGTGGATCTGGTACAGGTGCACACCAATTTCGAGATTGGGCGGCATATTGTTGAACATGAACAGCAAGGCGAGCACCGGGCGGACTATGGAAAAGAGGTGATCAAAGCGCTGGCGGATCGTCTGATGACAGAATTCGGAAATGGATTTTCGAAGAGCAATCTTGAATACATGCGCCGCTTTTATCTGGCCTATGAAGACCGCGGACATCCAATTGCCCAGACAGCGTCTGGGCAATTGGCCACACCAAACATATCCCAGACAACGTCTGGGCAATTGGCGAAACCCAAAAGCCAGACTGCGTCTGGCCAATTGCATAACCAGACCGGTATGGCAAGCGTCGTTCCGTTCAAGATTGTCCAGACAGCGTCTGGACAATCCGCATCCCCGTTCAGCCTGAGCTGGTCTCACTATGTTTTCCTGCTCGGCATCAAGAACTTAAGCGAGCGCAGCTTCTATGAAATCGAGGCAGCCCAAGAAGGTTGGACCTTGCGGGAACTTAAGCGCCAATTCGACATCAGCCTCTATGAGCGACTG
>JAPLSP010000059.1:22684-25164 GCA_026398575.1 Candidatus Sumerlaeota bacterium | reverse complement strand
CTTGTTGTGCGATTCATAGACGTTCAGCCCATAGAGACGTAGCTTCGTCTCTCCCCAACGCAGCGTCGCTGTCGTATCTATAAGAAGATGCATCCCGCCCAACTTCTCCGGCGACAGCCTGGCCAGCGCTCCATCCGTGCTGCCCACAATGCCATAAACTCCGAGTGGTGGATGGAGCGTCGCCATGAGCGCGGCCAGGCGCGGCGTTTCGGCTTTATATGTCAACGGCGGGACAGGCTGGAGCATATCGCCCGTCATGAGAACAAGGTCGGGATTGAGCGCGCGCATTTGCGCGAAGACGCGTTCTTCAAAAGGCCCGAAACGCGGCGATTGAATGTCAGTGACATGCAGGATGCGCAGGGATTGGGTTATCTTGGGCGAATCCAATTTTATTACGCGGACCCGCACAAAACGCGGCTCGATATGAGTCGCATAGAGATATACGCCGAACAGACTGATCGCCGCCGCAAGATTGAATATCGCCCACCGCCGGCCGCGCCGATCAATCCGCGCGACAATCAGGCCGGCGCCGCCCGCAAGTCCCAGCAGCAACGGCATCCAAAGCGTGTTGAAATAATACACGCGCCGGACGGAGTCGAAAAAATCAAAACTGATTCTGAAGCTGATAATATAGGCTGGATTCAAAATCAGGAACGCCATCCAGGGTATGGCCTGCAGCCATGCAGGTTTTCCAAAAGGTATTCTCTTCATCATACTGCTGGTCGTCCTTAGTGATCTGAACCATAAATTCAGTAACGTGTTTTTGCCTAAGAGGCGAAAGCAATGCGCTCCTATCCGCATGAATCTTCTCTTCCTAAATAAAAATCCGCTATCCTTTGCTATCAACATTTTGCTGTTCCTGGCCGCCGAGGGTCAGGTCCACTCCATCGGCGCGGAGGGCGCTCTGCAATTCCTTCACGCTCAGCTCGCGCGGCTGACAGCCTTTGGCGCCCGACATCGCGGCGGACAATCCTGCGGCGTGGCCGGAGGCCATGCAGTTGCCCATGCTTTTGCCGGCCGACGCGGCGATGTGCGTCGCCGAGATGCAGCGTCCGGCGACCAACAGTCCTTCGATTTTTTCGGGAAGGATTGCGCGATAGGGGACGTCATGGATTTTCATTTTCTCGAACCTTACGAAGCCAACGTCCAGGAATCCGCTGCGCCAGGCGATCACGTCCTCGAACTTGCTGCCATTCTTGGCGTCGTCTTCGGTGAGGATGTACACGCCCTTCACGCGCCGGGTTTCGCGGACGCCCAGTTGCGGGCCGGTTCCGGTGAGTTCGATGTTTTTGATCTCGTCTCCGCCGAATTCACGCATGGCCTGGACCATCTGCACGGCCTGGCGGCGGCTAAGGCTTTCGGCTTTCGTCCATTGCGCCGGATCGGTGGCGTCGAATTGGCCTAATTCTTTTGTGCCGGCGTGGTTGATGTAGAAGCAGGCGTTGCTATTGGCGACGGGACTCAATCCCCATCCTTTGGGGATGAGCGGATATTTTTCGCGCGCCTTGCGGACAATGTCTCCGATGTTCGCCTTGCGGGGATTGGCGCCGCCCGGGGCGCACAAACCCAGACACAGCGTCATGGGCGACAGCGCGCCGGTTTCCTTCATCGTCTCGGCGCCGGCGAAAAAGGCCACGTCGGCGTCGCCCGTGCAATCCACGACCGACTTGGCGCGAATCGTGGAGAGGCCTTGCTTGGTTGCCACGACGACGCCGGCGACGCGACCGCTTTCCACAATGGCGTCCACTGCGCGCGAATGGACCAGATAGCGGCAGCCGGCCTCATCGAGCGCGTCCAGCGCGGCCACCTTCAGGTAGTCCACGTTGCACCAGAGCTGGTGTTGCCCGATGCGAACTGCCTGATCGCCCAGCGTGAGAAGTTTTTGGATCAGGAGTTCGTGGACCTTCGAGCGCGGCTTGCCGCTTGGGCGCATCTGATTGATCGGCATTCCCATACACCAGGCGCCCACGCCGCCGAAGAAGGCCTGATTCTCGACCAGCATGGTTTTGGCGCCTTTCAGGGAGGCCGCGAGCGCCGCGCCGATGCCCGCCGGACCGCCGCCCACGATGAGGACGTCCACGTCATCAAACACCGGACCTTTGCGCGCAGATTGCGGCGCCGGATTCTGCACCGGATTCTGCGCCGAATTTTGCGCCAGAGTTTGCGCCGGAGTTTGTGCGAGGCTTTGCGATACGTCCGCTGAAAACACTGCGGTCAAGGCTGCTGCGCTGCCGGCAGCCGCCACAAATCTGCGCCTTGAAACCGCGCCTGTGCGCTTATTGCCCATAGCGCCCTCCTTACAAATATTTGCTCGGCAAAAAGTCAGCTTCGCCAAGCGTCCCGAGTCAAGGCGAATATCGAGCGGCGAATGCCGCAATGCCGCAATGCCGCAAGAATGAGCGCCAGCATTTGGAGTGCGGTTGCTTGCTGCCGCTTTTTGCTACGCGTGTCTTGAAGATTATCGAAGCAAAAGCGGCAGC
>JAPLSP010000059.1:0-22653 GCA_026398575.1 Candidatus Sumerlaeota bacterium | reverse complement strand
GCGCCACCAAGCAACCGCACTCCAAATGCTGGCGCAACTTTTTGGCCGCATGATTTATTGGCCTGAGACATCAATATCTTGGCCTGATGGTCGTCCGCAAAACTGAGTCGAACTCTCATTTTTGCTGCTGCTTTTCCGCTGGAGGATCCGTTTTGATTAAGATAGCTTACGGGCGGGTGTTTTAGCTACAAACGAAGTATCCATCGCATCCTTCCATGTGAATAAGAGTCTCTTCCATTATGAAGATTGAAATCAAACTTTGCGGTGGCGGAGGTGAGGCGGTCAACTTGCCGCGCACGCTGATGTCGCATGGGGTAGGGTATCTGCCGCCGTTCTTTATTAACGGCAGCGCGCCGTCGCTCACGGCGACGCTTGCGCTCGGTCACGCCGTTCGCACGGTCGTTATCGCACCGGGAAGAAAAGGCTATGCGGCGATCAGGGTGAAAGGGCCTGCGCCTGGCGCTGCGATGAGCGCGCGGATTTTGGGCGAGGCGCGCCACGTGCTGCGCTTGGATGATGATCTTTTGGAATTTTATGCGATGGCGCGCCTGGACCCGGCGCTCGCCTGGGCTGCGGCGGGCGCGGGGCGGATGATCCGGTGCCAGACTGTCTTTGAGGAAATCGTGAAGACGATCTGCACGACGAACTGCGCGTGGTCGGCGACGGTGAGGATGGTCAGCGCGCTCGTCGAGCATCTGGGAGGGCCGGCGCCCGGCGCGGCGAAATCGGGCGCCGCCGGACGCGCATTCCCCACGCCCGAGGCGATGGCCGGCGCGAGAGAAGGCTTTTATCGCGACGTGGCGCGCGCTGGATATCGGGGGGCTTATCTCATGTCGCTGGCGCACGCAGTGGCGGATGGTTCTATTGCGCTCGATGAACTCGAATGCGATGCGCCCGCGCCTCTCTGCGATGACGAGGTCGAGCGCCGCTTGCTGCAATTGCCCGGCGTCGGGCCTTATGCCGCCGCCCACATCATGATGATGATGGGGCGCTACTCGCGGCTCATTCTCGACTCGTGGACGCGGCCCGCGTATGCGAGTCTCGTCGGGCGCAAGACGGTTTCCGACGCGGCCATCCGGCGGCGCTTCCGCCCTTATGGGCGCTACGCCGGCCTTGCGTTTTGGCTGTTCCTGACCCGCGATTGGGTTGAAGAGGAGAACCAGTCATGAAGAAAGGCAAGCGCAAACTCACTGCGGCGGAAAGAGCCGCGAAAAAACGAAGACGGCAGGAATGTGAGACCATCTTTATTAATGGCAAGCAGAAGCGAGTCCGCCGCCAACCCACTATTGAGGGGATGGATGCGGAGGAGTTCATTCTGAGGAACGCAGACCCCATTTGGTTGCAGCAAAATGAAATGTGGGAATATTTGACGCCTGAATTCGCAGAGAGCAAAAATCCGGAATCATCACAGAAAGCGGCGCTGGAAGCGTCAAATAGCGCGAATCCGGAGAATGAGCAGGACCTGCCATTCTAAATCCACCGGCAGAAAAAAGGCCTCATAATGTTCTGCAAACATTCTCTTACACGGCTTTCTTTTCCTTCTCGGAATTAATTGTGTTGTGATCAAGCCATCGCATCACCCACTCGCGACGGAATCGCCACTGCCGTCCGATGCGAATGGCCGGTATTTCTTTTTGATCAACAAATCTCAGAACGGTTCTGGGATTGACCCGCAGCAGTTCGGCGAGTTCCTGGACGGTGATCAGGTCTGGCTGGCTCATTGACAAATCTCCTCCGCTTTATGAATTTTTCAATTGATAGATGCGCCGTTTGCCGGCTTCCGTCTCGTCCGCAAGAGGCGCCCCTCATGGGTAATCATGCCTGTGCTGCTATTCGTATCGCAAGGATTCAATTGGGTCGAGTTGAGCGGCGCGTTTGGCGGGATAAAATCCGAAGAAGATGCCGACGGCGCCGGAGAAAGACAGCGAGATAAGAACGCTGGAAATCTGCGTCTGAGTCGTGAACTGCGTCATTTTGCCGATGAGCGTTGAGGCGCCGACGCCGGCGATGACGCCGAGGAAGCCGCCCATGCCGCTCATGATGATCGCTTCGAGGAGGAATTGCGTCAGGATGTCGCGATTCTTGGCGCCGATGGCTTTGCGGATGCCGATTTCGCGCGTGCGCTCGGTCACGGTGACCAGCATGATGTTCATGATGCCGATGCCGCCGACGAGCAGTGAGATGCAGGCGACGGTCCCCAGCAGGATGGTGAACGTCTGCGAGACGCTGTTGGCCATCTCAATCATGTCGGCCTGGTTGCGAATCTCGAAGTCATCCGGCGCGTCGGCCTGCAGGCGGTGCTGACGCCGCAAAACGGCGGTTGCGTCCTCCTGCATCTTTGTCAGGTTCGTTCCCTCTTGGGCCTGCAGGTCAATCTCGCGGATATAGGTGACGCCGAGGATCTGCTTCATGTGCGTCGTATAAGGAATGATGACCTGGTCGTCGGGATTGAAAAATCCCTGGTCTCCCTTGGACTTCATAACGCCCAGGACCTTGAAGTTGACGCCGTTGATCTTGATGCTCTCGCCGATGGCGTCATTTTCATCAAATAGATTTTTTTTGGTCACCGGCCCGATCATGCAGACGCGCGACACGCGCTCGGCCTCGGTTTCGGTGAATGCGCGGCCAAACTCGACCGCAAAATCGCGGATCGGCAAATAGGTGACGGAGGCGCCCAGGATCGTGCATCGCGTGTTCTTGTTCATATATTTAACCTGCGCGCTTCCTTGAACGACGGGCGCCATCATTTTGATGCTCTTGACTTCTTTCAGCAACACTTGCGCGTCCTCCAGGGTCAGCTTCTCCGAGGTACCCGAGGCCACGCCCATCATGTGGCGCTGCCCCGACCGCACGATCAACAGATTGGTGCCCATCGAGGAGATGCGATTCATGATCTGGCTGCGGGCGCCCTGTCCGATGGCCAGCATCGCGATGACCGCGCCGCAGCCCATGATGATGCCCAGCATCGCGAGGAAGGAGCGGAGTTTATTGGCTAGAAGACTCTTGATGGCCACTTTGACGATTGTCCAGAAAAGCATGGCAAGTCCTTTCGGTTTTCGGTTTTCAGTTCAGTATCTTCCCATCGCGCATGTGAATCTGCCGCCGGCATTGGGCGGCGATGTCCGCTTCATGGGTAACGATGATGATCGTGCGCCCCTGCTTGTTCAATTCCTCGAACAAGGCCATGATCTCTTCGCCGGTCTTCGTGTCCAGGTTGCCCGTCGGCTCGTCGGCCAGGATCATGGCCGGATCGGTCACGATCGCGCGTGCGACGGCGACGCGCTGGCGCTGACCGCCGGACAGTTGGTTGGGCTCATGATGCATCCGGTCGCTCAAACCCACCACCTTGAGCGCCTCGGCGGCGTGGCTCTTGGCGTCGCGGTTTGCGGCGTAGAGCAGCGGCAGTTCGACGTTTTCAAGCGCCGAAAGCCGCGGCAGCAGATTGAAGGTCTGGAAAACGAATCCAATCCGGCGATTGCGGATTTCGGCCAAACGGTTCGGCGCCAGACCCGATACGTCCTCGCCCGCCAGCTTATAAATGCCCGAGTCCGGACGGTCCAGGCAGCCCAGGATGTGCATCAGCGTAGATTTGCCGCTGCCGGAAGGGCCTGTGATGGCCACCTTCTCGCCCTCGGCGATCTGCAGGCTGATGTTGTCGAGGGCGTGGATTGTCGAACCGCCGAGCGTATAGGTCTTGGTCAATGATTCGATTTCGATAATCATGTGGCTCGTTATCTCCTTGGGGGGCCGCCCATCATCATCATGGCGGGCGGACGGCCGCCTTGGCGGTTGCCCTGGGCCCACTTGCTGTCCATCGTCTTGGGCGCGATCACCGTTTCGCCTTCTTTCAGACCGGTGAGGACTTCCGCCTGCATGCCGTTATCTATGCCGACGGTGACGGCGCGCTCTTCCGGATCCTTGTCCGGAACCGGGATGCGGACAATCTGGCCTCTCTGCTTGCGGAGGATGGCCGTGGATGGGACCAGAAGCGCTTCATCTTTTGCCGCTGCGACGACTTCGATATTCGTCGTCATTTCCGGCTTCAGCAAACTCTTCTTTTCGTCCTGCACTTCGATTTTAACCTCGAAGGTGACGACGTTCGAGCTGCTGACGCCCTTGGTGGCGATGCGAACCACTTTGCCACGGAACTGCCTTCCGGGAAAGGCGTCGGCCCGGATCGTGGCGTCCTGCCCGAGGGCGATCCGCCCGATGTCGCTTTCGTCCACCGAGGCCAGGACGAATATCCTCGACAGGTCGGACAGGGTGAACAAAGCCGTGCCACCGCCCACGTTGCTGATGGTGGAGGAAATGATCTGCCCGATCTGCACATTGCGCGCCGAAACAACGCCGTCCATGGGAGAGTAAACGACGGTTTCCTTCAGTCGCTGCTGGGCGATATCAAGGTTGATCTGGTCTGACTCGACTTGCGATTCGGCCAGTTTGATGTCTTCGCGGCGAAGATCCAGCGATTGCTCTTCGACGACCAGATCGTTCACCTTGGCTTGCGCCGTCCGCACGTCGGCCTCGGCCTGAATGGCGCTGGTATGCGCGGTGTCGTAGTCCTCCTGGCTGACGCGCCCCTTCTCGAAGAGCGCTTTCATGCGCGCGTCTTTTGACTTGGCGTCCTCGGCGTGCGCCTTGGCGGATTGAAGATTGGCAGCGGCGCGCTCCCTGTTGATCACCAGGTTTTGTTCGGCATTCTTCAGGTTCAGCTTCGACTGCTCCAATTTCGCTTTCGAGGCGGCCAAATCCACCCTCGTCTGGCTGACCTTGCGGTTTTCGTCAATCGGGTCCATCGCCACGAGCAAATCTCCGGCTTTGACGGGGTCGCTGATATCGCACGTCAGCGTGGTCACCGTGCCGCTGGATTTGCATTTGATCTCCACGTCCAAATTCGACACCACCTTGCCGTTGCTCGCGACGCTCAGTTTGATGGGGCCGGATTGGACCTGGGCCGTGGGATCGGCCTGCGCCGCCTGGGCTGCGGCTGCGGTTTTCGCCTGATTCGCCTTCAGGTAATAACCGCCTCCGGCCAATGCCGCAATGATGAACAGCAAAATGATCGCTTTCTTCATGGCTTCTTCTCCATTTCTTTGGTTTGGGCGCCGACGCCCCGCCGGTCCAGAAGCGTTCCCTCGCTGAAATACAAGCGGGTGACCGCTTCGATGTAGCGGACGCGCGCTGTTACTTCGTCTATTTGCGCTTGAATCAAGTCGCGTTGGACGATCATATTATCAAGGTTCGTGGCCTTGCCAACAAAGAAGCGGTCTTTCTCCACCGCCAATTCATCCTGCCGGCTTTTGACCACTTTTTGCGTGGCCTGGATGCGCTCCCACTGCCGCTCGGCTTCCAGCGTGGCCTGCCGCACCTGGGATTCAAGCAGCTGTTCGAAATTCCGGATGGCGGCCTCGGCCTGGCTCTGCTGGAATTGAGCGCGGCGATAGCGCGCCCGTTCGGCGCGATTGAGCGGCGCCATTTCGAAGTTCATGCCCACTTGATAGTTGTTGTATTCCCCGTTATCCATGCCCCGGATCGCGTCGCCGATCGTATCGCCGCTGCGCATCCGCCCATAGGAGCCAAAGGCGTCGAGCTTGGGCAGCAGGCCGTTGCGGGTACGCACGATCTCGAGGTCGCTATTGGCCAGATCCAGCCGGGATTGCGCGAGTTCCGGCTTATAAGCCATGGCCAGCTGGGCGCTGATCTCGGGATTCAGATCCACGCGGCCTGCTTCCGGAGCGTCTATCAGATCGAAGTTGACCGCCCACTGGCTTGCGCGGTCCGGGTCCAGGAGGCGGACGAGATCAATGACGCGCGCGCGTACGGCCGCCTTGGCATCCACCAAATCGGCCTGCCGCGAGGCCAATTCAGCCTCGGCTGTGATGATCACATCTTTTGATATCTTCCCCACGGAGATCAGATCAAAGTTCAATTGCAGCTGTTCTTGCGCCAGGCTGACCGAAAAGAGACGGATTTCCAGCGTCGCATTAGCCAGCGCCAGTTCCCAGTACGCTGTCTCCACCTGCTGGACGATATCCAGGACGAAGCCGCGCAACTCGTGCTGGTTGCGGGCGGCGGTATTTTCGGCCTGCCGCAGGGTAACCAGGTTGACGTCCGGGCCGAATCCCCGCAACAGCGATTGATTCACCCCTGCCGACCAATTGCCTAAACTGCTCCAGTTCTGGTTGTTGGTTTTCGTGCGGCTAACGCCGCCGGACAAAAAGACTTCCGTGCCCGTGGGCAAAAACTCCGTGACATTGAACGTCGCATCGCCGGTTTTCGTGACGTTGGCGCTGAGGCCGTCAAAGGCTTTGCGTGAGTTGGGCGTCTTGTCGCGGCCATAGGAAACCGTGGCCAGGAGATTGGGGTCGAAGGCGGCGCGCGCTTCCTGGATGCTCTGCGCGGAAATATCAGGGCCGAAACGCTGGACAGCGAGCGAGCGGTTGCGCGCCAGCGCGGTCAGGATGGCGCCGTCGCGTGTGACCGCCAGCGTCGTGGCCTGGTCCGGGGGCATTTCGGCGCGTTTGCTTTCGGCCGCGCGAATGGCTTCCCGCACGGCGCTTTCGAGCGACGCCGGGGGCGCCACTTTTTCGGGAGTCCAGCGCGGCTTGTAAAAGCAGGAGGTGATGGCCAGACCCAGCAATGCTGCCGCGCAGACGCGAAGCAGGCGTCCGCGTGAACGGGCGGAAGAAGGACTCGTCATAAGGCGCTCTCCTTCCGCGCTTCGGCGGCGAAGACGGCGCGCGCGCCGAGTCTCAGCGTCTGGCTGCTCCTCAAGGGATGGTGATTATTGTGCGAACTTGCGCGATGGGCTACGCCGTTGAAGAAGATATTCACGATCATCTCCAAAGGCGGCCGGTTTTCGTCGGAATCGAATTCCCGGCCCCGGGCGGCCAGCATGGAGAGCAGAAAATGAGCGAGCGTCAGGGGCGGAACATCCGGGCGCAGGCGTTTTTCTTCGGCGCCTGCGGCCATCACCTCCGCGACGGCGTCCTGCAGATTCTGCTTTTTGGACCAGAAGCGCTTTCGGATATGGCCGCCGGGATCGCGCATCGCGCCCGCGCTCTCATGCAGCATGCGGAACAGATGGCGCTTGGGCTGAAAGTAGCTGGTGATCTCGCGGCACATGGCCAGCAGGCGGTCCTCGAAGGGCGCGTTGTTGGGCGCCTTCTCTTTGACCAAAGCGCACAGCTCATCCGAGCCGGCCGTGATGGTGTGGAAGAACAGGTCTTCCTTGTTCTTGAAATAGAGATAGATGGTGCCTTTCCCGATCTTGGCGATGCGGGTGATTTCGTCGAGGGTAACCTCATGATAGCGGCGGGTGGCGAAGAGCGTTTCAGCCGCCTTGAGGATCCGTCCGCGTTTATCGTCGGCGCGCGTCATGGTTTTTTCCTCCGATACTGACCGGTCAGTCGAACTGACTGGTCAGTATTAGCCGTCTGCCGCCCCGCGCGTCAAGGGCAAAATAGCGAGGAACCATCCCCGAAGGGGGAGAACAATCATAGCCGTGGGTGAAGCGAAGCGAACCCACGGGAACGATGAGCGTCAAAACAGGTCCCCGAAGGGGGCCAACATGGATTGAGCAACCGACTGTATTTCCGTTTGCGCGCTTCATCGCGAATATTTTCGCGGCGTAGTTGGCCCCCTTCGGGGACCGATAACTCCACACGCCGCCACCGTGGGTTCGCTTCGCTTCACCCACGGCTATGATTGTAGTTCCCCTTCGGGGAAAAAAGGTCCAAACTCCGGACATCCCTTCCGAGGAGGGGATGCCATATAAACCAAAATCGAAAGGACGCTAGAGAGTGGCTTGGAAAACGACGTCGAGATCTATGGATAGCCCGGGCAGCGTCGCCACGGCGAGTTGGCCCGAGCCTTCATGAACCTGCGGCGGGCTGAAGCGCCCATCGCTGCCTGAAAGGCGCACTGTGATCCGTTTGGCATCCGGGTCCACAATCCAGTATTCCTTGACGCCAAATTTTTCATAAAGCGCCACCTTGCGAATCGTGTCCTGGGTGATGCTGGAACGGGAAAGGATTTCGATAACAAATTCCGGCGCGCCACGGCAGCCTTTCTCATCCAGTTTCTTCTTGTCGCAAACGACAACGATATCCGGCTGCGCCAGATTGCGAATCTCCTCATCCGGCTCATCGCCATCCGGCAAACGAACATCAAAGGGCGCGGCATAAACCTTGCTTGGTTTGCCTCGCAAGAAGGTATGGATTTGGACACAGAGCTCGCCGGAAATGTCCTGGTGCTTGCGCATGGGCGCGGGCGACATGGCGTAGGGCACGCCGTCAATCAGTTCCCAGCGGTCCGGACCGGTCCATTCAACGTAGTCGCCATAAGTGTAGCGCGGCTCAACGTCTTCTTTTAGCAAGGCTGCTTCCATAGCGGGGCCTCCCTGGCTTTTATCAACACGTGTCATCACAAGCGTTGAAATACCGTGTCCAGATCAATAGATAATCCCGGCAGCGTCGCCACGGCCAGTTGGCCGGCGCCTTCACGGACCTGTGGCTTGCCGAAGCGTCCGTCAGCGTCCAGCAAGCGTATGGTGATTCGTCTGGTGTCCGGGTCCACGATCCAGTATTCCTGGACACCAAATTTTTCATAAAGCGCTACCTTGCGGACTGTGTCATGGGTGATGCTGGAACGGGAAAGGATTTCAACAACAAACTCCGGGGCGCCGCAGCAGCCTTTTTCATCCAACTTCTTCTTGTCGCAAACGACAAGGATATCCGGCTGCGCCAAATTGCGAATTTCCTCATCCGGCTCATCTCCATCCGGCAAACGAACATCAAAAGGCGCGGCATATACTCTGCATTTCTTGCCGAGAAGAAAAACAGAGATCTGTCTGCTCAGTTCCATCGAGATATCTTGATGCTTTCGCATGGGCGCGGGCGACATGGCGTAGGGCACGCCGTCAATCAGTTCCCAGCGGTCCGGACCAGTCCATTCAACGTAGTCGCCATAGGTGTAGCGCGGCTCAACGTCTTCTTTTAGCAAGGCTGCTTCCATTGTGCCGCCTCCTTTCCATTTCGGGGGCAGGAATCAATTAAAAATGCGAACTGCTTTGCGCGTCCTTCAAAAGGAAAGTTTACAGAAGGTCGGGTATGGCTTTCAAGGCCCATCGTGGCCCAAAAACAAGCAGCCGCCGCTATTGGGATAGCGGCGGCCGCTGTTTCTCGATCACTTTGTGAGAGCTTTCAGGCCCTTTATTTTTTCAAACGGAGTTTGAAAAAACATTAGTCTTTCTTGTCTTCTTCTTTTTTCTCAAAGACCGCCGCTTCACTCGTCAGCAGCAGGCCCGCCGCCGAAACGGCGTTTTCGAGGGCCATGCGCACGACCTTGGTCGGGTCAATGATGCCGTCTTTGATCATATCGCAATACTCGCGGCGCTGCGCGTCGAAGCCGAAAGACTTGGTCTTTTTCTCCAAGATGCGTTCGACGGTGATGTCGCCGTTGACGCCGGCGTTCGTGGCGATTTGAGCCGCCGGCGAGCGCAGCGCTTTCGCGACGATCGTGGCGCCGAGCTTCTCGTCGCCCTCCGCCTCGATCCCTTCAGCCGCTTCGATGCAGCGCAACAGGGCCACGCCGCCGCCGGGCACCACGCCCTCTTCCTTCGCGGCGCGGGTGGCGTGCAGCGCGTCGTCCACCAGGTCTTTGCGCTCTTTGAGTTCGACTTCGGTCGCGGCGCCGACTTTGATGACGGCCACGCCGCCCGACAGCTTGGCCAGGCGCTCCTCAAGTTTCTCGCGGTCGTAGTCGGAGGTCGTTTCCGCGATCTGGGCCGTAATCTGTTTGATCCGGCCTTCGACTTCCTTCTTGCTGCCCGCGCCGTCAATGATCGTGGTGTTTTCTTTTTCGATCAGGACGCGCTTGGCTTTGCCGAGGTCGGCCAGACGCGTTTGATCCAGCTTCAGGCCGGCTTCTTCGCTGATCACCTTGCCGCCCGTGAGGATCGCGATATCTTCGAGCATGGCCTTGCGGCGGTCGCCGAACGCAGGGGCTTTGACCGCGCAGCATTTCAGGACGCCGCGCAGCTTGTTGACGACCAGGGTGGCCAGCGCCTCGCCTTCGATGTCTTCGCATATAATGAGGAGCGGCTTGTTGGACTGCGCCGTTTTTTCCAACAGGGGCAGCAGGTCGTTCATCGAGGAGATCTTTTTGTCATGCAACAGGATGATGGGTTCTTCCATCTCGCAGACCATCTTGTCGGGATTCGTGACGAAGTGCGGCGAGACGTAGCCCTTGTCGAACTGCATGCCGTCCACCACGTCCACTTCCGTCTGCAGGCCTTTGCCTTCTTCGATCGTCACGACGCCCTTGTCGCCGACTTTTTCGAGGGCGTCGGCCAGCTGCTTGCCGATTTCGGCGTCGCCGTTGGCCGAGATCATAGCCACGCGTTCCATGTCTTCGCGGCCCTTGACGGGGACGCTCATCTTCGCGAGCGCCTCGACGACGGCTTTCTGCGCTTTGAGCATGCCGCGATGCAACAGAATCGGGTTGGCGCCGGCGGCCGTGTTCTTGGCGCCTTCATGGACGATGGCCTGCGCCAGGACGCATGCCGTGGTCGTGCCGTCGCCGGCGTTTTTGCTGGTTTTCTCGGCCGCCTCGCGCACCATGCGGCAGCCCAGATTCTCCAATGGGTCCGTCAGCTCGATCTCTTTGGCTACCGTTACGCCGTCCTTCGTGATCTTGGGGGCGCCCCAGCTTTTGTCAATCATGACGTTGCGGCCGCGCGGCCCCAAGGTCACCTTGACGGCGTTGACGATCTGATCCACGCCTCTCAGCATTCCCGAACGGGCGTCTTCGTGAAAGATCAATTCTTTTGCTGCCATGTTTTCATTCTCCTCTTCAATATATCTGGAATATAGGATGGTTCACAATTTCTGTGAACTCTTGTCCGAGCGTCCGACGCCTCGGGATGCCTCTTGTCTGCCCCAGCTCTTCACCCAATCCGGTATCCGCAATTCGCAATCCGCAATTATTCAATGACGCCGTAAATGTCGCTCTCATTCATGATGAGATATTCTTTGCCGTCCACTTTCACTTCCGAGCCGCTCCATTTGCCATACAGAATCCGGTCGCCTTCCTTGACATTGGGCGGAATCAGCGTGCCGTTTTCGAGGCGGCGTCCCTTGCCGACCGCGATCACTTTGCCTTCCGTGGGTTTCTCTTTCGCTGTGTCGGGAATGATGATGCCGCCGACGGATTTCGATTCTTTTTCTTCCTTGCGCTCGACAAGAATTCTGTCTCCCAAGGGTTTGATCTTGACCGACATGGACGAAGCCCTCCAAAGCAATGATATGATGCTTAAAACGAAAACTAAGGTTTGATTTACCAAACGCCATGCCAATTTGCTTATGATAAATAAGTCATATTATATCAATGCTATATAGCGAAGAAACATGAAGGACATCCATGGGATGCTCATGGGATGGGTCATATTGCGCCATTAAAGCTTCAGATCAAGGAATCCTGTGTCATGGGCAGTTTATGCCAGGCGGGATTCGCTGAAGGCCTGCTTTAAGGCATTATTATCAATGTAAAATGTAAAATGAGAAATGAGAAATGAGAAATGAGAAATTGAAAATGAGATCTCGCGCGGCAGGCAAATGATGCAGGGCTGCGCACTGCTGTTGCCGGGATGGGTTGTCATTTTACATTTCTCATTTCTCATTTTACATTTTTCATTATGATTTCGCCTCAGGCGTCGGATTGCCCCATCCAGGTGGCGGACTTGCGCAGGAGGGCATAGATTTCCTGCCTGGCTTCGGTGATCTGGGGCGCGCGCGCGCCGTGGACATGGATCAAGGCCGCAAACGCCGAATAGATCACAAGGGAAGCCAGCACTGAGAGCAGCTGCGTGCCCCTGGCGTTCAGCCAATAGATGCAGCCGATGCAAGCGGCAACCTCGGCGATCGTTGCCACCCAGAGCAGAAAAGAACGGCTGATGAATGAGGCGACCGACGAGCGCAAAGGCTTGAGCGCTTCCATGATTTCGCGATAGGTGACGATGATGCGTTTCTTGGGCGCAGGAGAGGCTATCGGCGCGGCATAGAGCCAGGTTATGAGCAGAATCAGGATACCGATGAAGAGATGGAGAAGCTGTTGCCCCGGGCTCAGGACAAGTCCCGCGCAGATTTGGGCGATGGCGATAAAGGCAAGATACGCCGAGCCGATGCGCCGCCGTTCATACCGCACGGCCAGCGTGATTCCCGCGCCGAATTCCAGCGGATCGAGGTAGGGGATGAGAAACAAGTCGTGGATGATGCCGCGCTTGCGCAACTCCGACGCGATGCTGCAATGGGTTTGGATCATGAAAATATAGTAGATCAAACCCGCGGGGACGGCCAACAGCGGCGTCCATCCCGGCGCGCCGAACATCAGGCTCAAACCCAGGATCGCTCCGCCGGGAATCAGAACCATCCAATGCCGGCAAAGGAGGAACTGCCTCCAATCAAGCCTTCGGACGCCAACGATTCTCATGCTGATCTGGAAGATAGGATTTGCGAACAGGGCATCCCGGTTCATTGTCACATAGATATCGCCGCCGTCGAGCGAGGGCCGGATAACGGGAGGCCGGATGTGCGGTTCCGGAGCGTCGCGGGGAGGAAGAGCGCTTTTCGATGGAGAGTGTTTGGGCATGGTGCGATCGGCGGCGAGGGGGAGTGCCTAGTGGACTGCTTCAGACCACGTTCCACAAAAGTAGAACCTTGTTTCGGGGAAATCCACGGCATCCTGGAAAGAAAATAAAATATCATAGGGAATAGGCGCCGCGACGAAGGTAAAGACAACCGGAGTAATCTCGCCGGGCTTCCAGTTCGAGGCGCCTACGAGGCCGTTAAACAGGACAGCGCGCTGATGGGGGCGCCATTCCGGAATCAGGTAGGAAGCATGCTCCGGCTTGACGACGCCGATCACGGTGAGATTGGCGTCTTTGAGCATGGGTTTCTTAAGATAAAAAGCCAGGCTCAAGCTGGCTATCGAAGGCGAAACGCGCCTGCATTCATAGCCCAGATATAGCATCTTGTCATTGAGCGCGAGGGGCCTTACAGCGGCCAATAGCAAGGCTGCCTGGCTTGTCATGGCTTCGTTGGTCTCAGGCGTTTTGCCCACGAAGGTCGCATACTCATTGTTAATGGCCGCTAGCTGGAAGACGTTGGTTGTGGCGCGAATGCTTTGAAGCAGATCCGTTGGCTGCTGAATGGCCCATCCCGCTTTCCGGGCCAGATCGTGGCTGGCCAACAAGACGATATTGGTCATATCCAAGTCCCCAGGCAGGGCCTTCGACACGTATTTTTTTCTGGCGGATTCATCCAGGAACGGCTCCAACTGCGACCAGTCTTTGCGCGTCAAAATGGCGCAATCGTATTTGTGGGCCATGAAATCGGCGGGTTTATCCGAGGATTTCCATTGGTCTGTTTTTACATGAGAATTATAAAACACATTAAAGAGCCATCGCGACCGGTCTTCGAGCTCATATTCCGTGGGATATCTCTTGGGAGGAAGCGTTTGCAGTGATAGATAGTATTTCGCGTGATCGTCCAGCGGCAATTGTCCCTTTATCTGGCTGAATACAGTAAAGCGGGCTTGGCTGGCTCTCTGGGCTTTGCCATCTGTCAGATCCGCCCAGTTGGCGTTGAGGGTGGGACTGCCCAGTATCCAAAGCAAGCCCAAGGCTGCGAAGAGGGACCCGGGATTCCATCGCGACGCCCATGCCAGAAGGCCCATGAGCGCGCAAAGCGACGCCGGCTCCAAGAGCGCCTGGTGGTAATTGGCCGGACTCCATCCCCAGTCGGTCGGCAGATAGGCGCCCTTGGCCAGGTATTCGGCCACGAAATAGGCTGCCACAGCCGCGATCGCTCCGAAGGCGGCATGAACGCCTGGGTGCTTGAGGAGTTTTGAGGCGCCGGCGCGAAAGGGTTTGGCCAAGGCCAGCGCCGCACAAACGCAGAGCGGAGGAACCACGGGATATAAGTATCGGTCATCGAGCACCAGCGTATGGGACAATGCGCCGAAGGTCAGCATTAATAGCACCGCCATCGGAAAGAACCATACGGTTTTGGCGGGGACGCTGAAACAGGAGTGGGTAAAAACGCGCGCGCTCATCGCGTAAAGCACAACCAAGGGCAGCGATATGCGGGCAAAGTAGTCAACCCAGTTGAACCGGCCGGATGTGCCTACGATCGCATTAAAAGCTACCAGGCTCCGGAAGCTCGATGGCCGGAAGCTGAATAGGCAATCCCGAAGAAAAATGCCGTCCAATACGGCAAGAGCGATGCAGCCCAACAGCAAGCCGCCGAATTGGCAGCCCAAATCCTTGACCCAGCGCCGCGCGGACCATTTTTTTTCGCGCCAGCCCAATCCAGCGATGGTCAGGAGGGAGATCACGCCGATATCTTTGGACTTGAATGCAAAGAAACAAGTCGCGCCCAAGGCAGCAAAGCCGGCAATTCTTCTCCATCCAGCTTGGTCGGCTGCGATCAAATAGAGATAGATTGCTGCCATGATCATCAGGGTGACGGTCAGATCCGCATAGGTCACCCCGGGAAGAGTGAACATGAATCTGTGGCCGCAAAAAAACAAAACCGCGATCAATCCAACCATGCGCCGGCTGACGGGCGCAATGCGCGCCGCGATGAAATAAATCAGGACAATGATTGACGCGATTTCAAAACACCAGAAAAGCTGGGCGCCTTTAATGGCGTCGCCCGCCAGTCCCATGAAAAGCTTTTGAAAATAGATATGGAAAAATCGGTTGAGGACGATGCCATCGGGGACAGGAGTCAAGGACAAATCCATGTATAGCAGTTCATCCCATTTGCGGGGACCGCCAGCCCACAGTCTTCCTTTGAGGCAAAACCATAAAACAAAGGCGATGGCGGCCAGTATCTCCCACGTTGCAGCCCGGCAAACAATCCGGCGGCAGAATGGTAGAATCTTATCTTTGCCAAGCGCTGATATTCGCATATACGATGTCATAAATTCTTCACAAATACTCATGTAAGGAAGAGTAAATTAATGCAGATAGGAGCAGCGCCAGCTTTTGGAGCAAGCTGTGCAAAGCATATTCATGAGGCGCCGGCGATTCAATCCGCTAATTTTGGTTTTTGCTGAGTTTATTTGAATATGAAGCTGAAATTTTCGGCGGCTGATTGAGGAAACAGAGCAAGCGAGGATTTGGCGTTGACATGGCCTGAATACGCATTGAAAGATCGAAGAAATATTAAATGCAGACCATTTATGGCGCTTCCCGCGATTATCATTCCTGCTTACAAACCGGAAGATGCTCTGATTTCCCTGGCGCGATCTTTCAACCCGAGTGATTATGCCTGTATCGTCGTTATTGATGACGGCAGCGGCGATGCGTCTCAGCCGGTCTTCCAGAGCGTGGCCGCCATCCCGGGGGTGGTGGTTCTGCACCATGCGATCAATTTGGGCAAGGGCGCGGCGCTCAAGGCCGGTATAAACTACGTTGCATTTCACTTTCCCGATTGTCCCGGCGTCGTGACGGCGGATGCCGACGGCCAGCATCTGCCCAAGGACATTCAGCGCGTGAGCCAGGCGGTCATCGAACAGCCCCAATGCCTGGTGCTCGGCGCCCGCAAATTCCAGGGAACAACCCCATTGCGAAGCCGCATCGGCAATTCGCTCACGCGCAATGTGATGCGTTATGTGTTGGGTTATCATCTGCGAGACACCCAGACGGGACTCCGCGGCATTCCGCGCGCGCTGATGCTCCGGTTGTTGACGGTCGCTTCTCAGCGCTACGAATTCGAACTGGATATGTTGCTCATGGCAAAGCAGTCGGGGATGCAGATTATCGAGGTGGACATTGAAACGGTGTATCTTGAAGACAACAAATCCTCGCACTTCAACCCCCTCACGGACTCGATCCGGATTTATTTCACGCTCCTGCGATTCACGATTGCCTCGCTGTTGACCTCTCTGATTGATGGCGCTGTGTTCATAACCGCTTTGTTTTGCGGCGCTTCGGTCGCCGGGGCGCAGGTCATCGCGCGATGTGTGGCGCTTGTCTTCAACTACCAGGCGGTGCGGCGGGCCGTTTTTCTCTCAGGCCAATCGCATGCCGAGGTCTTTCCCAAATACCTTCTGCTCGTCGTGGTCTCCGGGTTCATCTCCTATGGCCTGATCCAACTGATGCAATCCATGCTCGGCTTCCCCGTCCTTTGGGCGAAGATCGTGGCCGAAACTCTTGTTTTCCTTGCCAACTTCCTGGTTCAGCGTGACATCATATTTGCTCAATCTGAAAAATCGGAAGTGGCCACGGACTGGGATTCTTATTATCGCCAGCCTGTCACAACGGCGCGCTTTTCAAGGCGGATCACCGCCGGCCGGCTCGTAGGCCTCATCAAGCGGTTTTCGCCCGAACCGCATCCCCGCATTGTGGAATTGGGCGGCGGAAACAGTTTTTTTATTGAGACGTGCAAGCGGCAGATTGCCCCTCAGAGCTATTGCGTCATTGATAATAATCAGCTGGGATTGGATCTGTTGGCGGAACTCTATAAAGAGGATGGCTCGATATCCGTGGTCAATGGCGACGTCCTCGGAACCCTCCCGAACATGAATGCGGATATCGTCATGAGCGTGGGTTTGATCGAACACTTTGATCGCGACGGCACAAAGCGGGCAATTCAAAATCATTTCCGCCTGCTGCGGCCAGGCGGTTTGGCGATCATTCTTTTTCCAACGCCAACCTTACTTTATCGGGCCACGCGCTTCTGCGCAGAAATGTTCGGGCTCTGGCGTTTTCCCGACGAGCGCCCGCTCCGGGCCGATGAAGTGCTGCCCGCGATCCGCGAAACTGCCGATGTGCTTTACATGAAGATCAACTGGCTGATATTTCTGACGCAAATGATCATCGTCGCGCGAGCCAGACTCTACCCAAAGGAAAATGGGAACTCAAGGAATTGATCCACGCGCAAGCCACTCCCTTTGATTCTTCCCTCGGAATCCGATTGAGCCCGCCGATTAATCGCTCCAATATCCGGCACGTCTGTCGGGCGGGGGAGGCGGGGGAGGATTGCCCTTGCCTTTCTCCCGGTGAAGTGATTACACTGCAAACGACAATACAATAATGTTCTTCTCGCAGGCGATTTAGCATGGAACCTGATGTTGAAATCCATTTAAGTGAATCTCATCTGCAGGCCGTGGAGGAGTTCCGCCAGCGGCATCATACCGGCGTGCTGACGTTTCTATTCACCGATATGGTGGGATCAACGGCGCTCAAGCAGCGCTTGGGAGACGCTTCCGCTGTTGCTCTGATCGAACGCTATCATGCGCTCGTCCGCCAAAATCTCGCGCTGTTCCCCGAGGCCGAAGAAATTTCCGCCGCGGGAGATTCCTTCTTTATCGTCTTCATCCGCCCATCCGATTCTGTGCGTTACGCGTTGACATTGCAGGGCGCCATTCGCGCGTTCGCCCGTGAAGTCAAGTATCCGATTTTGGACCGCGTCGGCATCCACATGGGCGAAGCGTTTATGGAAAAGGTGGAAGGCGACGAACGGAAACAGAATTTTCTTGGCATTCAGGTGGACACCGCCGCGCGAGTAAGGTCATTGGCGCAAGGCGGCCAAATCCTTCTCTCGCGCAGCGTCTTCGATAATGCGCGCACGATTCTGAAAGGTGAAATGCTGGCCGGCCTGGCGCCGTTGTTGTGGGTCAGCCATGGTTTATATTCCGTCAAGGGCGTTGAAGAGCCGTTGGAAATATGCGAGGTTGGAGAGGGAAATGATCTCCGATGCTTTCATAAACCCGAAGGCAATGAAAAAGCGAAGCCCATCGAGCTCAGGGATGAAACGCCTGGATGGCGGCCGGCGGTGGATGCGGCTCTTCCCGGCGCCAACTGGATTATGGAAGCCCGTCTTGGCGAGGGGGGCTTTGGCGAAGTCTGGCTGGCTCAGGACCGGACGCTGGAATCCCGGAAGACCGTTTTCAAGTTTTGCACAAAAAAGAGCAGAATTAGAAGTCTCAAGCGCGAACTGGATATCTATAACCGTCTGGCAGGGGAATCGGGCAAGGTACCGCCAGGGATCGTGGAAATATTATGCGCCCACGATAGCGAGCCGCCATACTATATTCAAATGGCCTGGGTCTCGGGTGGCGATCTGCGGCAGTGGATTTGCGGGCCGGGCAAAGATGCGCCGCTGAAAATCAAACGGGATATCGCCATTCAAATGGCGCAGGCGTTGGATCGCGTCCACCATGCCGGGTTCATTCATCGCGATATCAAACCCTCGAATTTCCTGGTTGAGCCCAATGAGGATGCGAATTGCGCGCCGACGCTTCGATTGTGCGATTTTGGCGTCGGGCAGGAAGCCCTTCATACTGCGCTCGGCCAAGGCGTCGGAGACATTCAGATTGCCGGCGGAGGCGTACAGTACACGCTTCATAGCCAGACGCTGGCGCAAGCGGCTGGAACGTATTTTTTCATCGCGCCGGAACTGGTAAGAACCGGCTCGTCGCCGGCGGGTAAATTAGCTGATCGAGCCGAAACATCCGCCGATATTTACAGTCTGGGAGTTGCCTTCTATCAACTATTTGTTGGAGATATCAATGCGGTTCCCGGTGTGAATCTGAAATCTCTGGATGATCCCATATTGCGCGAGGCGACGGAGGCATGTCTTGATCCCGATCCGCTTTCGCGGCCTACGGCAAGCCAGATAGCAGATCGTCTTGAGCATTACGAAGAGAGTCACGTTCGCGCCGTAGCGCTCGCCGCCCGTAAGCGCTCTTTGTCTCGGATAAAGAAAATCTGCGCCGCCGTTGCGGTGCTGCTGCTGTTGGCAGCGGTATTTTGGCAATACGCCATGCGCAATAAAAGCAATAGTGAGCATGAAGGCAATATCGAACCCCAAAACAATATCGAATATAAAAACTATTTTGAAACCGCCTGCGGACTAAACATGCAAATGATCGGGATCGAAGGCACCACGCAAACCTGCGACGGTTATTGGATGGGCGCGACGGAAGTAACAAACGCTCAGTATAAGGCGTTTCTGGTGGATAGCGGCTATGACGGCTCGCGTGATGCAGATTGGGATTACCTGAAGCATATCAAAAGCGGCGACAAATACGCCTCGTCAGGCGATGACTATCCGGTTGTCTATGTCAGCTGGTATAACGCCAAGGCGTTCTGTGACTGGCTCTCAAAGAAGACGGGCAAGCGCTATTGCCTGCCCAGCGAAGCACAATGGGAGCACGCCTGCCGCGCCGGAAGTACAGGAGACTATTGCTTCGGGAGCGATGCGTCGCTGTTGGGCGAATACGCATGGTGTATAGATAACCCAGGCACGGGAATGAAAATACATGTACATCCGGTGGCGCAAAAAAAGGCGAACCAATGGGGACTCTACGATATGCATGGGAACGTTACTGAGTGGTGCAAAGATTTGGTTAGTTCCAGCGGCGCCGGCGGCGTTGTGCGCGGCGGCGACTGGTCATTCTATCCTGAACGCTGCCGCGCGTCGTCACGTTTTGTGGCCTATCCTGGGGCCGCAAGCGACGGCTGCGGATTCAGGATTTGTCAGGAAACCGAGCAGTCTGCGCGCACGGTAGATCAATCGGCTTATGCTCAGGCCAAGGCGGTTGACAGCCTTGAAAGCTACCGCAAATATTTGGCCGGTCATGGCGATGGGCAATTCAAGAACGAAGCTTTGCAGGCAGTGAAGGCGTTCGAAGCGCGGCAGAGAGTACAGTTCGATGCTCAGATCGCAACGGCGAAAGACGCCATTTCGAATAAGAATTGGGCTTCGGCTGAGAAAGCCATTGCGTCGGCGACGGCGCTCCTTCCGCAGGATCCCACGCTTGCGAAAGTCTGGCAGGACTACGAAAAGGCCAATCCATTGAGCTCTTACACTGAAACCGCTGCGGGCCTGAACCTGAAGATGATCTTTGTCGAAGGCAATGAAATAACTAGCGGCGGGTATTGGATGGGCGCGACGGAGTTGACGAACGCGCAGTACATGGCGTTTGTGAAGGATAGCGGGTATGACGGCTCGCGCGATGCGCGCGATTACACTTCGATATACTCCAAATATAAATACCTCGCGCATATCAAGGGCGTCATCGACAGAACCTCGTCAGGCGATGACTATCCGGTTGTCTATGTCAGCTGGCACAATGCGAAGGCGTTTTGCGAATGGCTCTCCAAAAAAACGGGCAAGCGCTATTGCCTGCCCAGCGAAGCGCAATGGGAGCACGCCTGCCTTGCCGGAAGCACAGGTGATTACTGCTTCGGGAACTATACTGGATCAAAGAATCCATTAAATGAATACGCATGGCATCACCAAAATACAAACAGTGATCCGCATCCGGTCGCGCAAAAGAAGGCGAACCAATGGGGATTCTACGATATGCATGGAAACGTATCTGAATGGTGCGAAGATTTGTATAGTTCTAGCAGCGCCTTGCGCGCTTTGCGCGGCGGTGGCGTGCGCTCTCTTCCTAAGGATACCCGAGCGTCTTTCCGCGAAAGGGACAATCCCATGAATATGCACGAAATCCAAGGCTTTCGGATTTGCCGCGTTGGTTTGCCCCGCTAGTTTTAATAGTGCTTTGGCTCTTCGGCCCTTTTTCCTTTCGGATGACAAGCGCTGGTTGCATGGGCTGATTCCCAGTTGGCTCATAATTTCTTGGAGAACGCGCTTTCATGCTTGCGCCGCTGCGGATGTGGCTTCATCCTTTTCTCGAATGATTTTCTATGCGGCGTGATTTGAGTTGAAGCAAGCTATGATTGCATTCCGAGTCCTATTTTCCATCTTCGCTATTATAATGGCGCTAATTCAATCTATTGCGGCGCAGGAGATTGCCGCAGCAGCCGGCGCCAATCGCGAATCCACTGCGTCCGCATCCGTGGCGGCTACGTCGGCGCCGTGGACGTTGTTTGACTCGCGCCGCGCCTTCGGGTATCTGCGTCGGCAGGTGGATTTTGGGCCGCGCGTGCCGGGAACCGACGGCCATGCACAATGCCTGGCATGGATGGAAAAGCAGTTCCAAACGGCGGGATGCCAGACGCGGCTTCAGGGCTTTGCGGCCACTTCCTTTTATTATGGCGGCAAGGCGATACCCTGTTCGAATCTTTACGCGGTCGTGAATCCGTCGGCGGCCAAACGCGTTGCGCTGACCGCGCATTGGGATACGCGGCCAGTGGCGGACCAGGATCCCGATCCGGCCAATCGCGCAACGCCCATCCCGGGCGCCAACGACGGCGCCTCGGGCGTGGCCGTCTTGATGGAACTGGCCAACGTCTTCAAGAGCGCTCCTCCCGCGGTGGGCGTGGTATTCGTTTGCTTCGACGCGGAGGACGCAGGCCGCAATGGTTCGAATGCGGAATGGTGCCTTGGAGCGCGATACGCCGCGCGGAATTGGCCGGAGGACTGGCCCATCGCGTGGGGCGCCAATCTTGACATGGTGGGCGGGCGGGATTTGCTGATCCGCGCGGACGTGGAATCGCAGGCGCGCGCGCCGCAGCTGTTTGAAAAGATTTGGCGTGTGGGTCTGGAGCGCTGGCCCCAGGTTTTTTCGCGCCGGCAATGGCCGCAGATATTGGACGATCATGTGCCTTTTCTCGACGCCGGCAAGCCGTTCGTGGATGTCATAGATTTTGAATACAAAGCCTGGCACACCGTGGGCGACGACGTCGGCCAATGCGCGCCGCGCAGCCTTCAAATTGTGGGTGAGGTCATGGCCGAAGTGGTTTATGGCGAAAAATAAAGGCTGGGAAATTCACATAAGAAATTCCATTGCCCGCCCTCTCTGAATCGGCTAATATCATTAGGTGATTCGTTGAGAATCCGGGCGTAAAGCAAGTGTTGTCCGGGCGCATCCCAAGGCATCTACCGGCAGGACGCGGCGGCTATTCTGACAAAGTAATGCTATCAAAAATTCCTATCCGATATAGCAGGCCAGGATGTAGAAGCGCATCGCCATGACGCTAAGATCGCCATCCAAGCGGTGCGCGATTGGCTCAGCTGTAACATCCGAGCCCGCATATTGCCTGGACCGGATAATATCTGGAAAAGGTTTCAGTCATTTCAGGCTGAATTGCCGCGGATATGCGGCGCAGCGAACATGAATTTTCGAAAGATCACATATCGCGACTATGTGCTGCTCGCATGCAAATGGCTGAAAAAGGCAGCGCCTTGAGTATGCCGGACCATGCACTGCTACTCGGCGAGTGGAACGGTCCGCCGTATGATCCCGCGCTCGCTGGCGGGGCGCTATCAGCCCTGCGAGAAGCCGCTCTGGCATAATTTCGTCTGGCGCAACGAACTGATCAACGCCGTCCATGAACATTTCGCCACCGATTTCCTGATCGGCATTCTTACGGGCACACCGTTCCTGTGCTGGTACTTCCGTCTCCTTGGCGCGAAGATCGGCCGCCGCATCTATATGGACACCGCCGACATGACCGAGTTCGACCTCGTGCGCATTGGCGATGAGGTCGCGCTCAATGGCGACTGCACGATCCAGACGCATCTCTTCGAGGATCGCGTCATGAAGATGTCAACGATTGACATTGGCCGGCGATGCGTCGTCGGAAGCCTGTCGCTCGTGTTTTACGACACGCGAATGGAAGAAGGTTCGACTCTCGGCGACCTGTCGCTGCTGATGAAAGGCGAAACCCTG